>DATNEK010000146.1:0-16931 GCA_035553055.1 Streptosporangiaceae bacterium | reverse complement strand
TGACTGCCGATGTGTCGGCGCCGCTTGTGGGTGAGTGCGCTCGATGCCTGGACGAGTTCACATCGAGCACGCAGGTGAGGTTCCAGGAGCTGTTCGTACCCCGGTCAGGCGGGATGGGTGGCCCGGATGCGTCAGAAAGCTCAGACGATGACGGATACTTTCTCGATGGTGACCTGCTCGACCTTGAGCCGGCCTTGAGAGATGCGCTGGTGCTTGACCTGCCCCTGTCGCCGCTGTGCGACGCCGATTGCCAGGGGCTGTGCAGCACGTGCGGCGTCCGGCTGGCCGATGCCGAGCCCGACCACGGGCACCCGAGCGATGGCGGTGTCTGGGCAGTACTTAAGGATTTGTTTCCGTCCGATGAGGCCGGACAAGACGCAGGGACAACCGGTCCCGCAGTTTCTAAGGAGCGCTGAGGTGGCAGTACCCAAGCGGCGAATGTCGCGGAGCAATACCAGGTCGCGCCGGTCCCAGTGGAAGACGACCATCCCGAGCCTGGTGCCGTGTCCACAATGTCACGAGCTGAAGCTGCCGCACACGGCCTGCCCGACCTGCGGTACCTACAACCGGCGTCAGGTAGTTACTCCTTCCTGAGCAGCCGGTCGCGGTTGGCCCGTGATCGGGGGAAGGAGGAACGTTGAGCACCCCAGCGGACGGCCGGGCACAAGACGCCGATACCGCGGTCCTACTTCGCGAACTGCAGGTTTATGTCAGCGACGGGTTGCTTGACCGGGCGCTGACTCACCGATCGTTCGCCTACGAGAACGGCGGGCTGCCGACCAACGAGCGGCTCGAATTCCTCGGCGACTCAGTGCTCGGGCTGATCGTCACCGACACGTTGTTCCGACGGCATCCTGATCTACCTGAGGGCAATCTCGCGAAGTTGCGCGCTGCCGTCGTGAACAGCCGCGCGCTGGCAGCAGTCGCCAGGGGACTCGGCCTGGGTGGCTATATCAGGCTCGGCAAGGGCGAGGAAGCTACCGGCGGCAGGGACAAGTCGTCGATACTTGCCGACACCCTTGAGGCCGTGATCGGCGCCGTCTACCTCGATGGTGGACTCGACGCGGCCGACGCGCTCGTGCACCGGCTTTTCGATCCCGTGATCGCCAGGTCAGCCAGGCTGGGAGCTGGGCTTGACTGGAAGACGTCGCTGCAAGAGCTGACCGCGGCGGAGGAACTGGGCGGACCCGAATATCTGGTCGACGAGAGCGGGCCCGATCATCAGAAGTCGTTCAGGGCAGTCGCTAAGATCGGCGGCCAGATCTACGGCGAAGGTGAGGGCCGGTCGAAGAAGGAAGCCGAGCAGCAGGCCGCCGAGCTCGCATGGACCGCGATCAGCGAGAGCCTGAGCGTCTCGGGGGCCGGGGGAGCCGGGGGTAGTAGCCCCCAGGAAAGGCACAGCGGGGGCGCGGGCGACCAGGCGCCAACCAGCAGGCAGCGCCGGTCTTAGCGAGAAAGGCCGAGCGGACTACGGTGCCAGAGCTGCCAGAGGTGGAGAGCGTCAGGCTCGGCCTCCAGCGACATGTCAGTGGGCGCAGGTTCTTCCACGTCGAGGTGCTCCATCCGCGCGCCGCGCGCAGGCACCTGGCTGGTCCAGATGACTTCTCGGCGGCGCTGACCGGACGGCAAGTCGGTGATGCCCGGCGGCGCGGAAAGTACCTGTGGCTGACCGTCGGCGAGGATGCGCTGCTCGCCCATCTGGGCATGAGCGGACAGCTCCTGGTAGGCGACCCGGTCGCGCCTGACGGCCCGCACCTGCGCGCCAGGTTCACATTTGACGACGCAGGCCCTGACCTTCGATTCGTTGACCAGCGAACATTCGGGCATCTGATGTTCGATCCCGGCGGTGCGGAGCTGCCAGCGGTGATCAAGCACATCGCACCCGACCCGCTTGAGTCGCAGTTCGATGACGATCGGTTCTCGGCCAGGTTGAGGACACGGCACACCGGCATCAAACGCGCCTTGCTCGATCAGTCCTTGATCAGCGGAGTCGGCAATATCTACGCCGATGAGGCGCTATGGCGTGCCGGGCTGCACTGGGCGCGCGGCACGGACGCGCTCAGGCGAGGCGACGTCAGCAGATTGCTTGCCGCGGTCAGAGAGGTGTTCGCGGAAGCGATCCAGGCGGGCGGTACATCATTCGATAGCCTTTATGTGCAAGTTAATGGGGAAAGCGGATATTTCGACCGATCTTTGGCGGTCTATGGCAGAGAAGGCGAGCCATGCCCGAACTGCGGCACTCCCGTAATCAGGGAGAAGTTCATGAACCGGTCGTCCTATAGCTGCCCTAGGTGTCAGCGAAGACCCCGGCAGGGCCGCTGGTGACCGGGTCAGATGACGATTGGGATGGGATCGGCCAGCACGCCGGTCCCTCATCGGGCGCCAACACGCCAGGTTCCCAGGCGAGGCTAACCGCCTGGGTGCGCGGCCGGGTCCAGGGCGTGGGCTTCCGGTGGTGGGTTCGCCGGAACGCACTTGAGCTTGGGTTGCTCGGGGCCGCGGAAAATCTTGTCGACGGAAGGGTCAAGGTCGTCGCCGAAGGCGGCAGGGAAAGCCTGATCGAATTGCTTGGTCGGCTCGAGGGTCCTGGCACGCCGGGTCAGGTAGCGCAGGTTACGCATCGTTGGGATCCGGTCCGTGGCGGATTCTCTGGCTTTGTCGAGCGGTGAGTCGGCACCGCTGACGTGAACTGGCTGGGCCGGAACCCAAGACATGGCTTGTGAACTGCGCAAACGCCAACTTGACCGGATGGGTTTGAGATGGGACCATGGAGGAGTTACCTGCGCGCAGCCTGGCGCGTTTTCTGCGATTCCACGTGCGCGCCCACTCTGGTCACTCAGTGTGGAGGACCTCAAGCAATGGCGAAGGCTCTGCTTGGCCATGTTGGCGGGCCTGATCCCCGCATGGTTTCCGAAGTACGCCGACTGCAGCGGCGCGTACGCGATCTTGAAGCCGAGCTTGTTCGGCTGCAGGAAGTGAACGACGTGCTTGCTGCCGGAGTCGGTCATGAAATGCTGCTTGACGAACGCGAGCCTGCACTAACTTGACAGATTGATAAGTGTTGTACCGATTTGACAGGGTTCGCACTCGTCTGAATGCCGTGAACGGGCAGTCCGCCAGGGCTGATCCGCGATTAGGCGCGCGTGCTTTTAGCTGATGGCCATAGGTCAGCAGCGATAACAGGCTGCCCGCAGCAGTGAATGCCCCTCGACAATGTGGGCAGATGCGGACAGCTTGACCGCGTCGGCGACGTCATCGGCCGGTTGCCCGATCTGCTGCGCCGCGCACGGTAAGGTGCGGTGGAACCTAGCGCTATCTGGTGAGGAGTAGCAGGCGGTGTACCTGAAGACCCTCACGCTGCGCGGATTCAAATCGTTCGCCTCAGCCACGACGCTGCGGTTCGAGCCGGGTATCACCTGCGTCGTTGGACCCAATGGGTCAGGCAAGTCGAACGTCGTAGACGCGTTCACCTGGGTAATGGGCCAGCAGGGCGTCAAGCCGCTTCGCGGCGGCAAGATGGAAGACGTCGTCTTCGCTGGAACATCGGCAAGGCCGGCGCTCGGCCGCGCTGAGGTGACGCTCACCATCGACAACAGCGACGGTGCTCTGCCGATCGATTACGCCGAAGTGACGATCAGCCGGCTGCTGTTCCGTACCGGGCAGAGCGAATACGCGATCAACGGCAGCCAGTGCCGACTCCTCGACGTGCAAGAACTGCTGTCCGACACCGGCCTAGGCCGCGAGATGCACGTCATCGTCGGCCAAGGGCACCTGGACGACATTCTCAACGCCGGGCCAGAGGCGCGCAGGGCGCTGATCGAGGAAGCCGCTGGCGTTCTCAAGCACCGCAGGCGCAAGGAAAAGGCGCTGCGCAAGCTCGACGCGATGCAAGCGAACCTGACCAGGCTGGTCGACTTGACCACCGAGCTTGGTCGCCAGCTCAAGCCGCTTGGCCGTCAGGCTCAGCTGGCACGCAAGGCAGCGGTGATCCAAGCCGACTTGCGTGACGCCAGGCTGCGGCTGCTGGCCGATGAGTATGTCACGCTGTCCGCCGAACTCCAGCGCGACGAGGCTGACGAGTCCGTCGCAGCGGCGTTGCGGGCCGAACTAGAGAACGTGCTGGCAGCGGCGAGAGCCTCCGAAGAGGAACTCGAGGCCGCCGAGCAGCAGCACGCCCCTCGGCTGGCGGTCGCGCAGGAAACTTATTTCGCTCTCGGCGGGCTGGCCGAGCGACTGCGGGCGGTCGCTGACCTCGCCTCTGAGCGGCACAGGCACCTGTCGGCGCCGCCTGAGCCAGCGAGGCCGGGACGCGATCCCGACGAACTCGACCGGGAAGCGGCGCTGCTTCGCGAGCAGGAAAGACAACTCGGGGCCAGGCTCACGGCCGCGAGAGAGCAACTGGCCGTGGCGGTGTCAGCGAGGACCGGCGCTGAGGCAGCGCTCGCCGAGACCGAGCGCAAGCTCGCCGCTGATGCCAGGGAAGCCGCCGCTCGCGCTGAGCGACTCGCCAGGCTGCGCGGGCAAGCCGGTGCGGCCAGAAGCAAGCTGGTCGCCGCGCAGGAGGAAGCTGGTCGGCTAGCTGCCGCGCTCACGGCTGCCAGGACGCGCGCCGAGCAGGCGCAGCGTCAGTACGCGGAACTTCAAGATCACTTTGGCGGCCGGGACGAGGATCGAGTCGCGCTCGCGTCGTCGAGCGAGCAAGCGGCCGCCGAATTGAGCGCGGCATCAGCTTTGGTCGCCAGGCTGCGCGAGGCTGAGCATCAGGTCAGCGACAAGCGGGCCGGCCTTCGCGCCCGGGTGACCGCGCTCGAAGAGGCCGTTCGCCGTGGTGCCGACGCGTCGGCCGTGCTGCTGGCCGACGGAGCTACGTTCGCAGGGGTGCTCGGGCCTCTTGCCGAGCTGATCACCGTTGCTGACGGCGCCGCCGAGGCGATCGCGGCGGCGCTCGGAGCCTCCGCGAATGCCATCGCCGTACGCGACGTTCAGTCGGCCGCGGAAATACTAGCCGCGCTGCGCGAGCGTCAGGCAGGTCGCGCTGAGCTAGTTATCGCTGACGCTGATGCTGCTGGTAGCCCGGGGGAGCGCCCCCCAGGAATTCCCCGCGAACTCGGCGAGACCAGCGTCTGGGTGGGCGATGAGGGGACGCGTCCCGTTATGCCTGCTCTTGAACTTGTGAAGGCGCCGGGCGAGTTGGCTGGCGCGATACACCGGCTGCTTGCCGGGGTTCTCGTGGCGCCGGACTTGGCTGCCGGGCTTGAGCTTGTGCTTGCCGATCCGGCCGTCGCCGTGGTCACCGCCGACGGTGACCTGCTTGGCGCGCACTGGGCGCGCGGCGGTTCGGCCGATGGTCAGAGCACGCTTGGCTTGCGCGCGGCGGCACAGCAGGCGGCCGATCAGCTCGCCGAGGCTGAGATCGATGCGCAGCGCGCCGAGCGTGAGCTGGCTGAGGCACTCGAAGACGAGGACAACGCGAAGCAGGGCCTCGCGGCTGCACAAGCCGCGATGGCCGAGGTGGACGCGGCAGCCGCGGAGATCTCAGGACGCCTCGGCACCCTCGCTGGCGCGGCGCGCGCGGCGCAGGACGAGGCCGGTCGACTGGCTGCCGCGATCGCGGCCGCCGACCGTTCGGCCGAAAAGAGCCGAAGCCAGCTGGCCGAGATCGAAACCAAGATCGCCGCCGAGTCCAGCCGCGACCGCGCCGCCGACGACGGCACCGGCCAGCTCCCGGACGACGAGCACCAGGGGAGTTCAGTGCCGTCGGAGGTTCGGGGGTATCCCCCGACCGGCGCGGCGTCCCCCCGGGCTAGTACAGCTAAGCAGGCGCTTGCCGACAGCGCGGCGGCGGCTAGGGCTACCGAGATGGATGCCAGGCTTGAGGTGCGTACCGTCGAGGAGCGGCTGCGCGCGATCAGCGGCCGGGCAGACGCGCTGGCGTCCTCGGCACTTACCGAGCGCCAGGCGATCGCCGGAGCCGCTGACCGGGCTAGGCGCCGGGCTGCCGAGGCGAAGGTCGCCCGCGCTGTGGCGAAGGGAGCCGCCGTCGCGCTTGCGGCCATCGAGCGGTCGCTCATGCTAGCCGACGCCGAACGGCAGCAGGCGGAGATCGCCCACCAAGGACGCGACGAACAGCTCAAGACGGTCAGGAACCGGATCAGGGAGGCGTCGGCGCAGCTCGACAAGGTCGTGAACACCGCGCACGGGACCGAGGTGGCCAAGGCGAGCAGGCGGATGAAGCTTGACCAGGTCGAAGCCAGGGCGGCTGAGGAGTTCGCCGTGGACGTCGATGCGCTCGTCGCCGAGTACGGACCCGACGTGCCGGTTCAGCCAGCGGACGGCGACCAGCCCGCGCTTCCTTTCGACCGCGAGACACAGCAGCGCCGCGCCGACGTCGCCCAGCGCCAGCTTGACCAGCTTGGCAAGGTCAACCCGCTCGCGCTCGAGGAGTTCGCCGCGCTCGAAGAGCGGCACGCGTTCCTCGTGACCCAGCTCGATGACCTTCGCAAGACCCGCCGCGATCTGCTCACCGTGGTCAAGGAGGTCGACGACCGGGTCCAGCAAGTGTTCGCCGACGCGTTCGCCGATACCGCTCGGGAGTTCGAGCAGATCTTCGGGAGGATATTTCCTGGCGGCGAGGGCAGGCTGATTCTGACCGAGCCGGACGACATGCTGTCGACCGGGATCGAGTTCGAGGCCAGGCCGCCCGGCAAAAAGGTCAAGCGGCTCTCACTCTTGTCGGGCGGCGAGAGATCGCTGACGGCGATCGCGTTCCTTGTATCAATTTTCAAGGCGCGCCCTTCACCTTTTTATGTGATGGACGAGGTCGAGGCGGCGCTCGACGACACGAACGTGCAGCGGTTGCTTGATATTTTTGATGAGCTGAGGGCCAGCTCACAGCTGATCATCGTGACCCACCAGAAGCGGACCATGGAGATCGCCGACTGCCTGTACGGCATCACCATGCAATCCGACGGAGTGTCGGCCGTGATCAGTCAGCGGCTCAGGGAGCGCGAGCCGGCCTAGGGCCTAGGGGGCGGCCTCGGGGGAGGCCCGACTGGCTTAGCTGGTCGCTCGCGTCTGTCAGACTGGGGCGGACATGGTTACGTTGTTCATTGTTCTTGGAATCGTGCTCGTGGCGCTGATCACGGGCGGTGGGTTCTTGGTCGCGCCTCGGCGACGCCGCTCCCGGCTGGCCCGTGGAGCAGCCGAGCAGCTGCGGGATGGGACTGGCACAGGGATCATCGCGCCACCCGCTGGCGCGACGGCTGATACGGATGTCGGTGCGGCCCCGCCAGCGCCGCTTGAGCCGACGACCGCGCCGCCAGTGCCGCCGATCGTCGAGCGGCCGCCGCCATCGGCTGGCCGGATGGCCAAGCTGCGCGGTCGGCTGGCAAGATCGCAGACCGCGTTCGGGTCGGCGCTGCTCAGCCTGCTGTCGTCAGGAAGGCTCGACGACGAGACCTGGGACGAGATCGAAGAGGTCCTGATCACCGCGGACATGGGGGCTGGGCCGGCGACCGCGCTCGTCGACCGGCTGCGGACCGAGGTCAAGGTGGCTGGGACAAGCGACACGGGCTCGCTTAAAGAGCTGCTGCGGTCTGACCTGCTCGAACAGGTCAATCCCGGTCTCGACCGCACCTTGCGCATCGCGCCGCACGGAGACCGGCCAGCGGTCGTACTCGTCGTCGGGGTCAATGGCACGGGCAAAACCACCACATGCGGAAAACTAGCCAGGGTGCTCATCGGCGACGGCAAGACGGTCTTGCTCGGGGCGGCCGACACCTTCCGCGCCGCGGCGGCCGATCAGCTTGAGACGTGGGGATCGCGGGTTGGCGCCAAGGTAGTCAGAGCCGATCGGGACGGAGCCGATCCGGCGAGCGTGGCGTTCGAAGCGGTAGGGGCTGGCATCGCGGCCGGCGTCGACACCGTGATCGTCGACACCGCTGGTCGGTTGCACACCAAGACCGGGCTGATGGATGAGCTTGGCAAAATCAAGCGGGTAATCTCCAAGCACGGCACTGTCGACGAAGTCCTGCTCGTGCTCGACGCCACCACCGGGCAGAACGGGTTGCGGCAGGCTCGCGTGTTCGCCGAGGTTGTCGACATCACTGGGATCGTGCTTACCAAGCTCGATGGCACGGCCAAGGGCGGCATCGTGATCGCCGTGCAACGCGAGCTTGGCGTGCCCGTGAAGCTCGTTGGGCTTGGTGAAGGCCCGGACGATCTCGCCCCGTTTGACTCAGAGACGTTCGTGGACGCGCTAGTCGGTTAGATCCGTGGCTAGGCTGAACAGCGGGTAGATGCGAGAAGGGGCTCATGACAGGTGTTCGAGACACTCTCTGACCGGCTGACTCAAGTCTTCTCGTCGCTGCGCGGCCGCGGACGGCTGTCGCCCGCCGACATCGAAGCCACGACCCGCGAGATCAGGATCGCGCTCCTCGAAGCCGACGTAGCGCTCCCGGTGGTCAGGACGTTCATCTCCCGGGTCAAGGAACGTGCCCTCGGGGCTGACGTGCTCCAGGCCCTGAATCCGGCGCAGCAGGTCATCAAGATCGTCAACGAAGAGCTGATCGAGATCCTGGGCGGCGAGGCGAGGCGGCTGCGGTTCGCCAAGGTGTCGCCGACCGTGATCATGCTGGCCGGCCTGCAAGGCTCAGGTAAGACCACGCTCGCGGCCAAGCTCGCGCTCTGGCTACGCGGTCAGGGCAATACGCCTATGCTCGTTGCCGCTGACCTGCAGCGTCCCAACGCCGTCCAGCAATTGCAGGTGCTCGGCGAGCGCGTCGGGGTGCCGGTTTACGCACCTTCGCCCGGTAACGCGGGCGGTTCTGGGGGGGCGTCCGCCCCGGCCAGCGCCGGTGTTAGTGATCCGGTTGCCGTGGCACGGAGTTCCCTCGACGAGGCCAGGCGTCGGCTGCAGAACATCGTGATCATCGACACGGCTGGCCGGCTGGGTGTCGATGAGGAGATGATGGCGCAGGCGGCGGCCATCAGGGATGCGGTCGATCCTGACGAGATCTTGTTCGTCGTTGACTCGATGATCGGCCAGGACGCGGTGACGACCGCGCAGGCGTTCCTTGACGGGGTCGGCTTCGATGGCGTGGTGCTGACCAAGCTCGACGGCGACGCACGCGGTGGCGCGGCACTTTCGATCGCGCAGGTGACCGGCCGGCCGATTATGTTCGCCTCGTCGGGTGAGAAGCTCGAGGACTTCGACCTGTTCCACCCGGACCGGATGGCTTCGCGGATACTCGACCTCGGCGACATCCTGACGCTGATCGAGCAGGCAGAACGGACCTTTGACCAGCAGCAGGCCGCTGAGATGGCCGGCAAGCTGGTCTCCGCGGAAGGCTTCACGCTCGAGGACTTCGTCGAGCAGCTCGCGATGGTACGCAAGCTCGGGCCGATCAGCAACCTGCTCGGCATGCTGCCAGGGGCGGCGCAGAACCGCGAGATGCTCAGCCAGATCAGCGACAAGGATCTTGACCGCGCGGCCGCCATCGTCAACTCGATGACACCGGAGGAGCGCCGGAATCCCAAGATCCTGAATGGCTCGCGCAGGTTGAGGATCGCTAACGGGGCCGGAGTGACTGTCGGCGAGGTCAACTCGCTCGTGGTCAGGTTCCTTGAGGGCCAGAAGATGATGCGGCAGATGATGGGCGGTATGCGAGGCATGCCTGGAATGCCCGGACTGCCGGGCGGCGGACGGCGTGGTCAGAAGGCGAAGGGCAAGAAGAAGGGCAAAGGCGGGGGAGCGCGGCCCGCCGCCGCTGGTGCCGGTCGGCCTGGCGGTCGGCAGGACCAGGTTGGTGCTGGCCTAGCCGGGCTCGGCGCGTCAGCGGGCGGTCAGGGCGCTGGGAGTGGTCAGGGCGCTGGGAGTGGTCAGGGCGCTGGCGGCGTGCCTGGGCTCGACATGTCAGGTCTGGACATGTCGGCGCTTGATCAAGCTGGCCTGAACCTCCCGCCCGGCCTGCGTAAGGCTGTGGCGTCGGGTGATCCAGGCAAGTTGCCGCCGCTGCCGCGGTTCGGTAAGCAGGGAAGCGGCCCGACCGACTCGCAGCAATTGCCGCCCGGCCTGCGAGGCAACCGCGGCCGCTCAGGCCGCAAGGGCCGCTGAGCAGGGCCCGGCCGTGGCGGGCGCCGGGCAGTACGAGATGCGGGTACTTAGGACCCGGGGTACCGGGCGCGGTGGATGCCCGGGCGAATAATTGCCGCATCACGGAAGGCTGACCGTGTCATAGCACGAAACCCATCCGTAACCTGGCAATCATCCGCGATTCACCCGGAAACCTTCCGTGACCAGCACGGGAAGTATCCGGAACACGCCAGTCATCCGCCACGAACACGGCAATCCTCCCTGATCCGCCGACCCGGGCGCAATAGTCCGGCAATCATTCGCCGAGCACGCGGCAATCCTCCGCACACAGCAGCCCCGGGCCCGTCACGCACCCAGTCAAACCAGCGTGTTAGCGATCTGCGGGCGCATAGATAGTCCTGGTCGCCCCGACGTCGTCGTTGCGGAGAAGCTCTTCGCCAGCTTCGTCGTCCCGACGACGCTGCTGCGGCTGGTGGCGCGGGGGTATGGGGCACATAATGGCCCGGGGGTGGCGGCGGGCTGCCGCACTGTCGCGGGTCTGGCACAATATGAACGCAACCATCGGCTCCGCGAGGCCCTCTCTGACTCGTCGCCGCCGTACCAAGCTGGGTGGCACGTCCGGCTCCCACTCCGAACGTCAGCTGTCCGCACCGAATCCGCTGGGAGAAGACCACAGCCGTGGCTGTCAAGATCAAGCTAAAGCGCATGGGTAAGATCCGGGAGCCCTACTACCGGATCATCGTCGCCGACGCCCGCACGAAGCGGGATGGCCGGGCGATCGAGGAAATAGGCAAGTACCACCCGAAGGCGGACCCGTCGTTCATCGAGGTGAACTCGGACCGGGCGCAGCATTGGCTCTCTGTCGGCGCTCAGCCGACCGACCCGGTGCGCAAGATATTCGAGGTGACTGGCGACTGGCAGAAGTTCAAGGGTCTGCCAGGCGCGGAGGGGACGCTCAGGACAGCGGCCACTCAAACCGACAAGAAGGAGATCTTCGCTGCCGCGCTGGCAGAGACGCTCGCGGACAGCGCTGCCGCTCCCAAGAGCAAGGGCAGAGCTGGTACCAAGGCCGCGGACGCGAAGGCCGGAGACGGCAAGGCCGGGGACGGCAAGGCCGGGGACGGCAAGGAAAGCAGGTCAGGTAGGGGCGGCAAGGCTGGGTCGTCCAAGGGCAAGCAGGACAAGGCCGAGGCTGCCGGTGCTGGCGACGGCAATGTGACCGCCAAGGCCACTGAGCCTGCCAAGGCCACTGAGCCTGCCGAGGCCACTAAGGCTGGCAAGGCCACCGAGACTGCCGAGGCCACTGAGACTGCCAAGGCTACTGAGGCTGGCAAGGCTACTGAGGCTGGCAAGGCCACTGAGACTGCCAAGGCCACTGAGACTGCCGAGGCCACTGAGACTGCCAAGGCTGCGGAAGAGCCCGGTGCCGCGGAGGCGTCCGCGCCAGAGCCTGGCAGCGGAGATTGACGTGCTCGAAGAGGCCCTCGAGCACCTCGTAAGGGGCATCGTCGACTACCCAGACGAGGTCCGGGTCTCCAGCCGCAACCTGCGCAGAGGTCGCGTATTGCAGGTACGGGTGCATCCCGATGACCTGGGCAAGGTGATCGGGCGCGGCGGGCGTACCGCGCGGGCGCTGCGGACCGTGCTTGGATCGCTCGCCGGCGACGCCTACGTGCGGGTCGATCTGCTGGACGCCGACGAGGCCCGCTAGGCGACCATGCGGCTTGTCGTTGGCCGGGTCGGTCGGCCGCACGGACTGCGCGGCGAGGTCACTATCGACGTGCGCACCGACGACCCGGCTGGGCGGTTCGCCGTGGGCTCGACCTTGGCGACCGACCCGGCCGAGCGCGGCCCGCTGACCGTTGCTGCCGCCCGCTGGCACTCGGGCAGGCTGCTTATCGCCTTCGAAGGTTGCCGGGACCGAGACGTGGCTGAGGCGTTGCGCGGAACGCTGCTCCAGATCGACTCGGCGGACCTAGAACCACTTGGCGATCCCGAGGAGTTCTACGACCACGACCTGATCGGGTTGCACGTGGTGACCCTCGCCGGCGAGGACGTTGGCATAGTCGCCGACGTGCTGCACCACGGCCAGGACCTGCTCCTCGTGGACGGGACCGGCGCTCGCGCGGGTGCCGAGATCATGATTCCGTTCGTGGCGGCTCTTGTGCCGGAGGTCGATCTAGCCAGGGGCAGACTGGTGGTCGACCCGCCGCCGGGTCTGCTCGACCCGGAAGCAGCGATCTGAAGGGGTGGGCGAGCAACGGCTGGGAGTCGGATCAGGAGGGCCGGATTCTGCGTATCGATATTATTACTATATTTCCTGAATATTTTGCCCCCGTCGGTGTATCGCTGATCGGCAAGGCCGTGCACCGGGGAGACATCGTCGTGTCCGTGCACGACCTGCGCCATTGGACGCACGACATACATCGGACCGTCGATGACACGCCGTTCGGCGGTGGGCCAGGAATGGTGATGAAGCCAGAGCCGTGGGGCGAGGCGCTCGACGCCGTCGTTGGCCCGAGGTCAGGCGGTGCGGAATCTGAGACGCAGCTGATCGTGCCGACGCCATCCGGCGCGCTATTTAACCAGGCGATGGCGGCCGAGCTTGCGCAGGCGCGGCACCTTGTCTTCGCCTGTGGCAGGTACGAAGGCATCGACGACCGAGTTACGCGGTACGCCAGCAGGCAGATGCGGGTCCGCGAGCTTTCCATCGGCGATTACGTGCTTGCCGGAGGCGAGCCGGCCGTGCTCGTCATGATCGAGGCGATCGGTCGCCTGATACCCGGGGTGCTCGGTAATACCGAATCCGCCGCTGACGACTCCTTCGGCGCCGGGGACGGCCCGATGTGCGGGCTCATCGAGGGACCTGCCTACACCAGGCCAAGGACGTGGCGAGGTCTCGACGTACCCGACGTGCTGCTGTCGGGTGATCATGCTGCGATCGCCCGCTGGCGCAGAGACCAGGCACTCGGGCGAACCGCCAGAAATCGCCCCGACCTCGCCGCGAAGCTGCCAAGTTCAGCGCTCAGCTCCCGTGATCGCAACGTCCTTTCCGACGCCGGTTTCGCGGTCACTGGCCAAGATGTGGCACACTGAAAGCCGCTGTCCGTCGTGGCCGCCCGGCCTTCGTGCAGTCGTCGCATGCCTTCGCTGCGACCAGACCACTTGAGCGCGTTCGCAGGCGTGCGCGTGATGACAATGAGGGATTTGAGCGATGCACACCGCGATTGCCGAGCTTGAGCAGGCACAGATCCGGTCGGACGTTCCGGCGTTCCGGCCAGGCGACACCCTGAAGGTTCACGTCAGGGTCACCGAGGGCAACCGGTCGAGGATTCAGGTCTTTCAGGGCATCGTGATCCGCCGCCAGGGTGGCGGCGCCCGCGAGACCTTTACGGTCAGGAAGATCAGCTACGGCGTAGGTGTCGAGCGCACCTTCCCCGTGCATACCCCGGCGATCGAAATGATCGAGGTTGTCACCAGGGGCGACGTACGTCGAGCCAAGCTGTACTACCTCCGATCGCTGCGCGGCAAGGCCGCGAGGATCAAGGAGCGCAGGGAGCCGGCGCGCTAGGGTGTGACCCGCAGATCTTGGGCGGCGCGGTCGCGCGATCCCGTGACCGGACAGGCCGACCGGGGAGCGCGGTCGGCCTCGAAGCGATCGTGGTCGGTTTCGGCGGGCTCGGGCGGTAGGCTGCCAACGGCCAGCCGGCGTGCATTTCACGATTCGGCTGTCCGCGGTTTTTCCTGCCTGGTTGCGAGGGCTTATCCAGCCCGGCCGCCGCGCGGGCCGATTGACCGGTCGGTTGGCCGTTAGGCTGGATGGTGATGATGAACGACGATCAGCGCATGCACGATGACGTGCTGACCGGATCGGGTGGTACTGACCGGATGTCGCATGGCAATAGCCCTGACTCAGCCGACAGCAACGCCGCGCAGGTGACCGAGCGCGAGGCGGAAGAAGAGGATGAGCAGGACGAGCAGGCCACGCGCGGCCGATGGTCCTTTCTGACCGAAATGGTGGTACTTTTCGCGGTCGCTCTCACGATCGCTCTGCTGATCAAGACGTTCGTGGTGCAGCCGTTCTACATCCCGTCGGGATCGATGGAGAACACGCTTCTCGTCGGCGACAAAGTGCTGGTGAACAAGCTCGTTTACCACCTGCGGCCGATCGATCGCGGCGACATCGTGGTGTTCAACGGCTCAGGCTCCTGGGACCTGCCCGTCGCACCGGCCACGACTCAACGTAATCCGGTGGTGCGCGTCTACGATGACACGATCGGGGCGCTGCTGCACTCGATCGCTGGGCTGTTCGGTACGTCTCCAGGCCAGACCGACTACATCAAGCGAGTCATCGGCCTGCCAGGTGATCATGTCGTCTGCTGCACCGCCAAGGGCCAGATCACCGTCAACGGAGTTCCGCTGTCGGAGCAGTCGTACGTGTTCCCTGGCGCGAAGCCGTCACAGTACCCGTTCAGCGTGGTCGTCCCGCTTGGGCGCCTGTGGGTGATGGGCGACAACCGGGAGGAGTCGGCCGACTCCCGCCTGCACGACTGCTCGTACTCAGATCCGGACAGGACCTGCTACTCATTCGATCGCGACGGAACTATTCCGGAAAACAAGGTGATCGGCCGCGCGTTCATGATCGTGTGGCCGCCTAGCAGGCTGCGGATCCTTCCGATTCCCTCGACATTCGAACAGGCCAGGCTGTCGCAGTCGGCCGGGCGTGATTCGCCCGCCTCCCGGCTGGCGATCACGAGGCTGATAGATCCAGGCGGCGCGATATCAGTCAAGTCGTCGGCGCCCTACGTGCCGGTGACCGTCGGATTCGCCGTGGCCTTGCCGCTGACGCTGATGGAGCGGAGGCTGCGACTGCGGATCAGCGATCGGCTGAGGAACCGGCGGTCACGTCGAGATCGCCGCAGGTCACGGTGAGGTTGTCCGATGCGGGCGTCAGCTGGGCGGGCAGAGCGCGCGGGGCGCGCGGCGCATAGCCCGGCCAAGGCGAAGAAGGGCAGGCCACGAGCCACAGCCCGGCGGATTGCCGCGCCAGCGCCTCCGCCCGTACCGCGGCCGGCCGGCTATACGCCCAGGCGCGGTACCGGGCTGACGGGCTACGAGCGGGTTCTCGTGCGGGCCGGGCTAGGGCCGGTGGCAGGCGTCGACGAGGCGGGACGCGGTGCGTGCGCAGGACCGCTGGTAGTCGCGGCCGTCGCGCTTGATCGGCTCGACGGCCCGCGCTGGGCTCAAGTCGCCGACTCCAAGGCGCTGACCGTCAAGGCGCGCGAAGAGGCATACCGGCACATTGTGAGGAGCGCCCTGGCCTGGCACGTGGTCGTAATCGAACCGGGCGATATCGACCGACGCGGCCTGCATGTATGCAACGTGGCCGGGATGAGGCAGGCGCTAGCCGGGCTGACGGTAGGTCCCGGCTACGTGCTGACCGACGGCTTCGCCGTTCCTGGCCTGGCGGTACCCGCACTGGCGATGTGGAAAGGCGACCAGGTCGCGGTCTGCGTCGCGGCGGCTTCGATCGTCGCGAAGGTGACCAGGGACAAGATCATGTCGGGTCTGCACACTGATTACCCCGAGTACGGGTTCTCCCGGCACAAGGGCTACTCAACGCCGAGCCACATGGCGGCGCTCGACGTCCATGGTCCTAGCCCGGTGCATCGCCGTTCGTTCGTGAACGTATCGTGCAGGCTTGACAGCGTCCTAGGGCCCGATGACCGGGGCGAAGACGGCGTGCTCGTCGGCGACGACGTGCTGCCGGCCGAGTGGGAACCCGTGGCGCCGCAACCGGAGCAGCACCCGCATGAGGCGTGGCAGAGTAGCGAAATTGCTCTGGTCGGGTCAGCGGCTGTGGACTCAGCACGCGATGGTCCTATCGTTGACTTGATCGCGGGTTCGCTAGCCAGCGTGCCCGAAGCACGAGCTGGCCTGCGCGCCCCGGCGCCCGCCTCATCGGAGGGGAGAACATGAGCGCGGAGGACCTTGAGAAGTACGAGACCGAGATGGAGCTGCAGCTCTACCGGGAGTACCGGGATGTCGTAGGGCTGTTCTCGCACGTGGTCGAGACCGAGCGCAGGTTTTATCTGACTAACGACGTCGACCTCAAGGTTAGGACGGCCGACAACGGCGAGGTGTTCTTCGAGGTCACCATGCACGACGCGTGGGTTTGGGATATGTACCGCCCAGCCCGATTTGTCAAGAACGTGAGGGTTGTCACGTTCAAGGATGTCAACATCGAAGAGCTGGCCAAGAGCGAGTTGGAGCTGCCCGACGAGTCATAAGCCGGGCAGAGGCTGGGCGGCGTCATTACATCACGCCCTGCCGACGCTGGGACGTTCAGCCAGGGCCAGCCATCCACAGGCACGACCAGCCTGCACAGGCCAAGGAGCGCGGCGGCGAGAACACGCCATCTTGCCGCAACCTCGTCTCGGAGGTGGTGCCCTGTGCATCCCAAGGACGTGCTCGGCCGTCGAGGCGAGGAGCTTGCCGCCGAATACCTGCAGCAAGTCGGTTTCCGCGTGCTCGACAGGAACTACCGGTGCGCGGGAGGCGAGATCGACATCGTCGCCGCCGACCACCGGACACTCGTGGCGTGCGAAGTCAAGACCAGGTCGAGCGTGCGGTACGGCACGCCGATCGAGGCGGTCGACGCCGCGAAGGTGAGGCGGCTCCGGCGGCTGGCCGTCCACTGGGTGGCCACCCACGGCGTGATCTTCGATGCGCTGAGGGTCGATGTCGTCGGCGTTCTCAAGTCACCCGACGGCAAGTACACGATCGAGCACGTGCCCCGCGTGGGCTAGCCGGAACCGGGCCGGGCCGAGTCACCGTC
>DATNEK010000145.1:0-5523 GCA_035553055.1 Streptosporangiaceae bacterium | reverse complement strand
CCCACCGAGCGCCGGCGCTAGCAAGTTCGCGGCAGTGGTCGCGCCACCCCGCCCTAGGCTCGGTCCATGAGCGATGATCTGAGCCCGGCGCAGCACGCGGCCGCCATCGAAGAGTCACGTCAGCGCCTGTCGGACTTCGTGCTGCGGTGCACCGACACGCAGTGGAAGTCGGCCCCGGTCGACGGCGACCCGCGCCCGGTCGCCGTGATCACCGACCACGTCGCCCACGCGTATGAGTACCTGGCGGGCTGGATCGGCGACCTGCTCGCCGGCGGATCGCCTGAGGTGACCTCTGACCTGGTCGACCAGCTCAACGCCGAGCACGCACAGAGCACCGGCTCGATCACGCCCGCTCAGGTGGCCGCTCACCTGAAGACCTCTGGCGACGCGCTGATCAACCTGATCAAGAACCTCGAGCCCGGCCAGCTCACGCTGGGCGACGGCCGAATAGCCAGGTTCGCGGTCATCGCGGCCCGGCACGCTGACAGCCACACCGATGAGATCGAGGCCGCCATCGGCTGAGGCCGCCATCGGCCGCCTCCGCCATCGGCCGCCTCCGCTACTCGATTGGCGGGATAGGCTCCTGGCCTCGCTCCATCCAGCGCTCGGGAGTGGTCAGCCGGTCAAAGCCGAACTGCCGGTACAACGTGCGTTCCGGTTTGGTGCTGAGCACCTGCCTGATCATCGCGACATCGGGGTGACCGGTCGCGACCCGCACGAGGAACGAGCCCAGGCCATGACCGCGGTGCGCCTCGTCGACGAAGACGTCGCAGAGCCAGGCGAACGTGACCCGGTCGGTAACCTGCCTGGCGAACCCGGCCTGGGCGCCGTCAGCCGCATAAAGCCCGAACACCAGGGAATTCTCGATGGCCGCGACCGTCGACGGATAGGGACGCCCCCTGGCCCAGTAGCTCTGCTCGCTGATCCACATGTGCACAAGACCCACGTCGATCAGCGACCGATCGTCGCTTACCCAGTAGCCGCCGGGACCGTCCTGTCTCATTCGGCTACCTTCCGATTCCGGGGCGACGCCGCAGCACGACAGTGCCGCGGGGGACAATGCCATCATGCCAAGGGCCAACGACGCAGTCGCCGAGATGCTCCAAGAATATGCTGATTTGCTCCTCATCACTGGTGGTGACGCGTTCCGCGCGCGCAACTACGAGAAGGCCGCCAAGTCCATCGCCGGCTACAGCGGCGACGTCGGCGAACTCAACGAGGCCGGGCTGCAGAAGATCCCGGGGGTCGGCAAGTCGATCGCGACCAAGATCGTCCAGTACCAGCAGACCGGCACGA
Source organism: Streptosporangiaceae bacterium (assembly GCA_035553055.1). Classification (GTDB taxonomy): domain Bacteria; phylum Actinomycetota; class Actinomycetes; order Streptosporangiales; family Streptosporangiaceae; genus Chersky-822. Next base: position 4,227 of record DATNEK010000145.1, on the reverse strand, counting down.
TCAGCCAGCTAGACGAGCTGCGGACGAAGATCCCAGAAGGCGTCAGGGCGATGACAAGGATCCCCGCGCTCGGTCCCAAGCGCGCCTTCCAGCTCTACACCGACCTCGGCATCGGCTCAGTGGACGAACTCACCGAAGCGATCGGGGAAGGCAAGCTGCGCGACCTCAAGGGCTTCGGGGCACGCAGTGAGGAGAAGATCGCCAAGGGCATCGAATTCATGCGCGGGCTCGACTCCCGGGCGCCGCTGAACGTCGCGGCCGAGATCGCCGACCGGATCGTAGCGCTGATCAAGGCTGTGAGCGGCTGCGAGCGGTGCGAGCACGCGGGCTCGCTGCGCCGGCAGCGGGAAACCGTCGGCGACATCGACATACTCGCCGCCGCCAGCGACTCGGGCCCGCTGATGCAGGCACTGGTCGATATGCCGGAAGTGATCTCGGTGATCGCTCGCGGCGATACGAAGACGTCGGTGCGGGTGAGCACCGATCACACCGGGCACGGCGGCAGCATCCAGGTGGACCTGCGGGTGATCCCGGCGGAAAGCTGGGGCGCGGCGCTGCAGTACTTCACCGGCTCGCAGGCGCACAATGTGGCAACCCGCGAGATAGCGGTGCGCAAGAAGCTCAAGCTGTCCGAGTACGGCCTGTTCGAGGTCGAGACAGGGAACCTGATCGCCAGCCTCACCGAGGAAGAGGTCTACCACCGGCTCGGGATGGACTGGGTGCCGCCGCCGATGCGCGAGGACACCGGCGAAGTGCAGGCAGCGCAACGGCACAAGCTTCCCACGCTGATCCAGCTCAGCGATGTCAAAGGCGACCTGCACTCGCACACGAACCTGACCGACGGCGTCGCGACACTCGACGAGATGGTGGCCAGGGCACGGGCGCTCGGCCACGCCTACTTCGCGATCACCGACCACGCGCCGAACCTTTTCATGCAACGGATGACACTCGACAAAATGCTCGAGCAGCGGGAGCAGGTGCGAAAGCTGGAGTCGGCTCTGGCCGGTGACGGCGGACGGCCGATCAGCCTGCTGCACGGCACCGAGCTGAACATCGGTCAGGACGGCACCGTCGACTGGCCCGCCGACATACTCGCGGGCTTCGACATCTGCGTCGCGTCAGTGCACTCGCACTTCGACCAGCCCAGAGCGGAAATGACCAAGCGGTTCATCAAGGCTTGCGAGAACCCGCACGTCCACGTCATCGGCCATCCGACCGCGCGCAAGATCGGCAAGCGCGGCCCGGTGGACGTGGACTTCGGCGAGCTGTTCCGCGCGTGCGCGCAGACCGGAACGGCGCTGGAGATCAACTCTCAGCCGCAGCGGCTCGACCTGCCGTCCGACCACATCAAGGCGGCAAGGGACGCCGGGGTGAAGTTCGCGATCGATACCGACTCACACGCGGTCGGCGCGCTCGACCTGCTCCGCTTCGGGGTAGGAACGGCGCAGCGCGGCTGGCTGACCACCGACGACGTGATCAACGCCTGGCCGCTCGACCGCCTGCTCGCGTTCGTGTCCAAGAACGGCTAGAAGTCACGCCAGGCTGGCGACGAGCTCGCCGATGGCCTTACGCCTTCCGGTGTAGAACGGGATCTCAACCCGAGTGTGCCTCCGCGCCGTCGCACCGCGCAGGTGCCGCATCAGGTCCACGATCCTGTGCAGCTCATCAGCCTCGAACGCGAGCATCCACTCGTAGTCGTTAAGCGCGAAGCTGGCCACGGTGTTGGCACGAACGTCGGGGTAGTCCCGCGCCATCTGGCCGTGCTCGGCGAGCATCGCCCGCCGCTCGCCGTCGTCAAGCAGGTACCACTCATACGACCGGACGAACGGGTAGACGCAGACGTAGTTCTTGGGCTCTTCACCAGCCAGGAACGCGGGAACGTGGCTCTTGTTGAACTCCGCTGGCCGGTGCAGCGCCATCGCCGACCAGACCGGCTCGCACGCGCGCCCGAGCCTGGTGCGCCGGAACCTGGCGTACATCTCCTGCAGGTCGTCCGAGCTTGGGGCGATCCACCAGAACATCAGGTCGGCGTCGGCGCGCATGCCCTGCAGGTCGTAGCAGCCGCGGGTAACCACGTCCTTGCCCGTTGCCTGCTCGCACAGGTCAGCGACCTCGCTGGCCAGTCCCTCACGGCTGGCGCGATCGATGGCGGAGCGGTCGGCGACTCGGAACACCGACCACATCGTGTACCTGATCAGCTGGTTCAGGTCCCTGGCCCGCGGGCGCTGTGGGTGATCCGCACCGTGATGTTCCGTCTGCGTCATGGTTCTATTCTCCGGTACTGGCGCCGGTGTTAGCGATTCGCCCAAGTCCTGCCACATAGCCAGCGGCCTGGTCGGCGGCTAGCCTCGCCGAAGCGATGCAGGCGGGCACGCCGATTCCATCGTAGGCGGCCCCGCACGCCGCCAGGCCACCCAGAGCCGCCAGGCCAGCGCGGATCCTGGCGACCCGGCCAAGGTGACCGACGGTGTACTGGGGCAGCCCGCCGCCCCATCTGGTGACCCTGGCATCAACCGGAGCGCCAGCCACCCCGGTCGCCGCTGCGAAGTCGGCGGCGGCGAGCTTGATCAGGTCGGCATCGTCGCGCTGCAGCACCGAATCCTCGCCGATCCGGCCTATCGAGCAACGCACAACGTGCACCGCGCTCGTGGTTGGCAGTGCCATCAGGTGCGGCCACTTCACTGTGCTGAAGGTCGCCGCCTTGACCGGCTTGCCATCGACGGCCGGTACCAGGTACCCGCTGCCGGTCAGCGGCTGGCCGAACGCCCGGACCGGGTAGGCAAGCGTGACGATCGCCATGCTCGCGTATTCGACCGCTGCCAGGTCGGCGGATACCGACGAGGCGCCGTCCACCTGACCGACCAGGCGGCTGGCCGGCCTGGCGGGCAGCGCGAGTATTACGGCGTCCGCGTCGACGTGCTGCGGCGAGATCGTCGGGCCCACGGTGAGCCGCCAGCCGTCAGCGATCCTTGCCAGTTCCCTGACCGTCGCCCTGGTGCGCACGCGAGCGCCGCTAGCGCGCGCCACCGCCTCGGGTAGCGTGCCGAGCCCGCTGGCAAGGGTGGCGAACACCGGCGTCGCGGACGCCTCGCGGTCCGGCGACACCGGGCCGAGCAGCGCGTTCACCGCGTCGGCGAGAGCCCGATGCCGAAGCGAAGCCTGCGCGAGCGCTGGCAAGGTGGCGTCGTAGGAAAGCTGATCGGGCCGCCCGGCGTAGACACCTCCAAGCAGCGGTTCGACCAGCCGGTCGACGACCTCGTCGCCGAGCCTGGCGCCGACGAACTCAGCCACCGACACGTCGCCGTCCCTGCCTGTCGGTGCGAGCACCGCGTCCTCGCGCGCCCTCGCGACGCCGGCCGCCGACACGATCCGCGTCCGCTCAAGCTCGTCAAAGTCCCCCGGCACGCCCATGAACTGGCGCCTGGGCAGCGACCTGAACTCACCCCTCGTCCAGATCCGCGCCGTCGTGGTTCCCGGATGCACAAGCTGGTCGGCCAGGCCAAGCTCGCGGATCAAATCGACCGCTTCGGGCCGCCGGGCGAGCAGCGCCTCGGCACCCGAGTCGACCGCCAGGCCCGCGACCTCGGAAATGGCGAGCTTGCCGCCGAGCCGCGACGACCCCTCGAGCACCGTCACCGCGCCGACCCGGTCGCGCAGGAAGTAAGCGGCGGCCAGCCCGGCGATACCGCCGCCCACAATGACAACCCGACCATGCCCGCCCGGTGGACTCACCGACCCACAATCGCAGACACCTTCGGCAAGCCAGAGCACGGGTGTGCTTTATTTCAAAAAGCGAACTGAGATCGCGCCGTGGCTCGATGATCCTCAATGCCTCGGCCGGCGCCAGCCTGGCGGCTCGCAGCGCCAGTTGCTGTCTGCCCGGGCATTTCGGGCAATCATCGCGATACCGGGTTCATGATCTGGGAGGCTTTTCGTTTCTGGGAGAGGTTTCCGCGCATAGCGTGGGAAACTCTCCCAAATCATGAAACCAGCTCATCGAAGTAGGCGTCAGCGGCGGGCGCGTGCGGCACGAGCAGCCTGGCCTGGCGCTCGGACTGGTTGCCGAAGGTATGCGCCTGTCCGCGCGGCACCAGCAGGAATCACCGGGTCCACGCGGCGACCGCCTTGAACGCCATCACGCTGCCGCGCGCGGTGAGCATATACCCGTTGCCTGGTGGCACGATCCCGGCCATCACACCATCCCCCTGGAACCTAGCCAGTCGAAGG
>DATNEK010000144.1:0-8251 GCA_035553055.1 Streptosporangiaceae bacterium | reverse complement strand
TACTGGCGCCTGAAGGCTGAATTCGACAGCGCGTACGCGTCTTACAAGTCTGCCGAGAGACAACGCAACGCCGGCCAGGACAGCCCGATCTACTACCAGATCAAGCGGCGCGATCTGGGGAGGCGTTTCATCAGTCAAATGGTGGCTGCCCACCAGGAGGACATCCTCAGCTCGCGTGACCTCGCGCAGCTGCTTGAGGTCTCCTATGACAGGGTTCCGAAGTTGCTCGGAACCGTCGAGGAGATCGCGTGAAGAACTCCGATGCGCACTACTCGTTCGACACCAGCGCACTTATCGATGGGATGGAGCGGTTCTACCCGATCGACAACTTCCCTGGTTTGTGGAATCGCTTCGACGACCTGATCAAGGCCGGGCGGATTCACGTGTCCGAGGAGGCATGGAAGGAAGCCATCTCAGTCGACTCTGCCCTAAAAGACTGGTGCACGGACTCCTCGGGCGGACGTGAGCGATGTGTTGTTCCAACTGATGCGGCGATCGCAGCCGTCGCCGGCGCAATCGTGCAGCAATTTCCTAACTGGACTCAACAGGGCAACAAGAATCATGCCGATCCCTTTGTGATCGCCGTCGCCGAGATTCGATCATGCGCAGTGATTTCGGGTGAGGCAAACGGTGGACCCGGTAGGCCCAAAATTCCATATGTATGCAGTCAACGACAGGTAAAGCACGGCAAGTTCATCGCTGTGGTCGTGGCCGAGGGCTGGGTCTTCGGCTAGAAAACCGCAGCGTCAGGCAACGTTGACGCACACTCCAGGAAGGCTGGGCGGCGGCCAGGCTGGGACTTGTCATCTCATCCACGCGTCGGCCATAGCCTGCGCAACGTCGTACCGGCACGTCATCTCGGTCTGGCTTCCCGCTCGCTACTGACTAAACCTGGCTCGCTAGCGCCAGCGGCGTCATCCAAGCCCGGATCCTCGAACACCAGGCCGGTGCGGGCGATCCGCGATCGGTCGGTCGCCAGGAAGTAGATCAAGACCAGTGCCCCGGCTGCGAGCCAGCCGTAGATGACATACGGCGCTTCGTTCGCTGGCAGCGCGAGCGGGGTGATGCCGAGCCCGGCGAAGTCCACACCGAACGCGGCAAGCAGCACGGGAACGAACAACACAAAGGTGGCGAGCGGAATCAGCCCGTGCAGCAGCAAGTTGAACTCGCGGCGACGTTCCCGCAGGTAGTAGGCGATGCAGCTGAGCCCGGTTGCCATGTAAATCGCGACGATGACGATCGTGGAGATCGTTCCCTGGAAGACAAGTGCCTTCAGCGGTGCGCCGAAAGCGAAGCCCACCCCAAGCGCATAGCCGATGGCCAGCAGCATTTGCACGTGGGTAGCGACCCGTGGTGTCCCGAACTTTGGGTGGACTCGTGCCATGACACGAGGAAGCATGCCGATCCGGCCAAGCGCGTAGCCGACGCGGGTGGTCGCGACGGCGGAGGCATTCGACCCGGCGATCGCGGAGTTCACCAGGGCGATCGTGACGGCGATGAAACCAAGGCCCCATACCGATGTCGCCAGCGCCGGCCACGGGTCGCCACCGTTGAGGTCGAGGAAACGGCCCATTCGCCCGGGCCGAAGAAGACAGTGGCACCGTAGTAGCAGACGAAGTAGAAGATGCCGATCATCAGGCAGGATGCGAACACCGCGACCGGTATCACGCGCTTGGGGTTGCGTGCCTCTTCGCCTAGCGGCGCCGCGGCCTCGAAACCGATGATCCCGAACACCGCGTAGAGCACGCCAGGTATCACCGAGCCCAGGCCCTTCGCGTTGTGGTAATGGATGGTGAGCACCGCCGCGGTGTTGTGCGGGCCCGCGTGCACTATCAGTGAGATCGCCAGCGCGAGGAACACGGCCAGTTCGAACACGCCGAGCGCGATGCTCGCCGCGGTCGACAGCTTGATGCCCCGCAGGACGAGGAACCACACGACCAAGCCGGTGCCGGCGGCGAACGGCGCCCAGGTCCAGAGCGGCCACCCCAGATGGGCGTGCAGCACGGTCGACGCCACGATGCCGAGTATCAGCAGCCCGCCAGGAGCCACGACCACCTCAGCTAGCAGAAAGGCCCAGCCGACCATGAACCCGAGCCCGCTGCCGAGCCCGCGTGCGTTGTAGGTATAGAGCCCTCCCGCGGACGGCAAGTGCTTGGCCATCTGGCCAATCGTGACGGCGACGAGCAGGCAGAGCCCGAGCCCGATTAACACCGCGAGCGGCGTGGCACCGCCCGCGTACGGCGCGGCGAACAAGATCGAGAACGCCACCGCCGCACCAGGAGCCATATTGGCGACCGACTGGAACAGAACCGGTACGAGGCCGACCGCGTTGCGGTGCAACCCGGGAGCCGACTCGCTGTGCGCCTGGTCCTTAGCCATGCGAATCTCCCTTGCTCGGGGAAGGGTCGTGCCAGTGGCGACACACATCTCGCTCCCCGAGGCACCTGCTGCCAAACGGCTAGCGGCCAAGTCCTCACCGCGATGACGCGCTGTGAACGCAGTGACGAGGGAATTCTCTGATGAGAGTTAATCTCATTGATTCCTCGTCCGTATAGCCGGCGATACCGTCATCGCATGACGAGGACTGCCTCGGCGGAGGCCGAGGCAGCGCTGATGGCACAACGGGATAGTGGACAGGGCCGCGCTGCGCGCATACACGGCGCCGCCAGCCCGACGACCCGAGCAGCGTCTACCGCGCTCCGTCGACTCCGACCGAGGTGGTTCTCGCGGCGGTATGTGCCGACGTACTCCAGATCTCGCCAGTCGGCGTTGACGATGACTTCTTCGAACTCGGTGGCTACTCACTTCAGGCTGGGCGCTCGGCGGGATGCCGACCCCGCGGTCGCGGCGTTGCCACCGACACCGCGTAGCCCACGCCGATCGCGAGCAGCAGGCCGTAGAGCCAGGACAAGGGCAAGACGTGCGTAAGACCGGTCACGGCGATGCCGGCGATGAGCGCACCGCGTATCACGTTCACCGCGAACTGAACTGGTGGGCGTGCGCGTGCAGCCGGGTGATCGCGAGCACGGGCACGGTGAACAAGGTGATCTTATTGCCGAGCAAAGAGACCGACTGACCGCCCCAGAACCATTTGAAGTCGCGGTTGCGCCAGGTCGACTCCCGCTTATCTTTGCCCTTGCTGAGCTGGTCGGTCATCGGTTTCGTGCCTATCGCAATATAGCGGTCATCTGGCTGTAACGGTCATCTTGCTTATGCTGGTTACTACTCCGTTGTTTTCGGTAACCTGCCAATAGCGAAGGCTGGTGTCAAGAGGCACACTTGCATCATGAGCAATCGGCCGGTTCGCGCGATCCCCGCGTCCGCGCCTGACCGCCTGGCCATCGTCGAGGCGTTCCTGAACACATTGCACGTGGAGCGGGGCACAGACGCGCTGGCCGACGCCATCGGTGTCCGGGCCTGGCTGGCGGAGAGCCAGTTCGAGGTCAAGGCGGACGATCTGACTCGCGCCGATCGGGATCGGCTGGTCAGGTTGCGGGCGGTGCTGCGGGTCATGCGCGGCGACCGGGCGGCGGCTGGCGCGGTGCCGGCTGATGATTTCGCCGATGTGGTGGGTACCACGGTATTGGCACCGCGGCTTGGCGACGTCGGTCAGGTGACGCTGACCCCGGTAGGCAGCGGCATCGACGCGATCATCGGTACGTTGGTGACAATCGTGCACGAAGCGCAGCGAGAAGGTACCTGGGACCGCTTGAAGATATGCCGCAACGAGCGCTGCCGGTGGGCGTTCTACGACGAGTCCCGCAGCCGTACGGCTACCTGGTGCGCCATGGGCATCTGCGGGAACCGCGCCAAGGTCGCCGCCTACCGTCGCAAGCAGATCGCCGACCGGGCCCGAGTCGCCGCTCAGCACCGGCTGTCCGACGACCAGGAGCGGTAACTCGAGCAGCGCGGCCCAGCAGTGCGCGGCCAGTTCACCGGCCTTGGGCACCGGGTTGCTCGGGTGCGTCGGGGCGCGACCCGCATCTGATATCGCACGTCGAGCTTGCCCTTGTAGCCGAGCACCACGGTGTCCCAGATCGCCCACCGGCTGGCCGGCTGGTACCTCAGGCCGGCCCTGCAGTCCGATGAGCTTCTGCGGTTCGCGCTGGCCGAGCTGACGCCGCGCGAGCAGCAGGTGCTGCTGCTCCTGGCCCGCGGCATGACGACCGATGAAGTGGCTGACGAACTGGCGATCGGCGTGACTACAGTGCGTACGCATTTGCACCGGCTGCGCACCAAGCTGAAGTCAAGGACCGGGCTCAGCTTGTGTTCTTCGCCTATCGGGCCGGCCTAATGCAGTCAGCCTGAATCTTCTTCTCGCTCGGTGGCGCTAGCCTGCCGCTGCCATCATGCTGTTGCCTGCTCGCGAAGCTTTCTGGCCGTGTTGAGCATCACATTGGCGGCAGCCTCTGGAGTGCGCCCGGATCCCGCCTCCGCGAACGCGCTCACGAGCGCGTAGTTGAACTCGATCGCTTCGGCGGGTGGGCTAGCGATCCGGGCGGCCATGCCAGGAGCCAGCAGCGTGGAGGCTGAAGAGGCGGCCCGTCGCGCGCGGTCAAGCTGAGCGGCGACCTCAGCGTCGGTCACCTCGGACGGCAGCCGGACCTTCCCTTTGTGGTCGATGTCGGCGTAGAGCCCGCGTTGCCTGAGCTGGTCGACGTCCTGGGCGAGCACCTGCGCTTCCTCCAGGATCTCCGATACCTCATTTGGAGGCATCGCCACGAACTGGGTGGCCACCGTGCCCGGAGGCAAAACGGCGATCATCATGCCGCCGACCAGCTTGAGCTGATGCCACGCGAGCAGACGTCCTACTGGCGCTTGTGCCCGCAGGCTCGCTGGCATCATCGCCAGGGTGGACAGGGCGGCAGCCTTGCCGGCCTCCTCCACGGCGAGCGCCGCGAGCGCGTACGCTCGCGCGTGCCGCCCAGCGGCGGACAGCAACTCGGCGTCATCGAGCAGGCCTTGCGCATTGACGGCCGCTCCCACGGCGCACTTGACTAGCTCGCGCTTAGGGGACTCCTTCACCGCCTCAAGATCCACAACCTAAGCGTAGACCGCCGCTATACCCCTCGCCGCATGCGCCTCGCTAGCCACGTTGTTCCCACGTGCACCGTCACGTGGCCAGTTCAGGGTTGGGGCTCGATCGACCGGGTGATTCTCAAGCCCTGCGGATCACTGCCATCGGCACGAGAGTTCTCCGCCGAGCCCGGGGGTGCCGCCCGGACGCAATGCCAGGAACTTAAGGAACGGCCGCCGCGGGCAAGCCAGGCAAGACCGGGGAGAGTCAGCCGCATCCGGAGCCCGGAGTTTCATGATCTGGGAGACTTTCCCACGCTATGCGCGGAAAACTCTCCCACACACGAAAAGCCTCCCAGATCATGAACCCGGTATCGGAATAATTGCCCGGAATGCCCGGGCAGGCAGCAGCGGTCCGGCACTCCCGCGCGCCCAGACACAACCACCAGTGCCCCCGTTATCACGCCACGGTCCCTACACCACCACCATCACCCCGCCAGCCATCACCGCTCACACCACCACTGACCAGCGCACACAAACCGAAGAGCAGCCCCGCAGTCTCCCCTTAAAGTTCCTGGCATTGCGCCCGGACAGCGGCGTTGTGCCCGTTGCCGTCGTTGCGGCGGGAGGGCGAACAGCGGCGATGTACGCGTTGCTGTCGTGGGAACCGCGGCGATGTGTCCATTGCTGTAGTTGCGGCGCGCCCGCGAACAGCAGCCACGAACAGCCCGGCCGTCCCGGCAGCACGTAGTACGAATTTGATCTTCGGGGCGATCGCGCAACAAGCTTCAAGGGGCGACAGCAAGGGTTCGGCGCCGCCGTTTAGGCACATGGCGCGGCTAAGCGGCACGATCCGGGGTAGTGGCGTGCGGGCATGGTGCGCTCATCGCCCGGCGGCCTGGCCGACGTTCTCCGGGTAATGGCCCAGGATCGCGAAGGGAGGCTGGATCGTGAGCATCGGGGAAACGCTTGCCCGCGCGCGCCGAGACGCGGACCTGAGCATCGTCGAGGTCAGCAGCCTGACGGGCATCAGGCTGAGCATTATCGACGACATCGAGCACGACGACTACTCGACCTGCGGCGGGGATCACCGCGCCCGCGCCAATATCGTGGCGATCGCGGGGGCTCTTGGTGTCGATGACAAGCCGCTGATTGAGTCGTACAACGCCGCCCGGCGGCCAGTCGGCTGGATCGCCGCATCACAGTCGCCAGAACCTACGATCGCGGAAGCTTCCCAAGCGCCCGCGCCTGTTGATGAGCCCGCGCTTGTTGAGTCGGCGCCCGTTGATGAGCCGGCGTTTGTTGATAAGCCCGCGTTTGTTGATGAGTCCGCGCCCGTTGCTGCGCCCGGGCCCGTTGATGAACCGGCGCCGGAGACGGCTGCCGAGGACACCCAGCCGATTACGGTGGGCCAGCCATCGGAGCCAGTGGTCGGTGAGCCGGCCAGCCCCCTCACGATCGGCGAGCCGGCCAGCTCCCTCACGATCGGCGAGCCGGCTTACTCGACCATGCCCGTCGAGACCGCACTTCCCACCGGGGCGTTCAGGCCGGTCAGGCAGGCTGTCAGCGAACGGAGCCCGCTGGTGTGGATCGCCCTGGGCGGCGCGCTGGTCGCGGTGGCGGCGCTGGGCGGGATCCTGCTCATCGTGGGCGCAAGCGGCCAGACGGCACGGCACGCTATCGCGGACGGGCGGCAGCACAGTGGCCGCGACACAGCCCGCCCGGCTCGAACGCACCCGTCGCCGAGGCATTCCGCCAGGTCGCCGGGACGGACCCGGCGGGCTTCGCACCGGGGCAGCCGACCCGCGCGGGCTCTCGTCCCGGCCAGCATCGCCGCGTTCGGGCCTGGCGGCACCGGTCAGGGCGATAGCCCGCAGCTAGCTCATCAGGCTCTCGCCGACAAGGCGGCAGCGCCCTGGCACAGCGCCTGGTACACCACGCCGCACTTCGGGAACCTGCAGTCGGGCACGGGCCTGCTACTTGACATGGGACGGCCGGTGACCATCACCTCGGCACGGATCGCGCTTGGCGATCACTCCGGCGCTGATGTCGCGCTGCGCATCGGCAGCTCACCGAGCTTGGCCAGCCTGCCGCCTGTCGCGCGCGCTAATGGCGCCGGAGGCATAGTCCGGCTCAAAACGACTCCGACACGTGGTCGCTACGTATTGGTGTGGTTCACCAAGCTGCCGCCCGACCAAGCCGGCACGTTCCAGGTTTCGGTCTACGACATCAAGCTGAGCGGCCGCCCGTGAACCGCTGCCCTGGGTAGGCCGTAGCGTAGGAGGTCGCCGCCGGCCTGACCTTACTCGGAGTCTTCCGCCTTCCCGATCGCGGAGAAGTGACTGGCGGCTGCGCTCGCCGCGATCGCTGCTGTGGTGCTCGCTCCGACGATTGTCCAGGCGACCGGGCCGAGCGGGGTCGCCGAGCGCGGTGCCGGCGATCATGAACGTGATCTCGCCGACGTTGCCGCCGACCAGTATCGACAGGGCATTGGCCACATTGCACCACAGCGCCCGGCCCTCAGCCAGCGCGTCGGCCATGTCGGACAGGTTGCCGACGGTCAGGATCAGGTCGGAGGCGTTGCGAGCCGCCGTCGATCCGCGCGCACTGACCCCGATGCCGACATCGGCGAGCCTGATCGCCGCGGCGTCGTTGGTCCCGTCGCCGGTCATCGCCACCACGTGCCCGGCTCGCTGCAGGTCGCCGACGATTCTGACCTTTTGCTGCGGCGACACGCGCGCGAAGACCACGCAGCCGTCCACCATGTTCCTGCGCTCGCTCTCGGCCATGCTGTCAAGCTCGTCGCCAACCAGGACGTTGCCCGCGCTGGGCAGGCCCGCCGCCCTGGCGATGGCGGCGGCGGTCGCGGGATGATCACCGGTGATCATGACGGTCCTGACTCCGGCGTTGGCCAGCGCCGCCACGATCTGCGCCGCCTCTGGCCTCATGACGTCGGCGATCCCGACGAAACCGATCAGTGTGAGGTCCTCGACCAGCTCCGTGAGTGGCGGAGGCTCGCCAGTGATAGGCATCGTCACCGACCGCCTGGCCACCGCGAGCACGCGCAGGCCGTCGGCCGCGAGCCCGTCGACCACGGACTTAGCGGCCCGCCGTCTTTGCTTGGTGAGCGATCGCGAGCTGAACTGCCCGTCATCGACTGGCCCGCAGACCCGCGAGCAGCGCTCGAGCAGCGCTTCAGGTGCGCCTTTAACCGCGAGTTCCAGGCAGTCGCCGG
>DATNEK010000143.1:0-9953 GCA_035553055.1 Streptosporangiaceae bacterium | reverse complement strand
AGTTCGGAGAGGACGAGTATGTCGACGGCCTGGCCGTGCTGCTCTCCTCGTACGCCACCGACGAGAAGCTGACGCCGCTCGGCCAGAAGATGAGCAGGGTCTTCCTCCGCGATTCGCTGGCCGCACGGCTGCTCAGCGAGGCGGCGTGGCAGCAATACCCGGAGTACAGCAAGACCGCGATCGACCAGCCGATCTTCATCACCGGCCTGCCGAGATCCGGCACGACCGCGCTGCACCGGCTGCTCACTGCTGACCCTCGCCACCAGGGGCTCGAACTGTGGCTGACCACGACACCCCAGCCGCGTCCGCCGCGTGAACTGTGGGCGGAGAACCCGATCTACTCGATGCTGGCCGAAAGGTTCCGCCAGCACCACGTGGAACACCCCGAGTTCATGGGAATGCACCATCTTGGCGCCGATCAGCCCGAGGAATGCTGGCGTCTGCTATGCCAGTCGATGAGGTCGATCTCGTTCGAGTGCCTGGCGCACTTGCCGACGTACTCGTCCTGGCTCGAGGGCAAGGACTGGACCGACGCCTACCGCAGGCACAAGAGGAACCTGCAGCTCATCGGCATGAACGACGCCGACAAGCGGTGGGTGCTGAAGAACCCGAGCCATCTGTTCGCGCTTGATGAGCTGCTCGCCGTCTACCCGGACGCGCTGATCATCCAGACCCACCGGCTGCCTCGCGTGGTGATCGGGTCAGCGTGCAGCCTGTCGGCGCACGCCACGGCTGGCTGGTCGGAAAGGTTCGTCGGCGCGATGATCGGAGCGGATCAGCTTGAGCTTTGGGCGCGTGGGCTCGATGAGTTCATGGCCGGCCGGGCGCAGCATGATCAGGCGCGATTCTGTGACGTGTGGTACGACGACTTCGTCACCGACCCGATCGCGACCATCGAGTCGATCTACGGCTTCTTCGGCATCGAGCTGACTGGCGCGGCGGCCGACGCGATGCGGGCAATGACCGCCGAGTCGGTCGGGCCCGGCGGGGGAGTGCGCCGCGACGCCTCGTGGCGCCACCAGTACTCACTGGCTGACTTTGGGCTGACCGCCGAGCAGGTTGACGAGCGTTTCTCCGGTTACCTGGGCACCAGAGGCTAAGGGGTCCCGCGAGGCAAGCCATTCCCGGGCAAGCATGGCGAATAGCAGGTCATCAGCCCACTCGCCGTTGAACCAGACGCTCTCGCGCAGATGACCTTCGCGCCGCATGCCGATCCGTTCGAGCAGCCTGATCGACCCGGTGTTGCGCGGGTCGCACGACGCGGTGACCCGGTGCTTGCCGCGGCCATCGAACAGGTAGCCGAGCAGTGTGCCCACCGTGTCGACGCCGTAGCCGCAGCCCTGCCGCGGTTTGGCGATCGTATAGCCGACCTCGGCCTGGCGCGGGTCGGCGGCGTCGGACTTGGCGCCGCAGTCACTTATCAGCTCCCCGGTCGCGGCGAGGATCACGGCGAACTGGAACCACTGGCCAGGCGTGTCCGGATGCTGCCGTCGCATAGCCCGGATCAGGCGTTCGCCGTGGGCTAGCGGATACGGCGCGTCCCAGCTCTGATAGCGAGCCACGTCAGGGTCCGATCGGTAGGCCACGAACGGCCCGAGGTCGGCGAGGATGAATCGGCGCAGCGTGACCCGTTTGCCCTTCAGCTCGGTGAACTTGTCGTCGGCCATTACCTGCGCCTGGACTCTCCTAGCTGCGACGGGCCAACGCGGCTATGCAGCCAGTCGTGCAGCGGCTGCGTCGTGACGATGAATTCGGCCACCCTGTCCTTGGCTTCCGCAGTGCTGAGCCACGGCTCGACTGGCCATTCTCGCCAGGCCACCAGGCCCTTATAGCGGAGCAGTTCAATGCGCGGATGGTCCGCCGGGTAACCGCGCGGTGCTGTCTTGAGCACGTCCCTGCCCTGCACTGAGATGTCATGGCTGGTGATGGCGGCGATGATGCGTTCCAGCTCGTGACCGGTGACGTCCTGCGCGACGGCCTCGCGGTACCTGGCGAGCTGATCGCTGGCCATCTCGTACATGCCGTTTCCGGCGGCGAGGCCGCTGGCGGAGAACTGGACGTAGCCAGGGCCGATAACCGCGCCTATCGCGGTCTTGTATGGCGTCTTGTCGGTGCTGAACCTGACGTCGCGGTACGGCCGGAAGATCTTCGTCTCGCCGAACTTCTGGCCGAGCTCCTCGGTCAGCTCGGTCATCGGGCCGAGCACGGCCTCGTCGTAGATCGCCTTGTGAGCGGTCCAGTAGGCCTTGGAATTGTCCTCCTCGAGGCCGTCGTAGAAGTCGAGCGCCGCCTCTGGCCACCCCTGGAATGTCATGCGCCTCATCCCTCCCGGCTGCGGGTCGGGTCACGAATTTCCAGTCAGCCTAGTGAAAAGCTCGACCGCCGGGCGCCAGTCGGCTACGCCGTCGCCGCTGACCGCCGGAAAGCGAGGAGGACGGCTGCTACCAAGCCCGCGCCGGCGAATAGCGCCGTGATCAGCGCGACCCCGTGGCGGAATGTGGTGACCGGATCTCCGATCGAGACTTTGGCCAGCACGGCGACGAGGCCGGCTACGCCGAGAACCGTTCCGATCTGCCTGCCCATGTTGAGGATGCCGCTACCGGTGCCGAACCTTGCGGCGGGAGCGGCCGCGGCCCCGACGCCGAGCAGGGAAGGAATGGACAGGCCGACGCCGGCTCCGCCGATGAGCTGAGCCGGAAGAAGATGGGTCAGGTAGGCCGGGGCGGCCTGGATCTGGGTGTACCAGAGCACCATGGAACCAGCGTTCACCAGGCAGCCGATTACGGCGACCCGGCCTGGTCCGCCGAGGCGGGCGGCGAGTCGCGGTGCGATCAGGCTGGCGAACGGTAGCACCATCAGCGGGCCGGGGCCGATCGCCAGTCCGGCCCGCACGGCCGAGTAATGCCAGACTCCCGTGAGGAACTCGACCATATTGAGGACGAACGCCCCGAAAGCCGCGTAGTACAAGATCGAGGCGGCAAAGGCGCCCGAGAAGGCGCGCGAACGCAGCAGTCCTAGCTCGATGACGGGCGAGTGGTGCGCGTGCGACCTGACCACCATCGCGGTGCCGCAGACGAGCGCCCCGGCCATGGTGCCGAGGAAGGCCGCCGAAGCCCAGCCCCAGGTGGGAGCCTTGACGAGCCCGAAGGCGAGCAGGCCAACGGCTGCGGCCAGCAATGCCGCGCCAGCTACGTCTGGTCGGCCAGCGATGTTGTCGTCCTTACTCTCCGGTAGGACCCGCGCGGTGAGCGCGATGGCGACAAGACCCACGGGCAGGTTGATCCAGAACACCCAGCGCCAGTTGAGCTGCACCAGGCTGCCGCCTATTACCGGGCCAAGCGCGGCGCCGAGCGCGCCGACCGCCGACCAGGCGCCGATCGCGCCCGACCTGGCCTTGGCTGGGACGCAGGCAAGCAGCAGCGACAACGAGGCCGGCACCATAAGCCCAGCTCCAGCGGCTTGAATGATCCTGGCGCCGATCAGCTCAGGTACGCCAGGTGCCAGGCCGCACAGCAGCGAGCCAAGGGTGAAACCGATCAGGCCGATGGCGAAAACTCGCCTGCGGCCGATCCGGTCAGCCCATCGCCCGGCCGGCACGAGTACCGCGGCGAAGACGATCGTGTAAGCGTTGAGCACCCAGGAAAGCGACCCGAGGCTGGTGCCGGCGAACTCCTTCCCGATGTAAGGAAACGCCAGGTTGACGATGAACAGGTCCAGGCTCGACATGAACACCGCGAGTGCGAGTACGGCGATGATGGCAGCGACTGGCCGCTTGCGAGCGCCGTCGGGCGTCCCTGACTCGGCCGACGCCGTCAGCTGGGGTGACGATGGCAGCTCGGGTGACGATGTCAACGGTGAGGAGCTCACGGTGCCGTCCTTCGCGAGTTAGTCTGATTTCTGGACTCACTGTAACCCGGCCGAGGAGTGTGCGTCCACTTTCCGGACTAACTTCGACTCGGCTTAGCCTTGGGTGCATCCAGTTTTCGGACTTAGCTGGTATGCTGCGAGTCATGGCTTCGCTGTCCGTGCAACCAAGAGCCTGCTCCGTGGCCCGCACGCTTGAGCTTGTCGGGGACAAGTGGGCGCTGCTCGCCGTGCGCGAGGTCTTCCACGGCAACCGCCGTTTCGACGAGATGGTGCGCAGGATTGGCGCGCCCAGGGACACGCTGGCCGCCCGGCTGCGCACGCTGGTCGGCGCCGGAATACTCAAGCGGCATCAGTACTCCGAGCACCCGCCGCGGTTCGAATACCACCTGACCGAGGCCGGCCGCGACCTCTACCCGGTGATCCTTACGCTGATGCGCTGGGGCGACACCTACCTCGCTGGCGCCGACGGGCCGCCGCTCACACTCAGGCACCAGTGCGGTCACCCTCTAACCGCCCAAGTGGTGTGCGAGGCCTGCGGCGAGCCGGTGACCGCCGGAAGCGCGAAGCCGGCAACCGCTGCACGCTGACGCTGCCGTGAGGTAGCAGCAACCTCTGGAACGCACATGGCGGTTCCTCAGCGAACGTCACGCCGTAGCGGCGGTGTGCGAGACTGGCCATCGGCCTAGTCGAGGTGACCGGAAGGAGCGGGTGTGACGACGCCGGAACCGCAGCCTGTGCTCAGCCCGCTGACGGCGGCGGCGATCTTCCTCGTGCTGACTGTCAACCCTGGCGGTGAGGACGCGGTCAGGGACCTGCTCGCCGACGTGGCCGCGCTTGAGCGTTCCGTCGGGTTCCGGCTGCCGGAGGGCAAGCTAGCCTGCGTCGTCGGGATCGGGTCGGCCGCGTGGGACCGCCTTTTTGCCGGGCCGCGACCGGCCGAGTTGCATCCGTTCACGGAGATTATTGGTGCCAGGCACCGGGCACCGGTGACGCCTGGCGACCTTCTGTTCCACATCAGGGCCAGCGAGATGGACTTGTGCTTCGAGTTCATCACCCAGGTGATGAACAGGCTGGCCGGCTGGGTCGGGGTCTGCGACGAGGTGCACGGGTTCAGGTACTTTGACGAGCGCGACCTGATCGGCTTCGTCGATGGCACAGAGAATCCCACCGGGCGGGCAGCCGAGCGAGCCGCGATCATCGCGCCAGACAGCCAGGATCCTGACTTCGCCGGCGGCAGCTACGTGATCATCCAGAAGTACCTGCACAACGTCCAGACCTGGAACAAGCTGACGGTGCAGGAGCAGGAAAACGTGATCGGCCGGAGCAAGCTCTCCGACATCGAGATGTCCGACGACGTCAAGCCATCCAACTCGCACGTGGCGCTGAACACGATCATCGAACCTGACGGCACCCAGCGCCAGATCCTGCGCGCGAACATGCCGTTCGGCGCGCCGAGCAGGGCCGAGTTCGGCACCTACTACATCG
Source organism: Streptosporangiaceae bacterium (assembly GCA_035553055.1). GTDB lineage: Bacteria > Actinomycetota > Actinomycetes > Streptosporangiales > Streptosporangiaceae > Chersky-822. The sequence continues at coordinate 4,601 of DATNEK010000143.1, read as the reverse complement.
GGTACGCGGCGACCCCGTCGGTCACCGAGCAGATGCTCGTCAACATGTTCGTCGGCAAGCCGCCAGGGAATTATGACCGGATACTTGACTTCTCTACTGCCGTGACCGGCTGCCTCTTTTTTATTCCATCCGCGGATTTTCTCGACAATCTGCCGGATCGGCCTGACCCTTCGGCAGCGGCGGCCCGCGCACGCGATGGTTCGCTTCAGATCGGCGGCCTGCAAAGGAGCACCGGGTTGCAAAGGAGCACTGCGCAATGAACAACCTGCACCGCGAACTCGCCCCAGTCTCGGCAGCCGCATGGGCCAGCATCGAGGCTGAGGCGAAGCGGACGTTCACGCTGCACCTGGCCGGCCGCCGGGTCGTCGATGTCGCCGAGCCTGGTGACGAAGTGCTGTCGGCGGTGGGCACAGGGCACCTGAGCGACATCAAGGCGCCAGCCAGCGGCGTCATCGCGAGGGCAAGGATCGTCCAGCCGGTGATCGAGTTCAGGGTGCCGTTCGCGGTCAGCAGGCAGGCGGTCGATGACGTGGAGCGGGGCGCCGAAGACCCGGATTGGCAGCCGGTCAAGGACGCGGCGCGGGTGATCGCGATGGCCGAGGATCAGGCGATCTTCGACGGCTACGCGCCTGGCGGCATCACCGGCATACGCCGGGCGGCATCCAACGCCGCGCTCAGTCTCCCGGCCGACGCCAAGAACTACCCCGACGTGGTCAGCTCGGCGCTTGAGTCGCTGCGGCTGGCCGGCGTGGGCGGCCCGTTCGCGCTCGTGCTCAGCGCCAGCGCCTACACCGCCGTCAGCGAGACGTCCGACCACGGTTACCCGATCAGGCAGCACCTGGCCAAGCTGGTCGACGGGCCTATCGTGTGGGCCCCTGCCATCGAAGGCGCGTTCGTGCTGTCGACGAGGGGCGGCGACTTCGAGCTCTACCTCGGCCAGGACCTGTCGATTGGCTACCTGTCGCACGACATCGAGACCGTGACCTTGTACTTCGAAGAGGCGCTGACGTTCCTGACGCACACGCCAGAGGCTGTCGTACCGATCAACTCCTAAGGCAGGTAGAGTCCGGACGTGCCAGCCCCACTGACGACGTCATCCGGCCAGACAATTCCGCCCGCCGAGCCGGTGCACCTCCGCATCGCCGACGAGCTCAAGATCAGGGAAGGTCAGGTCGTCGCGACGATCGAGTTGCTCGACGGCGGCGCGACCGTGCCGTTCATCGCCAGGTATCGCAAGGAGGCGACCGGCGCGCTCGACGACAGCCAGCTACGCACCCTGACCGAACGGCTGACCTACCTGCGCGAACTGGAAGAACGCAGGAGGGTGATACTCGAGTCGATCAGCGCACAGGGCAAGCTCGACGACGCGCTCGCCGCCCAGATCATGGCGGCGCAGACCAAGGCCAGGCTCGAGGACATCTACCTGCCGTACAAGCCGAAGCGGCGCACCAGGGCTCAGATAGCGCGTGAAGCTGGCCTCGAGCCGCTGGCCGATCTGCTTCTCGGTAACCCAGCGCACCAGCCGCTGGCGGCAGCGGCCGGGTATGTCGACGCCGACAAGGGCGTCGCCGACGCGGCGGCCGCGCTTGACGGTGCCCAGGCGATCCTCGTCGAGCGATTCTCCGAGGACGCCGACCTGATCGGCGTGCTGCGCGAGCGCACCTGGGCGCGCGGCACGCTCGTGGCCAGAGTCAGGGATGGTCAGCAGGAAGCCGGCGCCAAGTTCTCCGACTATTTCGAGTTCGATGAGCCGTACACCAAGCTGCCTTCGCACCGGATTCTCGCGATGTTCCGTGGCGAGAAGGAGGGCGTGCTCGACCTGACCATGGATCCAGGCGACCTGCCTCCGGCCGGGGGGTCGGGGCCTGGACACAGCGAGTTCACCGACGCGGAAGGGCTGATCGCTGACAACTTCGGTGTCGCAGATCATGGCAGGCCTGCCGACCGCTGGCTGACCGAGACCGTCAAGCTGGCCTGGCGCGCGAGGATCAGCGTGCACGTCGCCGCCGACCTGCGAATGCGGCTCTGGCAGGCGGCCGAGGACGAAGCGGTCAGGGTCTTCGCGGCGAACCTGCGCGACCTGCTGCTCGCCGCCCCCGCAGGCGCGCGCACCACGATGGGACTCGACCCAGGGTTCCGTACCGGGGTCAAGGTCACGGTGGTCGACACGACCGGCAAGCCGGTCGCGACAACGACCATCTACCCGCACGAGCCGCAGCGCCGATGGGACGAGTCAGTCGCGACGCTCGCATCCCTGGCCGCCACCCACAAGGTCGACCTGGTCGCGATCGGAAACGGCACCGCTTCGCGGGAGACCGACCGGCTGGCCGACGACCTGATCAAGACGCGCCCCGAGCTCAAGCTGACCAAGGTCATGGTCTCCGAGGCTGGCGCGTCGGTCTACTCGGCCTCGGCCTACGCGTCGGCGGAACTGCCCAGCATGGACGTCTCGCTGCGCGGCGCGGTCTCGATCGCGCGCCGGCTGCAAGACCCGCTCGCCGAGCTGGTGAAGATCGACCCCAAGTCGATCGGCGTCGGCCAGTACCAGCACGACCTGGCCCAAGGAAAGTTGTCCAAGTCGCTCGACGCCGTGGTCGAGGACTGCGTGAACGCGGTCGGCGTCGACCTGAATACGGCTTCGGTGCCGCTGCTCGCCAGGGTCTCCGGCATCAGCGAGAGCCTGGCCGGCGCGATCGTGGCGCACAGGGACCAGCGCGGTCCGTTCGCCACTCGCCAGGCGCTCAAGAACGTGCCAAGGCTAGGCCCGAAGGCGTTCGAACAGTGCGCTGGCTTCCTCCGCATCACCGGAGGCGATGACCCGCTTGACGCCTCAGCCGTCCACCCAGAGGCTTACCCGGTCGTGAAGCGAATTCTCAAGGTGGCCGGCACCCCGGTCGGCAAGCTGATCGGCAACACCGCGGTGCTGCGCTCGCTCAAGCCGGTCGAGTTCACCGACGACCGGTTTGGCCTGCCGACGGTGACCGACATCCTGCGCGAGCTAGAAAAGCCCGGCAGGGACCCGCGACCCGCCTTCACCACGGCGACCTTCGCTGAAGGCGTCGAGTCGCTGGCTGACCTGACGCCGGGCATGGTTCTCGAGGGAGTGGTCACCAATGTGGCGGCGTTCGGAGCGTTCGTCGACATCGGTGTGCACCAGGACGGGCTAGTGCACGTATCCGCGATGTCGCGCAGCTTCGTCAGTGACCCGCGTGAGGTCGCCAAGTCAGGTGACATCGTCAAGGTCAAGGTCCTCGGCGTGGACATCGGCCGCAAGCGGATCTCGCTGTCCATGCGTATGGACGACGAGCCGGGGGCTGGGTCGGGCGGGCCGCGAGCCAGCGCGGGCGGCAAGCCCGACCGCGATGATCGTTCCGGCCAGCGTCAAGGCTCACCTGGCGGAAGGAAAGGTGGCAGAACTCCCGCCACCCCGCAAGCCGATCAAGGTGGCGCGATGGCAGCGGCCTTGCGCCGGGCCGGTCTCGTCCGTCAAGCAGGCTCACCCGGTCCCGCCTCCGGGCCGGCCAAGCGAAACCCGCCGTCCCCCCGCTGACCCCCGCCCTGCCCCGTTCCCGATGCACGATGGCTGGCGGGGTGAGGGTGGTGGTGCGGGGCCGTGGTGTGATGAGGGGTCACTGGTGGTTGTGTCTGGGCGCCGGGGGGTGCCAGACCTACTGCCTGCCCTGGCATTCCGGGCAATTATGCCGATACCGGGTTCATGATCTGGGAGGCTTTTCGTGCGTGGGAGAGTTTTCCGCGAATAGCGTGGGAAAGTCTCCCAGATCATGAAACTCCGGGCTCCGGGTGCGGCTGACTCTCCCGGTCTTGCCCGGCCTGCCCGCGCTGGCATTGCGCCCGGACGACGGCGTTGGACCGTTGCGGTCGTTGGGCGAGGCTAGAGGCGGAAGCCCTGGGGGGAGTAGACGATTAGCGCCAGGGTCAAGGCGACTATGGCGACGGCCAGTACGCAGATCGCGACGAACAGCACTCGCTTCGGCGCGACACCGGCCCGACTTGGAGTGCGCCGCACCAAGCCGATCGACCAGACGGCGGCGCTCAGCAGCAGTACCGGCGCGCCGATCAGCGGCCTGGCCTTCAAGATCAACACGCCGATCGCGGCGAACGAGACTGAGCTGCGGGTCCAGGCCAGCTTGGTCCGCTCGCGCGCCAGCCCAGGGTCGGCGTCCTCGATGTCTTCCGGGACTTCATGTCGCACTACTGGCCAGGGGAGACGGCCTCCCGGAAGCTCTCGCTGCCGTGCTGGCCAGGGGGGACGGCGGGCCGGACTCCGCGGCCATCGCCTTGGCGGTCGTCCGCCGGAGCTGCTCATCGGCCCATTGCCTTCGAGTACAGGTCGACCGCGGCGGCGAGCAGGGCGATGATCACGATGGTCGCGGCCAGAAGCTTGGGAAGCCGGCTTGGCGGCAACGGCGCGCCCAGCCTGATCGCACGCTGGGTGCGCCGCCATTCGTCATAGCTGAGCGGCGACAGCGCCGCCCCGAGCAAGATCAACGGCGTCGCGATCACCGAGCGGCCCCATGGCGCGTGCGGAAACGGCGGCAGCAGCTGGGCAACCGCCAGGCCAGCGGCGATCAGCGCCAGTG
>DATNEK010000142.1:0-19532 GCA_035553055.1 Streptosporangiaceae bacterium | reverse complement strand
GCTTTCCGGGGTGGCCGGGTCCGGCCGGCGGAGCAGGTGCGCCAGGGCGAGGCGGCTGCTTCCGGCTCGGCGGTGGCGGCCTGGACGAGCCCGGACGACGGCGTTGGACCGTTTCTGTCGTTCCAGCTCAGGTCGCGACGACGGCGTTGGACCGTTGCTGTCGTCCGGACGACAGCACTCACTACTTTGCTGTCGTCGGGCGGCGCGCGCGGAGCCAGGCCAGCGCCCGAAGTAATCTACCCAAACCACTCAAACCGGCCGACATGGGACCCAGGCCGATGGGCAATGCAAGAGACCCTAGATTTCCGCCGATGACGACGAAAGACCAGCCGGTGGCGGCTGCGACCGGGCCCCTTGACAGCGAGAAAGAGGCGAAGACAGAACTGGCCAAGACCGTAGCGAGGATGGCGACGGCAGGCTACCGCGAGGATCGCAAGATCAAGCTCGGGCCGTACCTGGACCGCTGGCATGCCAACCGCGTCAGCGTGCCGCGCCGGATGCGCGAACGCCCAGGTCAGATGGCGGAGGCTCGGGGATTTGAACCCCGGATGGGCGCGAACCCAAACCGCATTAGCAGTGCGGCGCCATAGACCGGACTAGGCGAAGCCTCCTTGGCCCTCTGCGGGAGGGCACCCCAGAGTACCGTGTGGCGCGAGCCGGTGCTCGTTTGCGTCAGACTAAGTCGTCAGCGAGCCGAGCGCCGACCGCTGACTTAGGGTACCGGCAGCTGCCGAAGCACCGCAAAGCCATCCCCACGATGGCGACGCGTACCCCTGCCGCGGCGTATCCGGCCGAGCGGCCGCGGGCTAGCGCGCCTCGATTATCTCGTAGTCTCCCCGCGCGTAGGCGTCTCTCATCTTGGTCTTCGCGAACTTGCCGACGCTCGTCTTCGGCACTTCGGCGATGAAAGACCAGCGTTCGGGTAGTTGCCAGCGCGGTATCTGGCCAGCGAGGAACTCGCGCAGTTCAGCAGCGGTTACGGTGGCGCCGCTGGCCAGGACGACCGTTGCCAGCGGGCGCTCGCCCCAGCGTTCGTCGGCGACTCCGATGACGGCGGCTTCGAGCACATCCGGGTGCGCCATCAGTATGTTCTCTAGCTCCATCGACGAGATCCACTCGCCGCCGGACTTGATCACGTCCTTGGCCCGGTCGGTCAGCGTGACGAAGCCAAGCCTGTCGATGGTCCCGACGTCGCCGGTTCGCAGCCAGCCGTCCCTGAACTTGGCCGGGTCATCGTCCTTGTAGTAGGAACCGGTAATCCAAGGCCCTCTGACCTCGACCTCACCCACGGCCACGCCGTCGTGCGGCAGCGGCACCCCGGCGTCACCGACTAGGCGGGCCTCCACATCACAGATCAGCCGTCCTTGGGTGTCGCGGTAACGCCAGCCTTCCTCTTCAGTTACGCCGGTCGGCGGGCGGGCGACGCTGCCGAGCGGCGAGGTCTCTGTCATGCCCCAGGCCTGCAGGATCGTGACGCCCTGTTCCTTCTCGTACGCCTCCATCAGCGAGTGCGGCACCGCCGACCCGCCGCAAGGCACAACGCGCAGCGAACTCAGGTCGCCGCCGTGTTCCCTGACATGTTGCAACAGGGCGTTCCATATCGTCGGTACCGCTCCGGCTATCGTCGGCCGCTCGGCCTCGATGAGTTTCACCAGCGGTTCTGGCTGCAGGAACCGGTCGGGCATGATCAGGCTCGCGCCGGCCATGAAGGCCGCGTAGGGCAGGCCCCATGCGTTCGCGTGGAACATCGGCACGACGGGAAGCACGCGATCGGGCTCGGCGATGCCGAACACCTGCGCGGTGCAGACCGCCATCGAATGCAGGTGCATCGACCTGTGGCTGTAGACCACGCCCTTCGGGTATCCGGTCGTTCCGCTGGTGTAGCACATTGCGGCGGCTGAGCGTTCGTCTACTGCCGGCCAGTCGAAACTGGCGGGCTGGTCGGCGAGCAAGGCGTCATAGAAATGCACCGAACGGCTCTGGCCCGCTAGTACCTCGAGCGCGTCGGGAGAAATTTCTCCTGCTTGGCCTGCCACGATCACGTGCCTGATTGTTTTCGCGTGCGGGAGCACCTGGGTAAGCAGGGGTACCAGGCTCAGGTCGACGATCACGATGTCGTCGGCGGCGTGGGTAGCGATGTATCCGATGATCTCTGGTTCGAGCCTGAGGTTGAGCGTGTGCAGCACCGCGCCCATCGAGGGAATCGTCAGGTAAGCCTCGAGGTGCTCGGCGTTGTTCCACATCAGCGTCGCGATCCGCTGGTCGCCGTCGACCCCGAGCGAACGAAGCGCATTCGCCAGCTTCGCCACCTTGACGCCCGTCTGCGCATAGCTCTGACGGCGAGTCTCGCCGACGGAATAGGTCACTACCTCCCGGTCGCCGAACACGCTAGCGCCGTACTGCATGATCCTCGTCACGGTAAGCGGAACATCCATCATCGTGCTGCGCACGGGTAACCTCCTGCGTCCATGCGTCCGGCGCGTGCCAGCGGTGCTCGCGCGGTGAGCCGGAAATATCCCTGGGGTGGATAGTCCCATGCCGCAAGCCAAACGTCACCGGGTCAGCTCGGACAGATCGGCGATTTGATGCGAAACGCCTTCAGTCTGAGAACAACTCGGCGTCGCTACGCAGCTTCGCGACCGCGCGAGAGACCGTGCTCTTGACCGTCCCCAGGCTGACGCCGAGAACGTCAGCCACCTCTGCCTCTGTCATGTCCTCGAAGAACCTGAGCACGACTGCCGCCCGCATCCGATGCGGCAGCCGGTCGATAGCACGCCGCAGTGAGTCGTGCATCTCGCTGCTCGCCGAGGTGTCAGCCACAGGCTGGTCAGGAATCTCATCGGTCGGGTACTCATCCACCTTGCGGCGGCGCCACCAGGAGATGTGCGTGTTCACCATCGCGCGCCTGACGTATCCATCGAGTGCCTTGCGGTCCTCGATCCTGTTCCACGCCTGGTATGTCTTGGCTAGCGTGGACTGCACGAGATCCTCGGCGTCGGCGAGGTGGCCGGTCAGGAGATAGGCGGAGTGCAGCAGCGAGCGGCCCCGCGACACAACAAATTCCTGGAACTCCGCGTCGATCGAGGCTTCGGCGCCTTCCCGAGAGGCTGTCCTTGGCCTTGGCGGGGTCAGGTTAGGCGCGGTGAGCGGCCGAGCACGCGCGGCAGGTACCGGAGCCTCGAGATGCTTCAGCCCGGCCGGGGCGTTTCGTCCGCGCCCGATTCGTTCCTGACCTGCCGTGCCTTCGCCCTCGCGACCGTGCTGGCCTCCGTGATCGCCCCCGACGTTCACCCAATAACGGTACCCACGACTCTCCGTGGGTACTTAACTACCCTACGTATCATCGCGCCGGTCAGTCGGGCCTGGCGAACAGAAGATCATCGAAACCGCTTGACTGCGGCTGGATAGCTAAGCATCGTCAAAACTCTGGAAATGAAACTTGCGCTGGAAGGGTCGGTGCCCGGTGAAGTCGGCTGCGGTGTGCTGCGACCGGTGCCCTGGTGCCACCACAGCTGATACCAGCCATTTCTCCCGGCGTCGGCTGCTCAAGGCTGCCGTGTTTCTACCGCAGTCAGGGCCCGGCGTCGCTGCGAGCGGGCCAGCAGGCAGCCTTGGCGCGCCTGCCGCCCAGGCCACCGCACCTGACGTCAATACGGCCGACCGGCATGTCTACCGAACAGCCACTGGGACGATTACGGATATAAGTCCACATTTCATTACTATTGGCGACGGAGCTAGCAAACGACGGCTAGCGCTTACCGCCGATGCGACCGCGTGGCGCGGTGAGCCATTAGAGCCATCGGCGCTCACTCCTGGCGACGAAGCGGTGATCAGGATCGTGCCGTCCCGGTCGGCGATCGCCGACCGGGTCTGGGCCAATATAGGCAGAGTATGCGGCACCATCGTGGAGAGTGATTCTGACCGCCTGCTGGTGGCCGAGTGCGCGATGCGACCGCCGAAGACCGTCGTGATATCCCCGCTCGCCAGCGTCCGGATCAAGGTGAGGCTCCCGAACCTCAAACCCGGATACCTGGTCGACATCATCGGGGTCAGGCGACGTGGCGTGCTCCAGGGGCTGATAGCGACGAGCCCGCAGCCGCCTTATCGTAGTGATCACTTGCCGCCGCATGCGCGGACCGGCGGTCGGCTACCTGACGCCATCACCGGCTCGGCGGTGTGGCATGATCCAGCCGACGAGCCCTACGGCGTGTTGGGCGTCTTCTACCCGGCCGTCGAACCAGGTGCGGGCTGCGCCGAAGACGCGGCAGCGAAGGTGGCGCCAGGGCAAGCCCAGGCCTATCGCGAGCTGCCGTACTTGTCGATTGGCTCGGCGCTTCACGTCAAAAACGAGTGCACGAACATCGGCCGGACGCTACCGGTCACCGGATGCGCGCCGACAGCGAGGCTGTTCAACGACCACTGTGTCGCCTGCAAGACCTCGCCGCGCGGCCGGATCGCCGACCTCACCCTGGCCAGTTTCGTCGCGCTTGGCGGCGAACTCGAGCAGGGCTGCTTCAACGCGACACTCACGATAGGTCGCTGACATGCTTACCCTACTTGGCCACGCGCAGATACCACTGCTGGCGGCCCTGCTGCTTGGCGGCTGCCTGACCAAAGCCATCAAGGTGGTGCGGACCAGGACCGTCGCCGCCGGGCTCGGGCCGACCGCACTCTTCCCGCTCAAGTTGCGCGCGCCGGTCGCGGTGATCTTGTGCGTCATCGAGTTCTGCCTTGGGATCGGCCTGATAGTTACGTCGGGAAGGTTCGGCGACTACGATCCGGCGGGCCTGATTCGGCTCAGCACCGGGCTGCTGTTCCTGGTGGCCACGTTCGCGCTCATCGAACTTCGCAGCGTGCGGCCCGACGTCGGCTGCGGTTGCTTTGGCGAGTTCAGCCAGACCCCGGTGACCGGCCGCACGATCGCCAGATCCGCGCTGCTCGCGATAGCTACCATGGCGACGATGAAGCTGGGGCCCATCACGCTGCCTCGGTGGCCTGGTCCGGGTGTTGGGCTGCTGCTGATGCTCATCGCCGAACTGCTCGTGCTCGGGCTGCTGTCGCCCGAGATACACGACGTCCTGGTGCGGATCGGCTATACAGCGCCGTGCGAGTTGCGGGTCGTGCAGCCAGAGCAGTCACTGGCGGCCCTGCATCGCAGCGCGCAGTGGCGCAGGCACTCGGCGCTGATCGCCAGCCAGGACCCGTCAGACATCTGGCGCGAGCTGTGCTGGAGCTACATCGCGTTCCCGAGCCAACACGCGGGCAAGGATGCCGAGCTCGTGTTCGCTGTGCGGCTCGAGCACCGTCGGCCGACCGTGCTGTCCGCCCTGGTCGATACGGCCAGCGGGGCGGTGCTGCCATGGCCGGTCGGGACACCGAGGCCAGCACGAATCGCCAGGCGCGTCATCGTGCGGCTGCGGCCTGCCCATCACGCCGAGCCGGTGCAGGCCGAGGCGGCCGGTCAGCAGGGTGCGACGCTCTGACGTGTGACGCTGTCTGCCGATGTCTAGTTCTCTCTTGGCTGAGTGCTAGATATCCCTAGAGAGCCGCAGATCAACTTGGCTGTGCGCGCAGGAACCGGCCGAAATGCGGGACGGTGAACGCGATCAGCCCGCGCTCCGAGCTGTAGATGAGCCCTTTCTTGATCAAGCTGTCCCGAGCCGGCGACACGCTCGACGGCTTACGGCCAAGCTCGTCAGCCACCTGGGCGGTTGGCACCGGATCATCGCCAAGCAAGGCCATCGCGCGCATGTACTCGCGTTCGGCCGGCGTCGCGCGCTCGTACCTGCTGCCGAAGAATCCGACGGCGAGTTCACCCGCCGCGAGCGGCGCTGCCACCGCGACGTCTCCGGCGGTGACCAGGTTCGTCGCGGCGACGTCCCAGGTGACCTTGCCATAGGCCTGAACGAAATATGGGTAGCCATCTGCCGCCGCGTAGAGCGCGTCGAGCGCGGCCGACTGAAAATCAGCGCCTTCCCGCCTCGCCGGCGCGAGCAAGGCGACGTCCGCGGCCGACCTGTCCAGACGGTCAATAGCCACATATCTAAACAAACGCTCGGAGTAGCTCTTGCTCGCGGAAAGTACCGAGGGCAGGTGCGGCAACCCGGCGCCGACTACGATCAGCGCGCCGCCGTTCTGAGATAGCTCGTGGCAGGCAGCGCACAGCGCCGAGATGTCCGGTGCCGGTATGTCCTGCATCTCGTCGATGAACAACGCGATGCCGACAGACAGGTCAGAGGCGATCGCGGCGGCGTCGGTGAGCAGTTCGGTCAGGTCGATCTCAAGATCGCCCGAGTCGGCGCGGCCGCGCGCCATCGGCACGTCGATGCCGATATGGCTAAGCGGGCTGCCCTTGGCGACCTTAGGGTCTCTGGCCATGAAGGCCTTGAGCACGCCGAGGAATTCATCGATCCGGTCGGGCGCGCGGTGCCTCGGCGCTAGTTCGCGCACGGCCATGTGCAGCGCGCCCGCGATTGGCCGGCGGATCGATTGGTCCGGCCTGGCCTCGATCTTGCCGGTACCCCAGAGCCGCTGAATCGCCATCGAGCGGAAGGCGTTGAGCAGCACGGTCTTGCCGACGCCGCGCAAGCCAGTCAGCACCATGCTGCGTTCGGGTTTGCCTTTGGCCACCCGCTCGAGCACCACATCGAACTGAGCGAGTTCCTTGTCCCGCCCGGCAAGCTCCGGCGGTCGCTGGCCAGCGCCTGGAGCGTACGGATTTCGCACCGGATCCACAGCATAGGAGCCTATGGCCCGATCTAGCGAGTTCCCTAGATTGCCCTAGAGACCGCTAGCCGGCGTGTCGCGCGCCCCTCGCTATTTGCCGGCTTGGTTGAGGCGGTTCAGGTAGGCGTTGTAGGCGACGAGTTGCTCGTCGTCCTCGTCGATGTCCGCCGTCGCTGACGTCGACGCAGGCGCTACAGTGGCGCGTCTTGCGGCCTCCAACCAGCCTCGTTTGCGTGACGCCGCCTTCGTGTCCGTGCTCCACATCAAGAACACGACCATCATCAGCGCGAACATGATCGCGTCGCCGGCCACCCACATCACGGCGCCGCCAGCATGCAGGTCGCCCAGAGCCGAGCCGGCCCAGGCTGGCCTTGGCCCGGCGGGCAGGCCGGGAGTGCCTGCGTTGCCGTAGCTGATGACCAAGCCCGTGAACGTGTCCACCGGCATCACGAGGAACAACAGGACCAGCTTGGTCGGGTACGACAGCCGCCACTTGATCGGCTCTGAGCCGATGATCGGCAGGAAAAAGAGGTAGCCGATGACCAGGAAGGCAACGTGCTCGGCCTCATGGGCTGTCGGGTTACGCGCGGTCAGGTTCGCCAGGCCTGTCAGATGCGCGACGACGATCGCCGCCGCGTACGCCGCGAAACCGAACACCGGCCAGGTAAGGAAGCTCGCCACCGGCGAACGCACGACCCGCTTGACCCAGCTGTGCAGAGGATTCCGGCTCGCGTGCATCAGCAGCGTGATCGGCTGCCCGAGTATCAGCAACGGCGGCGCGGCCATCACCAGCAGCAGGTGCTGGATCATGTGGTCCCAGAACAGCACGTCGTCGTAGCTGCCGATCCCGCTCTGGAGCGCCACGACGACGACCGCGAGCCCGCCGATGAACATCACCGTACGCCAGACCGGCCACGGCCTGGCGGGATGGCGGCGCGCCACCCTGACGACACCCCACAAGTACAGGGCGGCGGCAAGCACCGCGAAGGCCGTCACTACTGGCGCGGACTGCCAGTGAGTAAGCACGGCCTGCCAGCCGAACGGGGGAAGCATACGACCTCCTTTCCAGCGAGCCTACCCACCACCGGTAAAGCGTTCGCCGCGATACCTTACGCCAGGCCGGCCGAGCCTCGTCGGCGTCCACACCGACCAGGACAGGGGTGCGCGCTTCGCGCCGCCGCGCCCGCTATGGTTATCGACGGAGGGTTCGCCTAGTGGCCGATGGCGGCGGTCTTGAAAACCGCTATGGGGCGTGAGCTTCATCGTGGGTTCGAATCCCACACCCTCCGCTCTGTGATCTCTCAGGACATAGGAATGACCCCGAACCTGCAACTTACGGGTTCGGGGTCGTTGTCTGTCTGGGGTGGCGTGGTGGTCGCGGGGTGCCGGGTGGTGGTCCTGGGGGTCGTCCGGTGGGCTGGTAGCTGCGGGTGGGGTCGAGGGTGAGCTGGCGGAGGAGTTCGCTGGTGGCGGCGTTGATGATCCGTGCTTGCAGGTCCTGGACGAGCAGGAGGATGTGGGTTCCGGCGTGGGTTCGGCCGATGCCGATGTGGTAGAGGCGGCCGGCGTGGCGGAGGGTGACGGTGCCGGTGGTGCCGACGATGTCGGTGCGGCCGCTGTGGCGCAGAGTCACGGTGCCGGTGGTGCCGACCTTGTCGGTGCGGACGCGGTCGTGGGTGTCGGCTGACCGGAACTTCAGGAGCGGGCCTTGGTCGCAAGCGTGGTCGGCAAGGGCACGTTCGTGCTCGGCGGTAGCGTTTAATGACTGAGCCAGCGTGGCGGTCTGGTTCGCATGGCGGGACCTGACGCCCACAACCGCAGAACCACAGGTAAAGCCGTATCCGCTGACCGCCGAAGCGCCGTCGCGATGCTCTCTTGTCGCGCGGCGTGCCCGCTGCGTACCTGCTGGGACTTCGCCTGGCCAGTTGACCTCCAGCCAGTTGGGCGTCCCGCATCTCGCGCAGGGGAGTTGATTAAGTTAATCCAACCGGGTATCTTACCTGTATTACTCCCCGCCGTCCTCCGGGACTGGCGGGGCTTTTTGTGGGAAGATGCATTGTGCCCGAGCGTGTCGCAGTCTTCCTTGACTTCCAGAATGTGCATCTAACCGGACACGGCCTCTACGGCGGTGGCCGTGAGCCCTATCGTTGCGTGCCTGACGCCGCGCGCCTCGCAGACCTGATTGCTACACGCCGCAAACGCGCGAGTGAGGCTACCGCAGTGCGCGTCTACCGGGGGCGCCCGGATCCAAACCATCAGCCTGTGCCCGCTGCGGCCAACGATGCGCAGGCTTCGCAGTGGGAACGTGACACCAGAGTTCGGGTAGTCCGCCGGCAGCTCAACTACCGCGACTGGCCCAACCGGCCGCCTCAGGAGAAGGGCATAGATGTTGCGCTCGCCGTCGACATGATCGACCTAGCCTACCGTCGACAGTATGACGCTCTCGTGCTGTTCTCCAGCGACACGGACTTGTTGCCAGCCCTCGAGCTCATCGTCCAGCTGAGGATCGGGCATGTCGAGGTTGCGTGCTGGTCCGGCTTCAAGCCGCTGCGGTTCCCGGCCAGCAACATGCCGTGGTGTCATTTCCTTAACGAGCAGGACTGGCTCGCTGTCGTTGAAGACTGGAAGGGCCGCGTCCAGCCGCCAGGATCATCTTGTTCGCATCGTGGGAACTTTAGGCCCACTGAGCCCGTGACCGGCAGCGATGACCCACTAGCTTGGCGTCATAGGAACCGCTGGACAATCCTTCTGGTAGCGCAGCGGACGATGCCGCGATGGCGTCCATGTGATCGACACGCCCTGAGTTGACGGGCTGGATGGTCTGGGGAGGCCGCGCACCATGGACGGGAACCAGCGAGGAAGAATTGGCGAGCACCGTCTTGGTCATGCGCCCGACGGTTCGCCGTAGCTGGAAGCTTCTTAAGCGATGTGACAAATACTTGAAACTGTTTCTCCCGTATGTCACACTGGCGTCCATGAGGCGCATGCACCAGCTCGCTGACGAGATCCGAGAGACGTTTGAGGATCGCGGCTGGAAGATAGAGAAGGCCACGCAGCTCGACCTGGCGTTCAGCAAGACGCGCAAGTCGCGGTCCTCTCTTGGCCGCGACCTAGTACTCGACGCGATCGACGAGGCCACCATTCGCATCGGACTGGGCTGTCGGTCCGTCAGCGGCGGCGGTCGCGACGTCATCGACTTGGTCGACGGTGCCGATCGCCGCTTCCGCGTCCGCAAGGCCGATATCGACCCCGACAATGGCGAATATGACATCATCTGTACGTCTGACTCGATCTTGGTGATCGCCGACGCAGAACCCGAGTCGCTGATTCCGACGGAACGCTGGGTGCTTGGCTACACAGTTGACGACGAAGGCATGATCGTCGACATCTTCGCCGCACGAGTTCTCGGGATCAGCGAGGAACGGTTCCACGTCTCCGGCTCGGTACGGTGACGCTGCTCGGAGCCTCCCGCACTCCCGCACCCCCATCAGGCCGCGGCTTCCAGCCAGCTGACGAAGACGACCTCGGCGGTGACTTCGGACACGACGAAGAGTTTGGCGTCAACACCAGCGAGGCTGATGTCAGCTAGCCCATTGCCCTGATCCGCCAAGGCCATGTCCGCTATCCACCTCGTCGATGTGGGCATCAGAGCGAAACGGACGCCAAGCTGTGAACGTCTACCTTGACTACGGGCGCATACAGCGCATGCGCACCGCACGTGGTCTGACGCAGGCCGAACTCGCGGAGCGGCTTAACCTCCCAGCGAGCGCGTTCTCGCGCATGCTGAGCGGGCACCTGCCGATTGATGAGGCCGATGCCCGGCGGCTGGCGGACGCGCTCGCATGCAACGTGTGCCTGCTGAGCCGACCAAACCCGGACGCGCTTCACACTCGCCCGTGGCTGCGTGCGTACGCCGACGCGCCCAAGAAAACCGTCGAGCAGTATGTTGCCGACACCTTGCTTGCATTGGAATCCTTCGGTGACGTGCGCCTCAAGCGGCTACCTGAACGGCTGCCTGCATTCACGGGCGACCTCAACGACTACTACGAGATAGATGAGTTCGCCGCGGAAGTCCGCGAGGCCGCTGACGTGCCCACAGGGCAGGCCGTTCCGAATGTCACCCGAGCCGCAGAGCGACTTGGATGCCTCGTGTTGCCGATGGACAACGAACTTGGCAAGCATCTGGGCATGTCGCTCTTCGTCGACGGAATTCCTGTGATGCGCGTCAGCCGGCCATCCGCCGACGGCGGCATCCCTGGCGACCGGCAGCGCTTCACGCTGTCCCACGAGCTGGGCCACGTGACCCTCCACGCCTCCTGCCCACCACCAGAGACGGCCGACCAGGCTAAAGCACTTGAAAGGCAGGCCCACCAGTTCGCCGGCGCCTTCCTCCTACCCGGCGACGACTTCCTGGCCGATCTCGACGAACTCGGAGGGAGGGTTACTCTCGCCACACTTGCAAGGCTGAAGGAGCGGTGGGGCGTCGCCGTCAAGGCGATGGTGGTCCGACTGCAGCAGTTGCACCGCATCGACATGGACCAAGCCCGAAGCCTGTACAAGCAGATCTCTGCCCGCGGCTGGAACAAGGACGAGCCTGTCGAAGTCGGCAACGAGCGTGCCATCTGGCTCATCAAGGCGCTGCTCCAACGCTTCCCCAGTGACGACCCGAGTGCTCTAGCTGCCGAGCACGTCGGACTAGATCGCTCCTACTTTGACGGCTGGTCAAACTGGGATCCGCCCGCGAGCGCTACAGTCATCCAGTTCCGCCGGAAGGCCGACAGCCGAGGTCCGCGGGTCGGCTTTAGTGGCAATGCCACCCCTTTGTAGCCGCAGTAATGACTGACTTCAACGGCTGGTGCACCCCTGGGACGCTCGTGCCCATTGGCGACCACCGGGCTGGCGTGCTCGAGTCGTACGACGACGCAAAAGGCAGTGCCATGCTCGCCGCAAGCCTCCCGAATGCTTACGCCGCATCCGATTCGCTCGCGATGATTGCTGAGCTGGGTGTCGTTTCGGCCGTGCCGGACGGTGCAGGCGGTGGATAGGCCGCGCTCGCAAGTGTTGTGCTTGCGGCGGGATCGGCAGGGCAAGACGCGGCCGTTGCGCTCGCGGCGGGCGTGGACGGTGCCGAAGCTCGGCGCGGTGAGGGTGACGAACACGGCCGGGTGTGTGGCGACGGTGGCGGGGATGCCTTTGCCGCCGGATAGTCCGGTGCGGATGAGCTGGTAGGTGTCGGCGCGGTAGGTCTCGGTACGTGGCAGGCAGCCCCCGCCCAGGGCCACCGCCACGGCCAGGTCCGCGATCACCTTCCCCGGATCGTGCACCGCCCGGCCCGGCCGCCACCGGACCAGCCCCTGGGACAGGCCGCTGCCCAGCCCGGTCGCCCGCAGCGTCTCGGCCAGCAGCTGCCCGCCCGCGCCGGAAACCAGTCCCTTCCCGTCGGCGGACACGATGACCTTACGGCGGTGTCGCGGGGTAGTCTTCACCTCAGAAGTGCCTTTCGAACTGGCGCGGACAGGACTCTCGACAAGCCCTATTCTCCCAGTTCAAAGGCACTTTTCTCATTCAAACGATCAAGCCCCGCCAATCCCTGGCGAAATCATGAGATTAGCGCGGCCGGGCGTCAGTTGCCTGGCCGCGCTAACCGTCGGCTTGCCATTGCCTGGGCTAACCGTCCATGGCAGTGACGGAGTTGGAGGCGCTGTTGATGACGAATACCAGCCCGTTGCCTGAGTCGATGGTGATGGCGCGCGGGCTATTTTGCACTGGGACGTTATTGGCCACGAAGATGGGGTTCAAGCTGCTCGCGGCGTCGATGATGTCGACCGAGCCGGCGCCGGCGGCGGGAGCTAGCACGGTGTACAAGGTGTCGTTGCCGCCGTTGACAGCGAGGCTGTTGACAGTGTCACCTGGCGCGGTGTGGATGACGTTCCAGATCACCCCGCTGGTGGTATTGGTGTTGTTGTAGACCACGGCTCCCTTGATGTTGAAGGAGTCGACGAAGAGGTAGCCGGGGGCGGAGGTTTCCAGCGCTGCCGTGGCGGGCAGCCCGATCCCGGTCAGGTTGGCGGTCACGGCGTTGGTCGTGGTGTTGATCTCCCTGATCGACTGGTCGTCGGCGGCGGTCGCGTAGAGTGTGTGGGTGGCCGGGTTGACATCGGCAACGCCGATATGGCTCGTGCCGTTGGTGTTGTAGATCGTCTGTTCGGCGTAGTTCCCGTCGTTGACGGCGGCGACAGCACCGAGGTAGAGGCCGACGTACACGGTGTTGGTCGGGGCGTCCACCACCACGCTGTTCGGGAACATGTTCTTGCCGTTGACGTCGACATTGACGGTCTGGATGACCTTGCCGGTGGCTTCGCTGATGACCGAAACGGTTCCGTCAGCGTTATTGGTCACCCATACGGTATGGGTGTTCGGGTCCACGGCGAGTCCTTGCGGAGTGTTGCCAACCGCGATGACGGCACCGACGGCGGGAGGATTGACGGCATCGTTGATCACTGACACGGTGTTGGCGGCGCTGTTGGTCACATAGACGGTGTGCATGACGGGGTCGGCGGCGATCCCGTAAGGACTCGCGCCAACCGGGATGTTGAGCGTGGTCGCCGCCTGCAGGACGCAACCGTTGGCGTTATTGCTCCATAGTGGCTGGACCGCGAAGGCTCTGGACCACGTGTTGAGATTCGCGAGGCCGACCCACGCGCACTTATCGCCGATCTCATTCCCGTTGGCGTCAAACCAGGCATTCAGCAGCGGATCGGTGATGGTCTCGGCCAGTTCGTGACCCTCCACGATGCTGACCCCGTCCAGCGTGCCTTTCGCGCCGACGTTGACCGCGTTCTCGCCGCAGGCCGCTGCGGCGTCGGTCATGTACGGCAGGTCGGTGTAAGTGACGTTCGGGTCCGCCGCCAGGGCACCATGGTAGGCGCAGAAGACGGTGCCAAACCCTGCCGTGGAGTGTCCGGTCGGGGTAGCCACCACGATCTGCACGTTGACCGAATTGCCGGTGCCGAAGTGATTGGCCGCGGCTACCGCCTCAGCCTGGATCTGTGCGTCGGTCGGGTTGGCCGGGATCGGCGTGGGGTCCGACCAGGTGCCGGCCAGCAGGTTGCGGCCAGAGCCGCCACCGTACTGGCTGACCGCGGACAGCCAGAAGGTGCTGCCGACCGAGGACAGGAATTGGTTGAGGTAGGGTTGCTCGCCGCTGGCATCGCCGACCCAGTCCCAGTAGACCACGTATACGCGGGGCGCGTTCTGCACCGGGCCGCCATGGTTGAGCAGTGGAATACCGGCGAGGGGTGCCTTGTGGCCGCCGCGCGGCCACATATGGTGCGGGCCGACCAGACGGTGCGGGGCGGCCAGACGGTGCGGGACGGCCACATGCTGCGGGGCGGCCACACGGTAAGGGCCGGCTAAGCGGGCGTAGGATCCGGTGGAGGCTAGGGCCGCTGTCGGGGCGACAGCGGCGGCGCAGGTCACCACTGCGGTGGCCACGATCCGCCAGGCGGCCGTGGAGGTATGCGGGTTCATGATGTCTTCCTTCCTGTGCGGGCTGAATTCCGGCAATCAGGGGTAGCCGATGCCGCGGTAATACGAGTAATCCGCGTGACTCCTTCCTTTGCTGCTGGCTTCGAAATCTGCCTGCGGAGACGTATTCGAGTCTGGCCAGCAAGAGGACTCCTCACCACACGGCATTGCCCACAAAATGACTCACGGTTTCAGTTACGACCGTGACGGGTGGAA
This sequence comes from Streptosporangiaceae bacterium, assembly GCA_035553055.1. GTDB lineage: Bacteria > Actinomycetota > Actinomycetes > Streptosporangiales > Streptosporangiaceae > Chersky-822. The sequence goes on along the minus strand of DATNEK010000142.1, from coordinate 5,063 downwards.
CCTGATTACGTATTCTGGTATTGGCATAACGAAGGTGCTGCCTGGCGGACGGGAGCAGCGGATCGTGACTGGGCCGGTTGCGCTGGATTTTGCTGGCTTGCTGCGATGGTTGAGGGCGCAGGCGAAGTTAACGCAAGAAGAGCTGGCCGAGGCGGCAGGCCTGAGCCCACGGACGATCAGCGACCTGGAGCGGGGGTTGAGCCGGACGGCTCGCAAGGACACCGCTCGGTGGCTGGCTGAGGCACTCGGCTTGAACGGCGGAGTCCGGATGGTATTCATCGCTGCCGCGCGTGGCCGGGCTGCCGTCGATAAGGTCCTAGCGGCCATTGCCGAAGAATCGTTGATTCTCACGGACGCCCCGGCCGACCCGGACCTTCCGGCTCTTGCTTTAGCCGGACCAGCGGCGCTGTCAGTGCCGCGAGAGCTACCAGCTGAGGTCAGCGCGTTTATCGGGCGGAAAACTGAGCTAGCCGAGCTAGACGCCTTGCTCCCGCGCGGGCTATGGCCGACCGCCGCGGCGGGACCTGTGGTGATCTCGGCCGTGTCAGGAACGGCTGGGGTGGGCAAGACCGCACTGGCGATCCGGTGGGCACGCCGGGCGCAGGAGATGTTCCCCGATGGCCAGCTCTATGTCAACTTGCGTGGTTATGATCCTGGGCCGCCGGTTCCCGCTGCTGAGGCACTGGCCCAGTTCCTGGTCTCCCTGGGCGTCCTGTCCGCTGACATCCCTACGGAGGAAGAGCAACGGGCGGCCAGGTACCGATCCTTGCTGGCCGACAAGAAGATGCTGGTCGTGCTGGATAACGCCGTCAGCGAGGAGCAGGTCCGGCCGCTGCTACCCGGCAGCCCGGCGGCGATGGTGGTGGTGACCAGCCGGGACGCGTTGCCTGGGCTGGTGGCGCGGGACGGTGCCCGCCGCCTGAATCTAGACCTGCTGCCGACCAGCGAGGCGTTCGCCTTGCTGCGCGCGCTGATCGGCGACCGCGCCGACGCTGACCCGGCCGCTACGGCAACGCTGGCCGAGCAGTGCGCCCGGCTGCCGCTGGCGCTGCGGGTCGCCGCTGAACTAGCTGTTGCCCGGCCAGGCATCCCCCTCGCGGACCTATCCGCTGAGCTGGCCAATCAGCAGAGCCGGGTCGATAAGCTGGATGCAGGCGGCGATCCGCGGGCTGCGGTAGCGAGCGTGTTCTCTTGGTCTTATCGTCACCTGCACGACGATGCAGCGCGGATGTTCCGGTTGCTTGGCTTGCATGTGGGGGTGGACTGGGATCGCTACAGTGCCGCCGCCCTCGCCGATATCAGCCCCGCCCGCGCGACCCAGCTACTAGACGTGCTGGCTCAGGCGCACCTGATCCAGCCCGCTGGTGCAGGCCGCTATGGCCTGCATGACCTGCTTCGCGCTTATGCGGCTGGCCTGGCTGCCGATCACGACCACGAACAGGTCCGGCGGGCCGCGCTGACTCGCCTGTTCGACTACTACCTGGCCGCCGCCGCCACCGCAACGAATCGGCTGGATCCGGCCAAGATCCACCACGGGATCGGCACCACACCAACGGCTTCGGCTGACCCAGACCTCGGTGATCAGGCCGCCATCACCGTGGCCTGGCTGGATGCCGAACTGTCTACCCTGACGGCAGTCGCCGCCTACACCGCTGCTCAGGGCTGGCCTGGCCATACCATCCGCCTCGCCGTGACGTTGCATCGCTATCTTTGGAGCGGACATTGGGCCGAGGGCCTGACTGTGACCGGCCACGCACTGACTGCCGCCCGTAGCTGTGGCGACCGCTCCATCGAAGCTCACGCGCTGACCACCCTAGGCAACTACTACGCAGAACAGGGTCGCCACCAGCAGGCTGCCGACCATCACAGGAATGCCCTCGCCATCGCCCTCGAGATAGGCGACCAGCTTGCCGAAGCCCGGGCGCTGAATAATCTCGCCGCGATCGACGACCTGCAAGGCCGCTATCAGCAGGCAGCCGACGGATACCAGCGGGTCCTCGACCTTGATCGCGAGATAGGCAACGAGGTCGGCGCGGTCATTCAGCTGGCCAACCTGGCCACCGTCTACCTCCGCCAGGGCCGATATGACCATGCGGCCGACCACGGTCAGCAGGCTCTCACACTGGCCCGCAAGATCAAAGATAAGTATTGCCACGGTATAGCGCTGGCCACCTTCGGCACGATCTGCTACTTGCAGGGCCACCAGCAACAAGCTCGCGACTACCAGCGGAAAGCGATCGAACTGTCTTTTGAAACCGGGAACCGCAGCGTTGAGGCCTACGCGCTGACCAGGCTCAGCGAAGTCTGTCACCAGCAGGGCCAGCACCACGAGGCTGCGAAATATGACCAGCGAGCCCTCGGCATCTACCGCCAGCTCGGCGACACCAACGGGCAAGCTGATGCGCTCAACACCGCCGGGGAAAGGCTGCTCGCGACTAGCCAGCCTCGCCGAGCCCATGGATGCTATGCCAGAGCACTCACCCTCGCCCGCAATGGCGGAAACCGCTACCAGCAAGCTCGGGCCCACGATGGCCTAGCCGCCGCCTGCAACGCGGCCAGCTCTCCCGGCCAGGCACTCCAACATCGACAGCACGCACAAGACATCTATACAGAACTTGGCATACCGGAGACCAGCCGCCCGCCGCATCAGTGTTAGCCGCACTTCTTTAGGCAAGCGCGCGAGCTGGCAGACTGTCGCGGAAAGGTGCTCATGGGCAACGACGTGTTGGGATTCGATGAGATCGACCAGACGCAGGTCGCGCTTGTCGGGGGCAAGGGCGCGAGCCTCGGGGAATTGGCGCGGATCGATGGCATCCGGGTGCCGCGCGGCTTCTGCCTCACGACGGCCGCGTTCCTGCGGATCATGGCGAGCGCACCGGCGATCGACGAAGCGCTCGATCGACTGGCGCAGATAGACCCCGGCGACCGTGACGGGATCCGCACGCGCGCCGCGGAGCTCCGCAAGACCATCGAAGCGATCGCGATGCCCGATGATCTGGCCGCAGCGATCACCGGCGCGGTGGCGCGGCTCGGCGAGCATGTTGCGTACGCGGTGCGGTCGAGCGCGACGGCGGAGGACCTGCCCACCGCGTCCTTCGCTGGCCAGCAGGACACGTTCCTGAACGTTGTCGGGTCGGCGGCGATTCTCGAGCACGTCAGCCGGTGCTGGGCCTCGCTGTTCACCGAGCGCGCCGTCACCTACCGCCTGCGCGAAGGCATCGACCATCGGCAAGTGCACATGGCCGTGGTCATTCAGCAGATGGTCATCCCGCAGGCGTCCGGCATCCTGTTCACGGCCGACCCCGTCAACGGCAACCGGCAGGTCGAGTTCGTGGACGCGAGCTTCGGCCTGGGCGAGGCGGTCGTGTCCGGTCTGGTGAACCCGGACGTGTTCAAGGTGCGCGATGGCGAGATCGTCCAGAAGATCGTCGCGTCGAAGCAGCTCGCGATAGAAGCGCTCCCCGGAGGAGGCACCCAGCACCGCGCGATCGACCCGGCGTCGCAGACGCGACCTGCGCTCACGGACACGCAGGTGGTCGAGCTGGCGCGACTGGGTCGCAGGATCGAGGCACACTTCGGGCGACCGCAGGACATCGAATGGTGCCTGGTTGATGACGACTTCCACATCGTGCAGAGCCGGCCGATCACCACGCTGTTCCCCATCCCCGCCGCGGCCGACGACGCACCCCGCGTGTACGTGTCCGTCGGCCACCAGCAGATGATGACCGACGCCATGAAACCCCTGGGCATTTCCATGTGGCAGTTGACCGCCGCTGCGCCGATGCACGCGGCCGGTGGTCGCTTGTTCGTCGACGTCAGCCACCACCTCGCCTCGCCCACCAACCGCGACCGCCTCGTCGCCAGTTTCGCAAAGTCCGACCCGCTGACCGGGGACGCACTCCGCACCATCGTCGAGCGCGACTTCATCCCGTTGGTCTCCGACGACGGTCCGGTGGCACAATTCCTCGCGCCCCCCGACCCGATCGAGACCGATCCGGCGATAGTCGACGAACTCATCGCCACCAACCGGGCGTCGGTCGCGGCCTTGCGGCGCGCCATCGAGTCGAAGACCGGATCGGCGCTGATCGATGCCATCCTCGAGGACATCCAGGAGATGAAGCGGATCCTGTTCGAGCCACGCAGCTTCCAGGTGTTCATGTTGGCAATGGAGGCCGCCGGGTGGCTCAACGAGCACCTGGAGGAGTGGCTCGGCGACAAGAACGTAGCCGACACCCTCACGCAGTCCGTCCCCAACAACGTCACCTCCGAGATGGGCTTGGCCCTCTTGGACGTCGCCGACGCGATCCGCCCGCATCCCGACGTGATCGCCTTCCTGCGACGCGTCGACGATGACGACTTTCTCGACGAACTGTCGACGATCGAAGGCGGGCCGCAGGCGCAGGCCGCCATCGGTGCCTACATCGACGAATACGGCATGCGCTGCGTGGGCGAGATCGACATCACACGACCGCGCTGGAGCGAGCGGCCGTCGATGCTGGTGCCGGTGATCCTCGCCAACATCGAGAACTTCGAGGCTGGGGAGGGAACGCGGCGCTTCGAGCAAGGGCGCGTTGAGGCCGAGGCGAAGGAGCGCGAGGTGCTCGAGCGCCTGCGGGCGTTGCCCGACGGCGACGCCAAGGCCGACGAGACCAAGCAGATGATCGACCGAGTGCGGACCTTCATCGGCTATCGCGAGTATCCGAAGTACGGCATGGTCAGTCGCTACTTCGTGTACAAGCAGGCGTTGCTCGGCGAGGCCGAGCGGCTGGTACGGGCCGGCGTGCTGCGCGAGGCGGAAGACGTGTTCTTCCTCACGTTCCCCGAGATCGAAGACGTAGTGCGCACACAGGAGATCGACAGCGAGCTCATCCGCGAGCGCAAGGAAGCGTTCGCGTCGTACCACGCGCTCACTCCCCCGCGCGTGTTCACCTCAGAAGGCGAAGCGGTCGCGGGCTCGTACCGGCGCAAAGACGTGCCGGCGGGCGCGCTGGTCGGCCTGCCGGTGTCCGCCGGGACGATCGAGGGACGAGCCCGCGTGATCGTCGACATAGAGCAGGCCGACC
>DATNEK010000141.1:0-7422 GCA_035553055.1 Streptosporangiaceae bacterium | reverse complement strand
GGCGCATGCGGCGCGACGACTGTGCCGATGTCACGTCCTTCGGCCACGATCCCGCCAGCCTCGACCTCCGCCCGATCGATAATTCTGCGCTGCATCGTCCTGGCGAACTGACGGATCCGCGGGATCGCGGCGACCAGGCTCACCGCGTTGGACACCCGACGGCTCCTGATCTGCGCGGTCACGTCCACGCTGTCGACCAGCACGAACTGCGCGGCCGGGTCGGTGCTGATCTCGATACCCAAGCCGATGCCGTGCTTGGCCACCGAGTCGGTGTCGGTGAGGTCAATGTTGTGCTCGAGCATCCACCAGGTAATAGCGCGGTACATCGCGCCCGTGTCCAGGTAGCGAAGCCCGAGCGCAAGCGCGGCACCCCGAGCCGCGGTTGACTTGCCTGAGCCCGACGGGCCGTCGACGGCGACGACGAGCCCAGGACCTGGCCTTCCACCGTCGTCAAGACCGATGGCATCTGGATCGCTGACCTGTGGGCGGGTTCGGCCGGCCGTTTCGTTCACGCTGGAGATGCTACCGGCCAGCCAGCATCGGCGAGCACGGCCGACATCCGACGGGCCGACTGGGGCCGGACCGACAACTCGGCGACGCCAACGGGCAGGCCCGGCGAGTGCTCGATCCTGACGTCCTCGATGTTGATGTCGGCCGCCCCAGCGGCTGCGAACAGCCTGGCAAGCTCACCCGGCTTGTCACCGATCACCACCTGGACGATCGCGTAGTCAGGAGCTGGCCCGCCTTGCTTGCCTGGAATGCTCGCGACGCCCTCGCGACCGCACTCAAGCAGTGCCGTCAGCAGCTTGCCTGACTCTTCATGGCCAGCCGAGATATCCGCGAGCAGGTCCGCGGCCGTGCCGAGTTGCTCGGCTACCGCCAGCAGTACCTCGCGTACCGGCCCGGCATTGGCGCTCAGGATCTCGGTCCATAGGGCAGCGTCGCTCGCGGCGATCCTGGTCACGTCGCGGAGACCAGGCCCTGCTAGCGAGAGGGCGCGCTCGCCGGCGTCCGCGCACCGCACCGCCACGGCCGTTGCGACCAGATGCGGTACATGAGACACGAGCGCGACGCACTGGTCGTGCTCGGCCGCCGACATCCGCACCACCGACGCCTCGCAGGCGCCGATCAAGCTCGCGACGACGTCCACGCAGTCAGGATCGGTTTCAGCGACGGGGCAGATGACCCACGGCCGCCCGACGAACAGATCGGCGCGAGCGGCGGCAGGACCGGAGCGCTCCCTGCCCGACATCGGATGACCCGGCACGTACGTGGCGAGATCGCAGCCAAGCTCAAGGGCGCCGAGCAGCGGAAGCTCCTTCACGCTGGCGACGTCGGTGTAACACCGTGCCAGCCCTCTTCGCTGCGCCGCCTGCAGCGAGGCAGCCACCATGGCCGGTGGCATGGCGAGCACGGCGACGTCGGCCGGCTCGGCGAGGTCGGCATCGGGCTGCAGCAGTTCGCCAGCGCCAAGGTCGGCCGCAAGCTGGGCGGCGCCCTGATCGGGGTCGGTCAGCCAGACCCGCGTGCCAGCGGCGCGCAGGGCGAGCGCGATCGACGTCCCGATCAGGCCCGTGCCGATCACCGCGGCCGTCTCGGGGCCGGCTACTTGCCGCTGCTTCGTCATTGTGCGATATCCAGCCTCAGCGCCGCCGCGCCATGCAAGTAGACGTGCTGTATATCGGACCGGTCCTTGCCGGTCTGTACGTGCATCATCAGCCTGACGACGCGCGGCATCGAGCCAGGCACGCTCATCTCGGTGCCGCACAGCAGCGGCACTTCCTGGAAGCCGAGCGACCGCGCCGCGAGTGCGGGGAACTCTGCCGTGAGATCTGGCGTGACCGTGAAAAGCACGCTGATCACGTCGTCAGTGCTCAGGCCGTTCCTGCTCATCACCGCGCTGACGAGTTCGGCCGTGCCATCCAGAATCGCATGACGCTCGTCAGCGTCGACCTGGACAGCGCCCCTGATGGCTCTGACCTGCACGAACTCTCCTCTACATCCCTACGGCAGCATAGAGATCGCCGACCTCGGCCGTGGTCAGCCGCCTGGTAGCGGCCGGGCGCAGCGATCCGAGGCTGACTGGCCCGACCTGAGTCCTGACCAGCCGACTCACCGGGTGACCGGCCTTCGCGAGCATTCGCCGCACTACGTGCTTGCGGCCCTCGTGCACAGCGAGTTCGACAAGCACCCGCGATCCGGCTCGATCCACGACACGGAACCGATCGGCGACTACAGTACCGTCTTCGAGCTCGATTCCGGTCGTCAGCCGACGACCAAGATCCTTGGGTACCGGCCCGGACACCTCGGCTAGATATGTCTTAAGCACCCCGTATCTCGGGTGCGCGAGCCTATGCGCGAGCTCGCCGTCGTTTGTGAGCAAAATCAGGCCCTCGGTATCGAAGTCGAGTCTGCCCACGTGGAACAGGCGCTCGCTCCGATCGGCGATCAGGTCAGCGATGGTACGCCTGCCCCTGTCATCCGACATCGCGCTCACGACGCCGGGAGGCTTGTTCAGCGCGAGATACACCAAGTCGGCGCTTGCCGGTATCCGCTTGCCATCGACCCTGATGACCTGCCGCTGCGGATCAACCCTCGCGCCGAACCTGCGAACGATCTCGCCATCGACCTCTACCCGGCCGGCGCCGATGAGCTCCTCGCAGCTTCTCCGGCTCCCAACGCCCGCTGCGGCAAGGACTTTCTGCAGCCTGACGCCATCGGGCACGTCGACGAGACTGTCGCGCTCGCCGGGTTCGAGACCCCCGTCGTCATCGTCTTCGTAGTCGTGCCTTGGCCGACCCGCCTGGCCTGGCCTGTTTCGCTCACGCACGACTGGGCCCCGCATCAGGCTCGTCATCAAGCTGATCTGGCAGGAATGGCGCAAGCTCGGGAAGGTGATCCAGGCTCGCCAGGCCAAGCCGTTCAAGGAAATAGGACGTAGTGCGAAACAGGATCGCGCCGGTCTCCGCGTCGGTTCCGGCCTCCTCAACCAGCCCGCGCAACGTGAGCGTCCGCATCACGCCGTCGCAGTTGACACCGCGCACCGCGGAAACCTGAGCCCGGCCGACCGGCTGGCGGTACGCCACGACGGCGAGCGTCTCAAGCGCCGCCTGTGTGAGCCTGACCTCCTGGCCGTCACGGACGAACTTCTCAACCACCGGCGCGTATTCCGATCTGGTGTAGAACCGCCATCCGCCCGCCACCTCGCGCAGGTCGAAGCCTCGTCCTTGCGCGAGGTACAGATCGGCAAGCTCGGCCAGCGCCCGGCCAACCGTTTCCCTCGGCAACTCGAGCACCTGCGCGAGCACGCCAAGCGGCACAGGTTCATCGGCGACCAGCAGGATCGCCTCAAGGCTCGCGCTCAGGTCAGCCGGGGGGAACAACGCCTCGGTGCCAGGCGTGCCGGGCGCCTCGGGCGGTTCTGCCGCCAACGGATTCTCCTGGTGGGTATTCATCTTTGCCTGTCGTCTGGTTGGGTCGGCTCGCCGGCGGCCGCGTCGGCGCCGGGCTGCACGTCAACCGAATCATCGTCGGCCAGCCAGGTGATATACAAATCGCCGAGCGGCGCGTCCTGCGTGAACGACACACGCTTGTCCCGGTAGAGATCGAGCACAGCCAGGAACCTCGCGACGATCTCGTAGGTGTCCTCACAGTCCTGCGATAGCTCGCGGAACGAGGCATGGCCGACGACCTTGAGCTTCGCCGCCACGATGACTGCCTGCTCCCTGACCGTCGTCCTCGGCGAATGCAGGTGCGCTGTCGAGACGACCGGAGGCCGGCGCGGTGCGAGAACGCTCCCGGCGATGGCCGCGAACTGCTCGGGGCTGAGCCCGAGGAGCACCTCGGGCAGCAAGTCAGCGAACCTGGGTTCCATCGGCACTCGCCGAGGAAACCTGCGGCGCTGCGCCGCCATGTGTGCGGCCAGGATAGCCGCCACTTCCTTGTAGGCGCGGTATTGCAGCAGCCTCGCGAACAGCAGGTCCCTTGCCTCGAGCAGAGCCAGGTCTTCCTCGTCATCGACCTCGCCTGACGGCAGCAGCCTGGCCGCCTTGAGGTCGAGCAGGGTCGCGGCCACCACGAGGAAGTAGCTCGCCTGGTCGAGATCCCACCGATCGGCCAGCGCACCGATGTAGCTGATGAATTCGTCGGTCACCACCGACAGCGCGATCTCGGTGATGTCGAGCTTGTGCTTCCCGATCAGCGCGAGCAGCAGGTCAAACGGTCCTTCGAAGACATCCAGGTGCACTTCGAAGCCACCAGACCCACCCGGGACCCCGGCACTCCCGGTCCCGTCTTTCTGCATTGTGGTCAAAATCCCTCGCGTAGCCGACGCACCATCAGGCTGTTCTCGCCGTGGGCATCCAAGTCCGCGAGCATGACAGCCAGCGATTCCCTGACAATCCTGCCGCGGTCGGCGGAAAGTCCGTAGCCGCGCAGCGTGAGCTTCGCCCGTTCCAGATCAAGAAGCTCGGCACCGGACAGATACACAGTGATCTTATTGCTGTGGCTCTCCCTGCCGCTGGCCTGGCGCAGATTGACGTCGTACTGGTCGGCGCTGACAGGGCTGGCAGCAGCCGGGCGTAGCAGTTCGGAAATGCCGGGGACTTTTAGCCGGCGTTGACCTGACCTGCGAGCTCGACCCTCTGCCACCGGTCAAGCACCTCCCTGGCGAGCTCCCGGTAGGAAGCAGCGCCGCTCGACGTCGGGTCGAAGACCGTGATCGGTTCTCCGGCGACCGAGGCGTCTGGGAATCTAACCGTCCGGTTGATAACGGTATGAAACACCTTGTCGCCAAAGCCTGCCACGACTCCGGCGAGCACCTCCCGAGTATGGAGCGTACGCGAGTCATACATGGTGGCGAGTAGCCCGTCCATGGTCAGCTTGGGGCTGAGCCTGGTTGACACCTTGTCGATCGTCTCCATCAGCAGGGCTACGCCGCGCATGGCGAAGTACTCGCACTCAAGCGGCACGAGCACGCCGTCGGCGCATGCCAGCGCGTTGACGGTGAGCAGTCCAAGCGACGGCTGGCAGTCGATGAGTACGATGTCGTATTCGGGCAACAGCGGAGCGAGCACCCGGCCGAGTATGAACTCCCTCCCGACCTCGTGCACCAGCTGTACCTCGGCACCGGACAGGTCGATATTGCTTGGCAGCAGGTCCATGCCATCGACCTTGGTCGGGAATAGCACGTCATGCGCGGTAACCTCGGCGTCCATTAGCACGTTGTAGACGGTGGCCTCGAGTTCGTGCGGCTGGAATCCGAGACCGACCGACAGCGCGCCCTGCGGATCGAAATCCACGAGCAGCACCCGCCGCCCCACCTCGGCCAGCGCCGCGCCCAGGCTGATCGTCGTGGTCGTCTTGCCAACTCCGCCCTTCTGATTGCAGACCGCGACCACGCGGGCGGGACCATGCCGCAGCAGCGGTTCCGGCTCGGGAAACACCGGAAGCAGGCGACCAGTCGGGCCGAACCTACTGGTGGGCACCTCCGATAGCAGTGAAGCTGCCACGACTTCTGCACCTCCCCGGCAGCCGCGCACGCTGCGGACGGCTGCCTTCCGGACTCTAGGGCCTGCACTTGGCCGCGGCAAGCCGACTCACCGTTTGCGGCCAATTCAGCCGCCCAGCCAGCCCGAATTCGCGAAACGCTAGCCGAGTGCGCGCGGATGCGCTGCCGCGTACACTTCGCGCAATTTATCCACGGTGACGAGCGTGTATACCTGAGTGGTTGACACCGAGGCGTGCCCGAGCAATTCCTGCACGACCCGGACGTCAGCGCCGCCGTCGAGCAGGTGGGTGGCGAACGAGTGTCTCAGCATGTGCGGCGAGATCTCATCGAGCCCTGCCCTGGCCGCCGCGGCCCGCAGCGCACCCCAGGCGCCTTGCCTGGTGAGCCTGCCTCCGCGCGAGTTCAGGAAGACGGCATGGCTCGGCTGACCATCGCGCGCGCCGGCCGCGAGCGACGGCCTGGCCTGCACGAGGTAGGCGTCGAGCGCGCGGCAGGCGTAGCTGCCAATCGGCACGATCCGCTGCTTTCCGCCCTTACCCGCCAGCCTGACCGTGGCGACCGGCCCGCCAGCACCCCCGGCACTCCCCTCCCGGCCGCCAGCGCCGCTCAGGTCAAGATCATCGACATCCAGGCCCAACGCCTCAGAGATCCTGGCGCCCGTACCGTAGAGCAACTCGAGCAGCGCGCGGTCGCGCCGCTGCGGCGGCGAGTCCCCCGCTACTTGCAGCAGCCTGGCCACGTCGGGAACAGGGATCGCATGTGGCAGCCTGCGCGGCGGCGCTGGCGGTCGCACGGCCTTGGCGGGATCGGCTTGCGCTAGGCCCTCTGTCAGCACGAACGCATGCAGCCCGCGCACCGCGACCACGGCCCGCCCGGCCGAACTTGCCGCGAGCGGTGGATGGTCAGGGTCACCAGCGCGCAACCCGGCCACGTAGTCAGCGACGTCGGCTGTGGTCACCCCGTCGACTTCGGTCCGCCCCGCCGCGGCCAGGGTGGCGGCGTACCTGTGCAGATCCCTGCGGTACGCCTCAAGGGTATGGGCGGCCAGCCCGCGCTCGACGGCAAGGTGGTCGAGGTAGCGGCGGACGGCCACGGAGACAGATGTCAGGTCAGCACCTCGGACAGCGGCACGACAGGAAGCCCATGCGCCTCGGCGACCGGCCCGCAGGTGATGGCGCCGTCGTGGGTGTTCAGCCCGGGAGCGAGCGACGGGTCGCGCCTGAGCGCTTCCCGCCAGCCGTACTTGGCGATCTCCATAATGTAGGGCAGGGTCACGTTGGTGAGCGCGTAGGTCGATGTGTGCGGAACCGCCCCTGGCATGTTGGCCACGCAGTAGAAGACCGACTCGTGGACCAGGTAGGTGGGTGAGGCGTGGGTGGTCGGATGTGAGTCCTCGAAGCAGCCGCCCTGGTCGATCGAGATGTCCACGAGCACCGAGCCTGGCTTCATCCGCGAGACGAGCTCATTGGAGATCAGCATGGGCGCCTTGGCACCCGGCACGAGCACAGCGCCGATCACCAGGTCGGCGTCGATGACCGCACGCTCGATCTCGTAGATGTTGGACGCGACGGTCTGGCAGTGGCCCTGGTAGATCGCGTCGGCCGAACGCAGCCTGCCCACGTTCTTGTCCACGAGCAGCACGTCGGCTTGCATGCCGATGGAGATCGCCGCCGCGTTCATTCCGGAGACGCCCGCGCCGAGCACTACGACCTTCGCCGCGTATACACCGGATACCCCGCCCATCAGCACGCCCCGCCCGCCGCCATCTCGCTGCAGGTGATGCGCGCCGACCTGAGGCGCCATCCGCCCGGCCACCTCGGACATGGGGGCAAGCAGAGGTAGCGACCCGTCGGGGAGCTGCACGGTCTCGTAGGCGATCGCGGTGATACCCGACGACATCAGCGCGTCCGTGC
>DATNEK010000140.1:0-15039 GCA_035553055.1 Streptosporangiaceae bacterium | reverse complement strand
GGCCGGCCGACGTCCGGTTCGACGTTGACGCCGACCTGCTCGGCCTGGGCAAGCTGGTTGACTGGTGCGTGGCATCCTGGGGCCGCTGTCTGCGGAGAATTGCCGTGTGCGTGACGGATGACTGGCGTGTTCCGGAGACTTCCCGTGCTGGTCGCGGAAGGTTCCAAGGTGAATCACGGATAATTGTCGCGTTACGGATGCTTCTCGTGCTATCACGCGGTCAACCATCCGTGGCGCGACAATCATCCGCCGTGCACACGGCAACTTTCCGCCCGGTCATCCGCTGCACCGGAACACCGGGTTGAACGCCCCCCGGCCCCGATCCGACGTCGGCAAGCCCGGTGCGCTGCACCCTGGAGGTGTTCAACCTCACACTGAACTTGCCGCGAGCCGATGTCCGCGCGATCGCCACTACTGGCGGAGCGAAACGCGCAGGCGGGTTGAACGGCCAGTAGTAGACAATCACGTTCACGTTCACGTTCACGTTCGCGAATGGCGCCTTTCCGGCCTGCATGAGCCTCATCGACAATGTCGTCGCCGGGACGGCTGGACGCTGCGCAGGGTCTTTGCATAGTCGGTTCGGGATGTGCTGATCTGTCGGTGGGCGCGGTGGGCGTGGGGTGCGCAGTGCCGGGGCGCTGCCTGGTCTGGATCGCGGGCGGCGGCTGCGGCTGCCCGCTCCGCCCGCGCCTGGCCGCGCCAGCTTGGCCCGGTGGTGCGGCGTGCCCGCGATGGATTACCGGATCCATCGCGCCTGGCGGGGCCTGACCCCGCGATGGATACCCGGATCCATCGCGCCCGGCGGGCCTGACCCCCGCGATGGATACCCGGATCCATCGCGGAAAACGGGTGTGAGTTCGGGCATCCATCGCGCTGCCGGGCCGCGCCGCCCAGATGAATTCCCGGATCCATCGCACCCGGACCGGCCGTCCGCACCCCGACCCGCCGTCCGCACCCCGACCCGCCGTCCGCACCCCGACCGGCCGTCCTTGGCCAGTACCGCCGGCCGCACCGATGCTGGCTGGCCAGGCGGCTAACCAAACCGACAACGCAAAGCCCTGGGACGCTGCGGCGCTGCGGCCGTGACGAACACCAGGCCGGGTAATACCAGTAGCAGGCAATCAGGCTTCTCCGGTTCATAGTCACGCTCCCGATTCTTGCTACCTACGATCGCTACTCGACCGCTCCGATGCCGCCGAACTTTCGTGGTTGCAGGCTCAGGCGGCCCGCGGCATCGTGGTAAACACTGAATTTGGCGCACGCCCTCGCTCAGCGGTCGGGCTGGTTGGCTAGGCGTAGCATCGCGTTGGCGAGCAGGTCAACTCCGTTGCCGCAGGCGGTCGGGTTGGAGTATTCGCGCGGGGTGTGGCTGACGCCGCCGTTCTCTCCGGCCACGAAGATCATCGCGGTTGGGCAGATCGCGGCGATCTCCTGCGCGTCGTGGCCCGCTCCCGACATGGCCTTTACGTACGGCAGCCCGAGGTCATCGGCCGTGGCCGCCAGCAGCGCCTGAACATCGGAGTTGAAGCGGACCACGCAGGTCTTGGCCATCCGCTCCAGTCTGCCGGTCACCCGGTAACCGCGCGGCAGGTCGGCCACGAACGCGGCGAGGTGCGCCTCCGCGGCAGTCATCGCGTCGTCGTCTGGCACGCGCATGTCGATGGTCATGGTCGCGCTGGCCGGGATGACGTTGGTCTGGCCGGGCTCGAGCGCCAGCTTGCCTACCGTGCCGCGCAGCTCGCCAAACTGGCCGGATTCGCACATGCGGCGGATCTCGACGATCACGGCGGCCGCGGCGAGTCCCGCGTCCTGCCGGTGCTCGATCGGCGTCGTGCCCGCATGCCCGGCGGCGCCGCTCAGTTCGAGCCGCTGCCACGAGATCGACTGGACGCCGGTGACGATGCCCACGTCGACGCCGGCGGCGGCCAGGATCGGACCTTGCTCGATATGGCATTCGATGTAGGCGAACGGTATTGGCCTGCGTTCATGTTCAGGCCCGGCGAAACCCCTCCTGACCAGTTCCTCAGCGATGCTCGCTCCGGCGTCGTCGGTGAGCTTGTGCGCGTAGTCGAGCGTCAGCCGGCCGGCCGCGACCGCCGAGCCGAGCATGTCGGTGCCGAAACGTACGCCCTCTTCCTCGGTGAAGAAACCGACCTCGACCGGCCGTAGCGTGGTCACGTCGTGCTCATTGAGCGTCCGTACAACTTCGATGCCGCCGAGCACGCCGAGCGTCCCGTCGAAGGCACCGGCGGTCGCGACGGTGTCGATGTGGGAGCCCATCAGTACGCACGGCAGGTCATCGTACGTGCCTGCCCGGCGGCCGTACACGTTGCCGATACGGTCGATGCGCACTACCAGGTCGGCCTCCCGCATCCAGGCGATGACCTGGCGGCGCGCAAGGACGTCCTCATCGGTCAGAGAGAGCCGCCGCACTCCAGTCAACCCGGTGGCGGCGTCGCGATACGAGCCGATCCGCGCGAGCCGCATAAGCGTGTCCCAGAGCCGGTCCCGATTTACCCTGACTGGCTGATCGTTCATGTCGTCGTCACCTGACCTTCGGTGCTCAGCATGACCACTACCGACGATGATGTCAGCCCGAGTTCCCCGCGGCGATCGCTCGCGCCGGGGCCGGTCAGCGCCGCCCGAACGCCAGCCAGGGCCGCCGCACCGCTCGGGCCTGCCGAGATACCGTGACTGGACAGGTCGGCGACGGCCGTAACTGCGGCCGCGTCGGGCACCGCGATCGCCGCATCCAGGCCGGCCGACAGCACCGGCCATGCCAGCATCGACGGGGTGCCGCAGTTCAGGCCGACCATGACGGTAGCGCTTGTGTCGATCGACCCGCAGCCACCCGCGCGCAGGCTAGCCAGCAAACACGCCGCCGCCTCTGGCTCGACCGCGAGCACGGCGGGCGCAGCGAGCACGGGCGCAGCGAGCACAGCGGGCGCAGCGAGCATCGCGAGCGCAGCGAGAGCAGGGGGGACAGCGAGGGTTGCGGGCTCGACCTCGCTGGGCAGCGGCCTTGACCGGTAGTGCTCTACCGCCGCCTGCGCCAGCGAGCCAACTCCGACCGGCACGCTGAGCAGGTCCAGGCTGCCGGCACCGCGCTCGCCGAGCTGCTCGTCAATCTCACTGAACAACGTCTCGTAACCCGCCACGATCCAGCGAGGGATCCGTTCGTACCCTGGCCAGGCTGTGTCCTGTACCAGCACGCGGCCAGGTTGGGCGCCGGCATAACGGGCCGCTTGCTCGACTGCCGCGTCATATGACTGGGGCACCGACGCCACCGTCGCCCCCTCGGCTTCGATCATGGCCGCCACGCTGGCCGGTACCACATCTGGCACGAAGACGCGTACCCGCTGCCTCAGCAGTCTGCCGAGGTAGGCCACGGCGCGACCATGATTGCCGTCGGTGGCCGTGACGAGTTCGACTGGCGCGGCCGCTGCGGCCAGCGCGAGCGCGGCGAAATCACGAATGCCCGAGGTGCCGCTCAGCACCCGCGCGAGTGCCCACGATGCGCCGAGCACCTTGAAGGCGCCGAGACTGAGCCGCCCAGACTCATCCTTGACGAACACCCGCCCTACGTTGAGCTCATCGGCCAGCGCGGGCACTTCGGTGAGCTCGGTCGGCCGATAGCCGGGCAGGCTCATGTGAAAAAGCCGCGGGTCGCCGGAAGGCGGCTCGCACCGCCACTGCCGTGCGCCCGCGCGGCTGTACCAGCTTTCTGTCATGGACGGATCCCGAACGAAGGCCGGCCGAGCCGCTCTGGCAGCACGCAATAGGCCTGGCGCACCCAGTCGCACAGCAGCGGCCTGGTGTCGCGCGGGTCGATAATGTCCTGAACGCCGAACCGCTCGGCGGTGCGGAACGGTGAGCTGACGGCGGCCAGGGTCCGCCGGATCCGCTCGATCTCGGCCCGCGAATCGTCCGCCTGCTCGATCTGCGCGCGGAACGCGGCCTCGACACCACCGGCCAGCGGCAGCGATCCCCAGTCACCGGATGGCCAAGCCCAGCTGCGACCGGGCCGGTGCCTGTTGACGGCTCCAGCGCCTGCTACTCCGTACACCCGCCGCACGATCACCTCGGCTTGGGGAACCCGCGACTGATACAGGGCCGTGATCGCGCGGGCGCTGTAGCGTACCGTACCGCGCTCTTCCGCGACCCGCCCGATCGTGATGCCACCCTGGTCGGTCAGGCTCACCAGCGGCAGGTGGAAGGTCTCGCACAGGTCAACAAGACGGGTAATCGCCTGGGCGCCTTCGATCGACATCGTGGTGCCCTTGTAGGGGTCGGTCGCGATGACACCGACCGGATGGCCGCCCAGCCTGGCCAGCGCGGTCACGGTGGCGCCGCCGTACTCGGCATAGGTGAAGACCGAGCCGTGATCGAAGATCGCCTTGAGTATCGGCACGGTCCGGTAGGGCAGCCTCGGGTTGCGGGGTATGGCCGTGCTCAGGCTCTCATCGCGCCGGTCAGGCGGATCGTCACAAGCAAGGACCGGCGGCAGCTCGTAGACGCTGTGCGGAAGGTAGGAAAGGAAACTACGGATCAGGCCGAACGCCTCGTCCTCCGTGCTCGTGAACCGTTCGATCGTGCCGTTCCGCAGGTGCACGGCCACGCCGCCGAGTTCTTCCTTGGTGAGATCTTCGCCCGTGCCGCCGCGTACGACAGGCGGCCCCGCGGTGAAAAGCTGGCCGACCCCGGCGACCATCACGGCCAAGTGCGACATCACCAAGCGCGCCGCACCGAGGCCGACGGTCGGCCCGAGGCAAGCCGCCACCACCGGGACCACTGACAGGTTGTCAACGACCACGTCCCACCCTGGGTTGACAGGCACGTAGGTGAACCCAGTCTCGTAGGTGGTCTTCACGCTGCCGCCGCCGCTCGCCCCGTCGAGCAGCCGAACCACAGGCAGCCGCATCTCGTTCGCGTACTGCTCTGAGTAGATCTGCTTGGCATGAATCGCCGCGTCAGCCGAACCGCCGCGCACGGTGAAGTCATCGGCACCCAGAAGCACAGGCCGGCCGTCAATCCGCGCCGTTCCCGCGACGAAGTTGGCCGGCAGGATCGACAGCAGCCGACCGTCGCCGTCGTAGCTGCCGAACCCGGTGAGCGCACCGATCTCGGCGAAGCTATCTGGATCGGCCAGCCGGTCAATCCGCTCGCGCACGGTGAGCCGACCAGAAGTGCGCTGCCGCTGTATTTTCTCCGGCCCGCCCATCGCCAGCGCTAGCTCGCGACGACGCCGGATCTCCGCTATCTCGGCTGTCCAGCCCTGGACGTCCCCAGCCTGGCTCATGTGCGCCTCCTCGGGCCGAAATCGTATAGTGACGCTTATGCCTGCGCCATTACCAGCGTCGGTCGCAACTGTGACCTCGATCGACGAGGCGATCGCGCGGATGGAGACCATCGAAGCCGGGCTGCCAGCCACGGACGGGCTCGCCTGCTTCAACCGCATGTACCTTGAGGTGACCCGCGAGGTGGGCGAGCGGATCAAAGCCGGTTTCTTCGCCGATCCTGAGTTCATGACCAGACTCGACGTCGCGTTCGCCAACTTGTACTTCGACGCGGCCGACGCCGCCGCGCACCCGCCCACGGTGCCGCTGGCGTGGCGGCCGCTGATCGAACAGCGTGAGCAACCGGGCATCGAGCCGATCCAGTTCGCGCTGGCCGGCATGAACGCTCACATCAACCATGATCTGCCAATCGCCGTCGTGCGGACATGCTCCGAGCTTGGCACCGCACCGGCCGATGACACGCATCAAGCCGACTACCAGAAGGTTGACCGACTGCTCGACGCCATCGAGCAATCGGTCAGGCGGTCGTTCGAATCCGCGGCGCAACGCGCCGCCGACCGCCATCTCGCCGCGGTATGCAACCTCATCGCCTGCTGGACCATCAACTCGTCGCGTGACCTGGCCTGGACGAACTCGCAGTTGCTCTGGCAGGTCAGGGATGACCAGGCAGGCTACGACTTGCTGTGCTCCAGCCTCGCGGTCGGCACCGAGCTTGCCAGCCGCCTGCTGCTCGTAGCCGTCTGAAAGGCTCGCCTATGCACGGCAGCCCTGGGCACTCGTTCGCCGTTGCCACGCTGGTTAGCTGGCTGGCCACCGAAGCATTCGGCGGGTACATGCTGACCTCCTGGATCGGCCGCGGCGGTCACCGGGTCAACCGCGACGTACCGGGTGCGGTACCCAGGTCGGTGATCTTCGGGCACGCCGGGCTGGCGTTTACCGGCCTGGTCTCGTGGATCTGCTTCGTGGTGACCGGGGACGCACCGCTGGCCTGGCTGTCGATCGGCCTCCTCGCCCCGGCGATCGGGCTCGGCGTCGGAGCGCTGACCTTGTGGACGCCATATTCGGCCCATTCCCGCCCTGGTGCCGGAACCGCGCGACGGCGCTACGACGGCATGATCGGCATCACCACCGACGAAATGCTCGTCGCGGCGCTTGAGGACGATGCCCTCACGAACAGGCTGGTCGACGAGCTGGTCGCCAGCGTGCTCGACCGGCCAGAGCCGACGCCGCGCCGACCCAGATGGTGGCTATCACCGCTGGTCCCGGCCGCTCATGGCGTGCTCGCGACCGGCACGATGCTGTTCGCCGTTCTCGCAGCCGTCTCGACCAGCTAACGCAGGCGACACCCGCAGAGGCGACACCTACCAGAGGCGACACCCGCAGATGCGGCCGGCCCGCAGACGCGGCGACCCGGCATCCCGGCGCTGGTGATATCAATGGGCCATGTCATCCCCCGCCGAACAGGCAGCTGACGTGGCGCGTCCCACGCTGCTCGACGTACTCACGCTCGAACGCATCGACGCCAACCTCTACCGGTCAGCCGTCGTCTTCGACGACCAATTCGGCCTGTACGGCGGTCAGGTCGCCGCCCAGGCGCTGCGCGCCGCAGCCGAGACGGTCGCGCCGGAACGGCATCCGCACTCGCTGCACGGCTACTTCCTGAGCCGCGGCGATCCGACCTATCCTGTGCTGCTGACCGTGCACAGAGACCGGGATGGCCGGTCGTTCTCCAACCGCCGGGTCATCGCGGTGCAGAACGGCAACGTGATCTTCAACCTGACGGCATCGTTCCACGTCATCGAGGACGGCTACGACTATCAGGCGTATCAGGCACCTGAGGTGACCGACCCCGATGAGCTGCCTGGCTTCACGTTCCACACCCGCATGCTCGGGATCGAGATCAGGGTGCCCGAGCAGGCCATTGAAGGTCAGCAGTGGCCATCTCGTGTCTGGATGCGATCACGCGAGAAGCTGCCCGATGACACGATGCACGCCTGCGCGCTCACCTATGTCTCCGACATGTTCAGCGGACTCGCTTCGGTGCGCGGCGTCGCCGACGTGGGCATCTTGACCAGCCTGGACCATGCTGTCTGGTTCTACCGCCAGGTCGCCATGGACGACTGGGTCCTGATGGATCTGCAGCCGGAGTCGACCGCTGGCGGTCGCGGCATGTACACGGGCCGGATTTTCAGCAAAGACGGAAGACTGGCGGCCGGTATCGCGCAGGAGTCACTGTTCAGGCCCGGCAGCCGCCGTCCCTTGTTGTCCGGCCAGAAAAGTTGAGGTTACTGTTCAGCCATGTCGATCGCCATCACTGATGAACACCGCGCACTCGCCCAGACGGTTTCTGACTTCCTCAGCAAGCAAGGCGCTCTCGGCGCCGCCAGAGCCCTGCTGACCGCCGAGGCTGAGGAGCTGCCGAGCTTCTGGCCCGACCTGGCCGGGCTTGGCTGGCTTGGCCTGCATCTGCCAGAAGAGTACGGCGGCTCAGGTTTCGGCTTGCCCGAGGTAGTCATCGTGGCCGAGGAGTTCGGCCGGTCGGTCGCTCCCGGGCCACTCGTGCCTACCGTGATCGCCAGCGCCGTGCTCGCCGCGATCGGGCCAGACGAGCTGAAGGCCGCGTGGTTGCCCGGGCTCGCCGACGGGTCGCTCATCGGCACCGTCGCGCTCGGCGGGGACGTGTCGGTCGACAACGGCCTCGCCGGAGGCGAAGCAGGCACTGTGCTCAGCGGGCACCTAGCCGACGTGTTGCTGGTGGGAGTTGGCGAGGACGTCGCTGTCGTCGACTGCCGCGGTGGCGGCGTCACCGCCACCGTGCCGGCGAACCTCGACCCAGCCAGGCGGGCAGCTCGAGTCACGCTCGACGGCGCGCCAGCCCAGGTCATCGCCGGCGGCCGGGCTCGGCTGGTCGACCTAGCGCGGCTCGTGCTCGCCGCCGAGGCGACCGGGGTGGCCCGCGAAACCACGCACTCCGCAAGCGCCTACGCCAAGGTGCGCGAGCAGTTCGGCCGCCCGATCGCGATGTTCCAGGCGGTGAAGCACCACTGCGCGAACATGCTGGTCGAGACCGAACTCGCGACGGCGGCGGTGTGGGACGCCGCGCGGGCTGCCGGGAGTCCAGGCACGGGCGGTGACCAGGCCAGCTATACCGCGGCGATCGCGGCGACGCTGGCCGTGGCGGCCGCCGATCTGTGCGCGCAGCTGAACATCCAGGTGCACGGCGGCATCGGGTTCACCTGGGAGCACGATGCGCACCTGTACCTGCGAAGGGCCACGGCTATCGGCGCGATCATCGACGCCGGGGCCGCTGCCGTCGATGTGACCGACGAGGTCAGGCGCGGGGTCCGGCGCGACCGGCACGTCGACCTGCCGCCTGAAGCCGAACCGATCCGCGCGGCCGTGCGCGAGCTCATCGACCGGGTTCGGGACCTGGACGAGGACGCCAAGCGGACCGCGCTGGTCGAGTCCGGTTACGTGATGCCGCACTGGCCGAAGCCGTGGGGCAGGGACGCGAGCGCGATCGAGCAACTGGTGATCGAGCAGGAATTCGCCGCCGCCGGCATCAAGCGACCCGGCTACGGGATCACCGGCTGGGTGATACTCACCCTGATCCAGTACGCGACGCCCGAGCAGGTCGCCCGCTGGGTGGTTCCCGCGCTGAACCACGAGGTGATCTGGTGCCAGCTCTTCAGCGAGCCTGACGCCGGCTCCGACGCGGCCGGAGTCAAGACCAGGGCCACCAGGGTCGAAGGCGGCTGGGTGATCAACGGCCAGAAGGTCTGGACCTCTGGGGCGCACGTGGCGCACTACGGGCTGGCCACCGTTCGCACCGACCCGACCGCAACCAAGCACGCGGGCATCACGATGATGGTCATCGACATGCACGCCAAGGGTGTCTCGGTCAGACCGCTGAAAATGGCCACAGGCAACTCGGACTTCAACGAGGTGTTCTTCACCGACGTGGTCATTCCCGACGACGACGTGGTCGGACCCGTCAACGGAGGCTGGACTGTCGCGCGGGCGACGCTGGGAAACGAGAGCGTGAGCATCGGCGGCGGAGATGGCGGCATGTCGCTGCCGCCAGCCACGTTCATCAAGCCGCTTGACGCCCACCCCGAGCGGCTGCCAGGCGGCGCGGGCAGGGTCGGCCGGCACATCTCGCGCGTCCAGGCGATGACGGCACTTAACTTGCGCAGCGCGCACCGGGCGGTGGCAGGCGGCGGGCCAGGTCCCGAGGGGAACATCACCAAGCTGGTGCTGTCAGAGACCGGCCATGAGGCGGCAGCGATCCTGGTCGCGCTGGCCGGCGCTGACGTTGCTTTCCTCGAAGGATCTGGCGGTATGGCCGGAATGCTGGCGCTGGCGCATCGCGCCATGTCGATCGCAGGCGGCACGTCTGAGATCAAGCGCAACCAGATCGCCGAGCGCATACTCGGCCTCCCCCGCGACCCGTTGATCAAGTGACTCGTTAACCGGCGAGGGGCGGGAGCGGATGGGCCCGCCCCCCACTGACCGGGCCCATCCACTCACCGCAAGGCCACTGTCGCGACGACAACCGCGTCCGTTGCCGCCGCGGAGACGGCTATGACGACAGGCGAGGGGACAGCGCTGTCGCCATAGCAACAGCCAAGGCTCAACGCCGCCGTCGCAACATTGACTCACCAAGAAAGACCGCCCAACCCCCCAGCTATGACGCGAATCCCGCAAAATTATGCGGAAAAACTCCGAAAGCAAGTGACTCGGAGCAGCCGAGGGGCGACGCCAGCACCGTGGCTAGGCCACGTGCTTGCCGCGCTTGAAGTCGCCGGCGAACGTTCTGGCGATCGAGGCGAGGATCGCCGGGCCGGACGTGATCAGGCCGAGTTCGCGGTTGCGGTCAAGTGAGGTCTCGGAGAAGTTCTCTGACCCGATGAAAGATCGTGCGTGGTCGGTGCCGTAGTCAGCCTCGATGACCTTCCCGTGAATGTAGAACCCGCGGAAAGAGCTGTAGTACGAGATGTGCACCCCGGCGCGGGCCAGCCGCGCGAAGACGGCGTCGTACTGGCCATCTGCGTTCTCGCCGCAGATGCTCACGTCCACGCCGCGCTTGGCGGCCTTGATCAGCGCGTCATCTACCGCAGAGTCGGACATCTCCTCGCTGTAGATGCGCAGGCTCTTGCGAGCGCCGTTGATCACCCCGAGTATCTGCCGCTGCGAGTCGGTCGGAGACCAGACCAGGTCGCGGCCGTCACCGGGCTGGATCGGCCGGTGACTGAAGTCGGCGTCGAAGACCCTGACGATCGCCGCGACGTCAGAACGGGACCCGTCAACCACCACGAAGTCCCGGCTCGTCGAGTAGTACCTGCTGGTCAGATTCGCGGTCATGACCAGCGCCCTGGACTGGTCGGACACCAGCGTCTTCTGGTGGGTGTAGTCAAAGCCGGACGATGACCAGACAACCTTGACCCGGTGCGACGTCAGATACCGGTACGCGGCCGAGTTGAGGCGGTCCTCCCGCCGGTCCAAGATGACCCTGACATCGACGCCGCGCCTGGCGGCCGCGGCGAGTGCGTGCTCGGCTGTCGTGTCGGCGAACTCGTACATCGTGATGTCGATGCTGTGCCGTGCGGCGTTGATAAGGCGGTAGACGACCGAGAATCCGGCTGCGGGCTCGGTCACCAGGGTGTCTCGAGCGGCCACATGGCGGCCTGGCCGACGCGGATGGGAGCGGGCTCCGGACCCGGCGTGCCGGTGATGCGCTTTCCGCGATCTTGCGTGCGGCCTTGAATGGCGTGGCGAATGGGCCTTGACGTGCGACTTCGAGGTCGGGCCAGCCGTCAGGTTCATCGAGCAGCCGGCGAGGCCAAGAACGGCGACCGCACACGCGACCGCCATGGCAGCGGCCGGCCTCGTAGCAATCGCGGCTCGGGGGCGAAGCACGTAGATCCTCCAAGCGGATTGGCGCCGACTCACATTTGGGGCGCGCTTACCATTTACTACCCACGTGGCGGGCGTCAAGCATCCGCCTGGCCGTGCGAAGCTGATGGCGGCCGGCCTGGGTGGCGGGCCTGTGGTGAGCAGCGAGGTGAAAGAGCGTGGACATTGAGATTGTCGCCTTCGATGTGTTCGGCACCCTCGTGGACTGGCGGACGAGCATCACAGCCGAGTTGTCACGTATTGGCGAACGCCGCGGTCTTAACGCCGACTGGGCGGCGGTGGCCGACGCGTGGCGATCGCGCTACGCGCCGACGCTGACCGGGGTGCTGCGCGGCGAGCGCGAGTATCAATCGCTCGACGTGCTGCACGCGATCATGCTGGACGAGGTGATCGCCACCTGCGAACTGCAGGCATTCACCGAAGCCGACCGCGACGAACTCGTCCTCGCCTGGTACCGCCTGCGTCCATGGCCCGACACGGTTCCCGGCCTGACCGAACTGCGGAAGCGGCACATACTCACGCCGCTGTCCAATGGCGGACTCGGCCTGCTCACCAGGCTGGCACGGGCGGGCGGCATGCCGTTCGACTGCATATTGTCGGCCGAACTCGCCAGCAGCTACAAGCCCGATCCCCAGGTCTACCTGCTCCCGTCGGACTACTTCGACGTCCCGCCAGAGCGTGTGCTGATGGTGGCCTGCCACCCGGGTGATCTGCAAGGTGCCAAGCGGGCCGGGCTGCGCACTGGATTCGTACCGCGACCGCTCGAATGGGGGCCCGAGCGGGGCGCCCCGCAAGCGCCAGCCGACGTCGATGTCGTCGCCGACGATCTCGTCGCACTCGCGGCGTTGATCTGAGCCGAGCCGCTTTATTCTCAGCCGCCCTTTCCTGTTTGCCCGTTAGCTGATAAATGACGCATGGTAGTCGGTAGCACGGATCTGCGTTGACCAGCTAGCGAGGAGCAATAATGCGCCTATCGTCCACTGAGGAATCGGCAAGCAGGCGACTGCGGCAAGGCCTGCGAAGGGCGGCAGGCGGATTGCCGGTGGCGGCGGCGCTGGCCGCGACCGTAGCGTTGCTGCCAGCCACGTTCACAGCCCCGGCGCAGGCCGCCGGTCACTCGGCCAAGCACGCACATCACGGCTTGGTCGCGACGATCCGCCGCACGACCGGCGGGGTGCCGCACATACTCGCTCACGACTGGACCAGCCTCGGCTTCGGGTACGGTTTCGCGTTCGCGCAAGACAACCTCTGCACGATGGCGAACGACTACGTGACGGTCGCCGCCCAGCGCTCGAGGTACTTCGGGCCAAACAGCACCTACGTCCAGGGCGGCAACGGTGCGTCGTCGACGGACCTGGACTCCGATCTGTTCTTCAAGCAGATCATCGACAGCGGCGTGATCAGCAAGCTCACCAAGGGAATCGACCCGCGAATTAGCCAGATGCTGTCCGGCTATGTGCAAGGTTACAACCACTACCTCGCCAGCGTCGGCGGCGCCAAGGGCGTGACCGACCCGACCTGCCGGGGCAGGCCATGGGTTAAGCCGATCACCGTCGGTGACGCTGAGCTTCGCTTCTACCAGCTCATGCTGCTCAGCGGCGAGGGCACCGTGATCGACGCGATCGCTCAGGCCGCCCCGCCAAAGGCCGGCGCCCGGCCACCGGCGCTGACCAGCCCGCGCCGGACCGCCAGGCTGCTCGCTGCTCGCTTGCGAGCCACCCACGACGCCGCTGGCAGCAACGCGGTCGCGATCGGGTCGGGCGGGACAACAAACGGCCACGGGCTGCTGCTCGGCAACCCGCACTTCCCCTGGACGGGCACCGAGCGCTTTTACCAGGCGCAGCTCACGATTCCCGGAGAGATCAACGTCACCGGCGCCTCGCTGTACGGTGTGCCGCTGATCCTGATCGGTCACAACGACGCGGTCGCCTGGAGCCACACCGTCTCGACCGCCTTCAGGTTCACCCCTTACCAGCTCACTCTGGTGCCCAAGCACCCGACCGAATACCGGGAGAACGGCCGCACGGTGGCGATGACCGCCCGCCGGGTCACGGTCACGATCCGCAAGCCGAACGGCAAGCTGGCGCCGCTGAGCCGCACTCTGTATTCGACTCGCTACGGACCGATATTCAACTCACTTGACGGCATTTCGCTGGCCTGGACGCGCAGCACCGCCTTCGCCATGCGGGACGTGAACGCCGCGAACCTCTCGCGCGCGATGAACACCTGGTTCGGCATCGATCAGGCTCAGAGCACCGGCCAGGTACTGTCGGTCATCAGCAAGTACCAGGGGATTCCCTGGGTCAACACGGTTGCCGCCGACAAGCAGGGCCAAGCGCTCTACGCCGACGTCGGAGCGATCCCTGGAGTGCCCGACAAGCTGGCGCACGCATGCGACACCGGGCTCGGCGTCCTGACATTCGCTGAGGCCGGCCTTCCGATACTCGACGGGTCAAGGACCGCCTGCGACTGGATCACCGGGCCGCACGCCGCCGCTCCTGGCCTGCTAGGCCCAGGCCAGGAGCCGTCCTTGCTTCGCACTGACTTCGTCACCAATTCGAACGACAGCTTCTGGCTGGCCAACCCGCACCACCCGCTCACCGGCTTCGCCAGAATCATCGGCACCGTTAACTCGCCGCGATCTCTGCGGACGAGGATCGGCTTGATCGAGGTGCAGGCCAGGATCGACGGCACTGACGGCCTCGGCCCGCGCGGGTTCACACCAGCCGCCATGGAGCACCTCGACCTTTCTGATCTCGACTACGCGGCCACGCTGACCAGGAAGAGCCTGGTCGCGATGTGCCGAAGCTTCCGCGGCTCGGCACCGACAACGGGCGGCGGGACGGTCAAGACCGGCAACGCCTGCACGGTGCTCGCACACTGGAACCTGCACTGGAACCCCGACCAGCGCGGCCCCGTGCTGTTCGGCGCGTTCTGGAACGACGCGAGCGGCGCGCAGCCTTCGCCGTTCTCGCACAAGTTCCAGCTATCTAAGCCGGTCACGACGCCGTTCGGGCTGGACACCTCCAACTCAACGGTGCGGCACGCACTCGGCGACGCGATCCGCCTGCTGAACCGGCGCCACATCCCGCTGAATGCGACACTCGGATCGGTCCAGTTCGTCAGCTACCACGGCGAGGACATCCCGATCCCCGGTGGTCCAGGCGACCCGGACGGGATCTACAACGCGATCTACACCGGGCCGGGCGCCGCGCCCGACAGCGGCTCGTCCTTCATCCAGGTCGTGACCTGGGACAACTCGTCCTGTCCGGTCGGCTCGACGATCCTGACCTACTCAGAGTCGTCGAACCCGGCGTCGCCTCACTTCGCCGACCAGACCATACTGTTCAGCCACAAGCAGTTCCTGCCCGACCTGTTCTGCCAGGCGCAGATCATGTCCGACCCGCACTTGCGAGTGACAACGGTGCACAGCCAGGTCTTTGCAAGGTCGCATCGGACGGACTGACCGGCGTCCTTGGGGTGGCCGGGCTTTCCGGGGTGGCTGCCTGGGCGCGCGGGAGTGCCGGAACGCCTGTGCCTGCCCGGGCATTCCGGGCAATCATGGCGATACCGGGTTCATGATCTGGGAGGTTTTTCGTGTGTGGGAGAGTTTTCCGCGCATAGCGGGGGAAACTCTCCCAGATCATGAAACTCCGGGCTCCGGATGAGGCTGACTCTCCCGGTCCTTGCCCGGCCTGCCCGCGACGGCACTTCCTTAAGCTCCTGGCATCGAGCCCGGACGACAACGTTGGACCATTACTGTCGTTCCAGCCCAGGTCGCGACGACAGCGTTGAACCGTTACTGTCGTCCGGACGACAGCACTCA
>DATNEK010000139.1:0-7485 GCA_035553055.1 Streptosporangiaceae bacterium | reverse complement strand
CTTTTGTCGGCATACCGGCAGGCCCATCCAAGGGCCTGATCCGGAGGAACCAGGTCGGGAACCCCCGGCGCCAGCAGCGTCGTCGCCGTTCTCCGGTGCCAATCTGACACTTGGCGGCTTGATTCCTCAGCGGTCGTCGCTCATCCGGACTGCTTTCTCGGTCGGCTGGCGGTTATCACGCGGTTGTGAAGTAGAAGTCGGAACCAGCGCGCCTGTACATCGGGAGCGCGCCCAGCGGGCTCGATGTAGACTTCATGTCAGGCCTAGGTTCGCATGGCTCATGCCAGCGTGCTCGAAAGCCAATTCGCGCGTCCGCTTGCCGCTGCGGGAGCTGGGTCCGATCTCCCACAGGAACGCGCCTCTTCGGTCCGCGGGGCACCCCGCGGCGAGGTGCGTACGGGCGCTAGGACAAACCGACCGCGCCCACGCCTGCTGGCGGGCGCACGACAGGAAAGGACACCGGCATGGCACCGGTCGTCACGATGCGACAGCTGCTCGAGAGCGGCGTGCATTTCGGTCACCAGACGAGGCGCTGGAACCCGAAGATGAAGCGGTTCATCTTCACTGAGCGCAATGGCATCTACATTATCGACCTGCAGCAGTCGCTGCAGTTCATCGACCGCGCTTACGAGTTCATCAAGGAGACCGTCGCGCACGGCGGCTCCGTGCTCTACGTCGGTACCAAGAAGCAGGCGCAAGAAGCGATCGCTGAGCAGGCACGCCGGGTAGGCATGCCGTTTGTCAACCAGCGCTGGCTCGGCGGCATGCTGACCAACTTCTCCACCGTGTACAAGCGGCTTCAGCGGCTCAAGGAGCTTGAGGAGCTCGACTTCGACGACGTGTCGGGCTCCAACATGACCAAGAAGGAACTTCTGCAGCTACGGCGGGAGCGCGACAAGCTCGAGCGCTCGCTTGGCGGGATCAGGGACATGTCAAGGATCCCGAGCGCGATCTGGGTGGTGGACACCAAGAAGGAGCACATCGCGATCAGCGAAGCGCGCAAGCTTGGCATCCCGGTGATCGCGATACTCGACACCAACTGCGACCCTGACGAGGTCAATTACCCGATCCCCGGCAACGACGATGCGATCCGCAGCGTCGCGTTGCTGACGAGGGTCGTGGCCGACGCCGTCGCCGATGGCCTGATCGCGCGGGCCGGCCGGGCCGCAGGTGAGGAGAAGCCGACCGGTGACGGCCAGCTGGGCGCGGAGGAGCCGCTGGCCGAGTGGGAGCGGGATCTGCTCGAAGGCAGGTCGCTCGACGGCGGTCCCGCCGCTAACGGCGCCGCTTCCAACGGGACGGCGGCGACCGTCGACGCCTCGACCGGCGCGACCGGGGTCCACGCAGCCGCGGCCACCGAGGCGGACGTCAAGGAGGCCGAGAAGACCCAGGTTGGCACCGAGCTGACCACCGACGGTGAGTCGGCCGGCGAGACGGCGGAGTAACCGAGACGGCTTAGCGAGACGGCTTAGTAACCGCAAGCATCCGTCGGCTGGCGAGGTTCGCCTCCGGCCACGGAGGTGCCTGCCGAGGTGTTCTGCTACCAGGGCACAGAGCATGAGCGAAAAATGACCGGCGCCGCGAGCCGGCACAAGAAGAACTGCGAGAGATGGGGACATGGCGAACTACAGCGCCGCAGATGTGAAGCGGCTTCGCGACTTGACCGGCGCGGGCATGCTGGACTGCAAGAACGCCCTGGTGGAAGCCGATGGCGACGTAGAAAAGGCGGTCGAGGCCCTGCGCATCAAGGGTGCCAAGGACGTCGGCAAGCGAGCCGGCCGGACCGCGGCCAACGGTCTGGTAACGTCCGCGATGGACGGCGCGGCGGCTGGCGTACTGCTCGAACTGAACTGCGAGACCGACTTCGTCGCGAAGACCGACTTGTTCCAGCAGGTCGCGGCCGACATCTCAAGCGCTGCTCTCCGGGCTCGGGTCAGCGACCGGCTTGAAGTGCTCGCGCTCGACGTACGCGACGGCCACACCGCGGCTGAACTGATCGAAGAGGCCAGTGCCACTCTCAAGGAGAAGCTCGACCTCGGCCGGTTTGCCGCGTACTACGACGGCTACATCGTGAGCTACCTGCACAAGTCGTCGCCCGACCTGCCGCCGACCCTTGGCGTGCTTGTTGACATCGACACCTCGGGTGCTGATGTCGCGCAGGACATCGCGCACCAGATCGCCGCCATGCGTCCTCAGTACGTCACGCGCGAGGAAGTGCCAGCCGACGTAGTCGCCAACGAGCGCCGGATCGCGGAGCAGCTGACTCGCGACGAGGGCAAGCCCGAGCAGGCGATTCCCAAGATCGTCGATGGTCGGCTTAACGCCTTTTTCAAGGACGTAGTGCTTACCGAGCAGCCAACCGTGCGAGACCAGAAGAAGTCGGTCAAACAGTTGCTCGCCGAGTCGGGCGCGGCGGTGCGCGGCTTTGCCAGGTTCCAGATAGGGCAGGCTAGTTGAGACCGACGTGGTGCGAGGGGAGCCCGTTTTGCCAGATAGCGCCTATCCGGGGCACGGTGCTGTGATCAGCAGCGGTGCTGGCACGGTGACCGCGCATGACTCGGTCGAGCCCGACGATGAACGTGACGGCGAGCGTCCATGTTGGCACCGGGTGGTACTCAAGCTGTCCGGCGAGGCATTCGCTGGCGGTGCCGGGCTTGGCATAGACCCTGACGTGGTGTCGCATATCGCCCGGGAGATCAGGGATGCCCTGCGTCTCGGCGTCCAGGTAGCCGTCGTGGTCGGCGGCGGCAACATGTTCCGCGGCGCGGCGCTTTCCCATCGCGGCATCGACCGGGCTCGCGCGGACTACATGGGGATGCTGGGCACCGTGATCAACTGCCTGGCCTTGCAGGACGTGCTAGACAAGCTTGGCGTCGAGACGAGGGTGCAGACCGCGATCACGATGGGCCAGGTCGCCGAGCCCTATATCCCGAGGCGTGCGATCAGGCACCTGGAGAAGGGCAGGGTCGTCATCTTCGGCGCTGGGCTCGGCGCACCGTTCTTCTCCACCGACACCTGCGCCGCTCAGCGGGCGTTGGAGATAGGCGCGGAAGCTGTGCTCAAGGGCACCCAGGTCGAGGGCGTCTACGACGCCGACCCGCGCAAGGAGCCGGACGCCAATATGTTCCACCGGCTCGACTACAGCGACGTGCTGGTCCGGGAACTGAAGTTCATGGATGCTACGGCGGTTAGCCTGTGCATGGACAATGATCTGCCGATCGTCGTCTTCGACCTGATGGGCAAGGGCAACGTGGTGCGCGCTGTTCGAGGCGAGCGGATCGGCACTCTGGTAGGCGGGAACGGACACGGCGGGAACGGACACGGCGGGACGACAAGCGCCAGCAACTAGAACGCCAGCAAAGGGTACTGAGGAGCCGCAATGATTGACGACACTCTTCTCGAAGCCGAAGAGAAGATGGAGAAGGCCGTCGCGGTCGCCAAAGAAGATTTCGCGAACATCAGGACAGGCCGCGCGCATCCATCGATGTTCAGCAAGATCACCGTTGAGTATTACGGCACGCAGACCCCGGTGAACCAGCTGGCGTCGTTCCACATGCCGGAGCCGAGGATGGTGGTGATCCAGCCTTTCGACAAGGGATCGCTCGCGGCCATTGACAGGGCGATCCGCAATAGCGACCTCGGCGTCAACCCGAACAACGACGGCGCGATCATCCGCGTGGTCTTTCCCGAGCTTTCCGAAGAGCGGCGCAGGGAGTACATCAAGGTAGCCCGCCACAAGGCCGAGGATGGCCGGGTGTCAATCAGGAACATCCGCAGGCACGCCAAGGACGCCATCGACAAGATGGTGAAGAACGGCGAGGCGGGCGAGGACGAGGGCCGCCGAGGCGAGGCCGAACTCGAGAAGGTCACCCACACCTATGTGGCCCAGGTCGACGAGCTGCTCAAGCACAAGGAAGCAGAGCTGCTTGAGGTTTAGCTCCCCTCGGGGTTCCCTGGGGGTCACTCCCATGGGGTAGTACAGCCCAAGGTATAACCTTTGCCTCTCAAAGAGGAGCATCTCGCCTCCCGTTTGTCACGGGCTGGCACACGGGATGGCGTGATTTGCGGCAGATTGCCGAGCTGCGGACGTCCGCGCGCGGCTGGTCGCGATGCTCGCCGACGGAGGAAAGGCCAAGCC
This sequence comes from Streptosporangiaceae bacterium, assembly GCA_035553055.1. Classification (GTDB taxonomy): domain Bacteria; phylum Actinomycetota; class Actinomycetes; order Streptosporangiales; family Streptosporangiaceae; genus Chersky-822. The sequence continues at coordinate 3,347 of DATNEK010000139.1, read as the reverse complement.
AGGTGAGCGAACGAAAGACGATCGAGACTGGTCGCAACCTCCCGGTCGCTCTCGCCGTCGCCATCGGCCTTGGCGCGCTTGTACTCGTCACGCTCCTCACCGTCAAGGTCGCGTTTCTCGCGTTTGTCGCGGTGATCGTCGCGGCCGCGTTGTGGGAACTCGCTCACGTTTTCGCTACTCACGAGATCAAGCTGCCGGTGATTCCAATCGCGATCGGCGGAGCGGCGGCTTACGGACTCGGCTACTGGCGCGGACCAACCGATGCGCTCGCGGCGCTTGCGCTGACGTTCGTCGTCGTGCTCGCCTGGCGGCTGCGTGGTGGTGCCCATGGCTACCTGCGCGACGTCACGGCGGGCGTCTACACCCTGATCTACCTGCCCGGCATGGCGACTTTCGTGGCCCTGATGCTGGCACCTGGCAACGGGGCTCACCGGGCGCTGCTGTTCGTGATCCTGGCCGTGTGCAGTGACTCAGGTGCCTACTTCGCCGGCATTCTGTTCGGGCGGCACCCGATGGTGCCAAGGATCAGCCCGAAGAAGACCTGGGAGGGACTGGCAGGCTCGGTGATCACGTGCCTTGCCGCTGGCGCGCTCGGGATGGCCTACCTGCTGCACAGCAAGGTGTGGTACGGCCTGGTACTCGGCGCCGCGGCGGCAGCTGCGGCCACTCTCGGCGACCTGGTCGAGTCGATGATCAAGCGGGACCTCGACACCAAGGACATGTCCTCGCTGCTACCTGGCCACGGCGGCGTGCTCGACCGGATTGACGCCATGCTGATCCTGGCACCGGTCGCCTGGTTGCTCCTGGTGATCTTCCTGCCAGGCGGCTAGCTGACGACCCAGTCGCGGGACTGGGAGGCCATCTGGTTGACCAGGCTGGACGAGCCTCGGCCCTGAGCCAGCAGGCGCTCGCGATTGCTGATCGGGATCAGCCACAGCCACCTGACCGGCTCTCCCGTCACGGTGAACCCTGACAGGTCGGGTACGTCGGGTCCAAGCAGCAGCGCCGGGTTGTCGAGGAACAGGACGGCCTCGTTGCCGTGGCCGAGCGGGAAGGACGAGGGCTCGTGGTACCAGCGGATCGTCTGGCCGGTCCCGAGCCAGCTGACCTCGCGCCACGGGTACTGTGCGAGCCACAGGAAGATCCTCGCCGCTTGATTGCTCGGCAGCGTCGTAGCAACGGCCAGCTCGATTCTGGCCTTGCCGCTAGCACCCTGGCCGGTCTGCTCGACAACCGGCATCCGCTGGCAGCTCATGCCGACGGTGGTGAGCACCGTGTAGGACCTCCGACCAGCGGGCGGCCGCTCGGAGACCCCGACAATCGGCGGCTTGTTGTTCGACACATCCCAGTAGCGCGCACCGGGCCCGAGCCGGTCGAGCAGGTGGCCGAGCATGTCCTGCTGGAACTGCGCCCAGGCGTCTGAATCGAGCCGCCACTGCCAGAACTCCTGAGCCTCAGCGACCCGCGGACCAAGCCCTTCCATGGCGTCATCGAGCGACCAGCCGAACGGTGTCTGCCCGATCACGTCCCTGCTGTAGCCAGGCATCCCCTTGGACATGTCCGACCAGCCGGGAATGACGGCGAGCAGCTCGCCACCTTCGAAGATCGCTACGCCGTCGCCCTCTTCGAACCACAGTGCCCGCAGCGACGCCTTGTTGAGCGGCGCCCTGCCATCGGGATGCTTGGTGTAGCCCTCGGGCATCTCGGGTGCGTGACCCGCATCGAGCAGGCCGAGGTCGATGTCGGCGGGGGCTTTGCGGTGATTGGCCAGCCAGGTCGCGGCGATCGGATCGGATCGGTCATGCATGTAGGCAGCGGTGGTCCAGCCGTCGTACTCTACGACCACGCGTCTGCTGCCGTAGGGGCTCTCGCTGTCGAGCAAGGTGACTGGGCGTCCGGGCGCTGCCGGTACCCTGGAGTGGCCGGCGCGAGAGCGCGTGTTCTGCATAGCATCGAAATCTATCTACATTCCGCAGACCACGTGGCAACAGCTGGCGGATACTGTGAGGTTTGCTTGGAGCTAGTCCGTCTTGAGGCGCCACGGCGGGTCAGGACGCGCCCAATGCGGCACCTGTCCGATCTTGACATGGCCGGCCGGCGCGCGGCGGTCGCCGAACTTGGGCAGCCCGAGTTCCGCGCCGACCAGCTATCCCGCCACTACTTCGGTCGGCTGACCGACTCCGCGCAGGACATGACCGACCTGCCAGGCAACGCCCGACAGGCCCTGGCGGACGCGTTGTTGCCGGAGCTGCTCACTGTCACCCGCGAGCAGACCTGCGATCAGGGGATGACGCGCAAGACGCTGTGGCGCGCCGCTGACGGCTCGCTCGTCGAGTCCGTGCTGATGCGATACCCGGCCCGGGCGACCGTGTGCGTCTCGTCGCAGGCCGGCTGCGGGATGGCCTGCCCGTTCTGCGCGACCGGTCAGGCTGGCCTGACCCGCAATCTGTCTACCGGCGAGATAACCACCCAGATTTTTCACGCATTGCGGACGCTGGCCAATGGTCAGATAGCTGGAGGTGCCGGCCGGGTCTCCAACGTTGTGTTCATGGGGATGGGCGAGCCGCTGGCGAACTACGCCGCCGTCCTCGCTTCCATCCGGCGTATCAGTGAGCCGGCGCCATCGGGATTCGGGCTCTCGCAGCGAGCGATCACCGTGTCGACCGTGGGGCTGGTCCCTGCCATGCGCAAGCTGGCGTCCGAGGGGCTTTCCTGTCGGCTGGCGGTTTCGCTGCACGCGCCCGATGACGAGCTTCGCGACGAGCTCGTGCCGGTCAACCGGCGGTGGCAGGTCGCTGAGGTGCTCGACGCGGCCTGGGAATACGCGGCGGTGACCGGCAGGCGGGTGTCGATCGAGTACGCGATGATCAGGGACGTGAACGACCAGGCCTGGCGGGCCGATGCGCTCGCTTCGCTGCTCGCCGGGAGGCTCGCGCACGTGAACCTCATCCCGCTGAATCCGACGCCAGGCTCGCGGTGGACCGCCTCGGACCCGGCTGTCGCCGCCGAGTTCGAAGCTGGGCTAGCCAGCCGTGGCGTCCCGGTCACCATCCGCGACACTCGCGGCCGGGAGATCGACGGAGCCTGCGGCCAGCTAGCTGCCGTATCTTCGCCGCTAGCCTCCAGGCGCCATTGAGGCGTCTTCCTACCTCGCCATCTTCGCTAGGCGTCGCTGGCCACTCACCGGTTGATTTGGCTGGCTCGGTGCGATGGACTCCCGGATCCATCGCACCCGGCGGGTCGGCGGACCCGATGGATCCGGGAACTCACACCCGATTTCCGCGATGGATACGGCAACCCATCGCGGGGCTCAGGCTGGCTGAGCCTGATGGGTTCCCGAATTCATC
>DATNEK010000138.1:0-14440 GCA_035553055.1 Streptosporangiaceae bacterium | reverse complement strand
CCGCCCGCGCATTCGTGAATAGTGCCCCTCACTCAATGTGATCTCCCTTCGGTCATCCAACGTGCCCCCGTTCCTGGCGGTGGGATCCTTTGCGGGGCTCATCCGCATGCAGGTCCATCACTGTGCGCAACCATGCGCGAGTGATATGCCGGATGCCTGCTATGCGATGTTGCCCTAGCCCCATAGGCCGCCGCAAGGGTGAGCGGCCGATCCATTCACCGTTCGGTACGGGCGGCTTAGACTCCCGTGGCAGATCGTCTGCGCATTCAGATTTGTCGGAATAGTTGTTTATCGACGGAATGGGAGAATCGAATACGGGCAGGCCGGTACCTAGGATCTTTGCATTGTCCATCGGCATGGCAGTCCCACGTCGACCGGTTTAGGTGGTTTGGGAAGATTGCTTCGGCGCTGGCCTGGCCCCGTGTGCGCCGCCCGACGACAGCAAAGTAGTGAGTGCTGTCGCCCGGACGACAGCAACGGTTCAACGCTGTCGTCGCTACCTGAGCTGGAACGACAGCAACAGTCCAACGCTGTCGTCCGGGCTCGATGCCAGGAGCTTAAGGAAGTGCCGTCGCGGGCAGGCCGGGCAAGACCGGGAGAGTCAGCCGCATCCGGAGCCCGTAGTTTCATGATCTGGGAGAGTTTCACACGCTATGCGCGGAAAACTCTCCCAGACACGAAAAGCCTCCCAGATCATGAACCCGGTATCGGGATAATTGCCCGGAATGCCTGGGCAGGCAGGTACGTGTCCGGCGCGTCAGCCTAGGAGGAACGACTTTCGCCACAAGAAGCGGCCCGGCAGGCCGATGAGTCCGGCCCGGGTCAGGAAGGCGACGAGCTTCTCCCCGCCGTAGTACATGGTGGCCTGGTGATATGGGTTCGCCAGTGCCGCCTTCCTTGCCTCACGCGGATCCAGCCCGACAGCCTCGTAGACCTTTGGGTTGATCATGATCCTGGAAACCACGAAAGCGGTCCTGGCCAGCGCGAGCCGGTGAAACCACATCGCGAGCCTCGAGGTGCGGGCGACGCTTCTGGTCAGTTCGGCCCGCGCGAAGCCGACGTGGCGCGCTTCCTCGACAATGTGAATCCTGCTGATCATCCTGATCAGCGGCTGGATGGACTCGTCGTCGACGATCTCGCGCTGCAACCGGTCGATGATCTCCTCGCCGATCAGGATCGCGCCCCACAGCGATGGGCCGGTCGCGATCGCGGTCAGGATACGGCCGAGCCGCAGGATGATCTTCGGCGGTGAATAACACGGCGTACCCAGCCGCTCGATCATCTTGGCGAACATGATCGTGTGCCTGGTCTCCTCGCCAAGCTCGGCCAGCGCGTACTGAATGTGGCTGCTCATCGGGTCGCCTAGGTAAGCGACCTTCGCCAGCATGCGCATCAGCACCGACTCGAGGAAGATCCCCGTCGAAGCCACGCTCACCACTTCGTGCTTGCCTAGCTCGATTCGCTGTTCCTGGCTGAGCTGATCGAAGAGCTTCGTGCCGTAGAGCGAGCAACGATGCGGCAGCACGTAGCACTTGTCCGGCGCCAGCGGGGCCGACCAGTCAATGTCGACATCGGGGTCGTACCCCCTCGCGGCCGTCGATCGGAGCAGGCGGTCAGCGACGCGCTCTCGGTCGGTCGTTGTCACGGGTGGACCTCCGGGGATTGAAACTAACTATGACTTTCGGTAACAGTTACTTCTGGTAGCATCATCCTTGTGACGGAATCTGTCAAGGCCGACGGCGCCGCCGACGCCCGCAAGCACAGGTGGAGCTCGCACCGGGACCAGCGCAGGCGCGAGTTTGTCGACGCGGCGCTGCGGGTGCTCGACGCTGAGGGTCCCGAGCTGCTCATGGACTCTGTGGCGGCCGAAGCCGGCGTGTCCAAGCCCGTGCTCTACCGGTACTTCAGCGACAAGGCCGCGCTGATCGCGGCGCTCGCCGAACGCGGCTCCGAGTTGCTCCTGGCCAGGCTGATGCCACCGATCAACTCCAACGGTCCTGTGCTCGACCGGATCTCCGGTGCCGTCGGCGCGTATTTCGCCGTGATCGATGAGCACCCGAACTTGTACTGGCTGATCGCGCGCAGGGACTTCGCCGACCCGAGCCTGGGCTGGGCGGCGGTCCATCCCGACAAGGAATCCATAGCCAACGCGCTCACCGCCGTTATTGGCGACTACCTGAGGATGTTCGACCTTGACTCCGGTGCCGCGGAGCCGTGGGCGAACGGGGTAGTCGGGCTGGTGCAGTCGACCGGCGAGTGGTGGCTGCGGCGCAGGTCCATGAGCCGCGCGCACGTGGTCGGCTACGTCACCGAGCTGATCTGGGCGGCGCTGACCGGGATCATGCGGGACGCGGGTATCGAGATCGATCCAGATAAGCCGTTGCCGGCGGTTCGGCCACGGCTGAGTATTCGGCGAGCGGAGCAGTTATGAGCGAAGGAGCGGGCGCACCCGATGATGGCTACTCGGGGCCAGCCACCCTGACCATTGACGATGTTTCGTTGGACGTCCAGGTCGAGTTGCGTGGCCACTTCGAGCCGATCGATGGCAGATACCACTGGTACGGGCGGATCGCGAGCAACGAGTCGCTGGCCGAACTGCTCGCTGGTGCCAAGGCGTCGGGCGTGCTCCTAACCTCGCACGGCCGCGGTCCGTGCGAGGTTTCCGAGCCCGATACGTGGCAGCGATACCGAGTGACCGGGTACTCGACGCCGCCGTTCCGCCTCTCCGCGCCGGACTGGGGAGCGCACGGGTCACTCAGAGCGGGATAACGAGGCCTCGGCGCCGAGCGCGCTGGCCGGATGTGAGGATCCCTGCTTGAGTCGCCGTGCGCGCAGCACGACCTCCATCGCGAACCTGGAATCCGGGTCGTTCAGCTGACCCCCGAGCACGCGCTCGAGTATGCGCATCCGGTATCTGACCGTCTGCGGGTGCACCTTGAGGCGCTCGGCGACTTCGGCCGCTTTGCCGCCGGTCTCCAGCCAGACGTCGAGTGTGTCGGTGAGCCGCTGATGCTGCCGTTCCGACAGACCGCCGAGCGAGGCGAACACCTGCCGGGCGAGCAGCTCAAGCAGCCGTCCCTCGGACAGCCAGAGTGTCAGCAGATGGTCGTCGCAGATGATTAGCTTGCCCGCCGTGATAACACCCGATCTGCTGAGCGCGAGTGCCTGCCGGGCCCAGTGCAGTGAATCGGCCGCTTCCGATAGCGGTACCTTGATGCCGAGAGCGGCGGGGCGCCCGGCCAGGCAAGCTTCAAGAGCGGTTCGCTGATGACCTTCGACGTCACCGGGAAGCAGCAGGTGCGGCTCGGCGGCCTTGAGGTCAGCGAGCGCGTTGGCAGGCAGCGCGAGGCCTGAAATCACCGGCGGCTGGATCGCCACCATCCTGACCTGCTGCGGCAACGTCCAGCCGACCAGCTCGGCCAGGTCCCCGATGGCGCGGCGCGGCACGGCCGGCTGTTCGAGTATCAGCCGCAGCATGCGCTGCCGCCATTCATCCTGCGATGCCGACGACCTCGCTTTGGCCCTTTGGTAGCCATCGGTCGACAGCGAGGCGAGGTCGTCTATGTAGCCGAACACCGCGTCGGCGAGCTGCGACATGATCTCGGAGGAAATGTTGTGCCTTGCGCCGAGCCCGACAGCCCGCCGCCATGCCACGTGGGCCCCGATCCGGTATGCCGCTTGCAAGCTATCCAGGCTGCGGCCCTCGGCCGCTTCGTACTCGCCGAGCTTGCGGCAGACCTCGTCTCTGCTGTCGTGCGGAGCGCTCGGATTGATGATCAGCTCGACGAATGTCGACAACGCCTGACCGACGCCCATCCTGAGCACCCGGCCGTATGGCCCGTCCATCGGGCGCGCGAACTCGGGAATCGCGCGCCGGACCTCGGAAATGATCTCTTCGGTCAGGCTCGGTAGTTCCGGCCTGATGAGATCGGCAAGCTCCGGAGGAAACTTGGTGCGTGCCTCACCTCGAATTCCCGCCCCGTCTGGTCGGGTCACCAGGCGAATTCCGGTATCTCGCATACAGGACGTGATCGCGGCATCGAGATCCTCCGGCTGGCGACGAGCATGAGCACTCCACACTAATACCCATGAAGGCTCCGATAAAGGGGGACCACAAGCGTGGTGGGCGGGAGCTTGGGGCAATCAGACCGGTGACGGCTCGGCGGCTGCCGGTGAAACGGGAGCGGCTTCTGCTGACGGGACTTCGCGCCTGGCCAGCAGCCGGCGCACCGCCCAGATGCCGAGCGCCCCGGCCGGCGGCAGGGTGACGAGCGCGGGTAGCTGATATCTCCAGGAGAACTGGTACATATCAGATACAAGTAGCAGGACAACCGCAGAGCCGAAGAACAGCAGGCAACCGAGCGCGAGCGCGGCGACCTCCAGTTCCCTGGTCTCGCCGCCACGTCGGGTCGCGATGCGTCGCCCGGCGAACGCGACCGCCGATCCGGCCAGGCCGGCGAGCGCGAAGATCGCGAGCAGCGGGCCCGGTGTGTATCCGCCGCCGAGTTGGTAGCCGCGCAAGAACTCGGCGATCGGGCGGTTCACCTGAGCTCGGCCGCCGTAGGCCGGGTTGAGCGGCTGGAACCGGAATCCAGGACCGGTGTTCGGAAGTCCCAGAATGATCTGCCCGTTCGCGTTGACGTTGATCTCCGGCAGGTACTTCGGGTAGTGACTTTGGAACCGCCACCGCGAGATCGGGGTCACACCGGGCAGGGCCGACTTAGTCGGAGCGAACAGCTTGAGCGAGTCGCCAAGTATGCCGCCGACGATCCGCACAGCCTGCTGAGATTCGACCGCCGAGTCGAAGCCGGAGAGCAGGCTTACCCGCGTCGTGCCGGCCGGGACAACGAAGTGCTTGAGCGGCGACAGGTGGTTGTGTTCGAGCCAGTCGATGCCCCGCGCCTGCTCGGCGGGCGTCGGGCAGATCGGCCGCTCGTCCCTCGGCAGCACCAACGTCGCGCAGTCGGCCGACGCGGCGACCCGCCCGGCGATGCTTCCCTCGTCAGAAAGCTGAAAATGACCATAGCGGGCATACCAGACGCCGCTGTAGGCCACGATCGGGATGCCGAACGACAAGATCAGCGCCAGCGCGTTGCGCATCGCCTGACGCCTGGCCTTGGTGGCGGCAGCCAGGTACAACAGTGCGGGCAGGAAAAGGATCTCACCGGCCTGCCTGATCGTCGCCGACGCACCGAGTATCAGTCCGCAGCCGATGACCACGCCGACGGTTGGCTCAGGGCGCCAGAGCAGCAGCACCAGTCCAGCGACGACGAACGCCTCGAACCAGACGTCCGGCATGATCGTCTGCTCGATCTGGATCTGGTAAGCGTCGAGCAGTATCGGCGCGATCGCCAGAGCGCCAAGCCAGCGCGGCAGGCCAAGCCCACCCGAGCCATGCACTCCGCGGACGAGCAGCGCGTAGATGGCGATCGCGATCGCGAGCCCGACTAGGTGCTGGATCACCGCGACCGTGCCGAGGTCCCCGAACAGCAGGATCGGCTTGAGTATCAGCTTGTACCCGAGCGGATCGGCGGCAGGCCACGCGTTGTACAGGTACTTCAGCGTGTCGACGTAGAGGAGCGCCGGGTGATAGGCGACCAGTGCGAGCAGCCTGAGCACCAGCCCAGCCGCGATCACCACCGAGGCGATCCAGTGCGTGCGCACCAGCCCGACCATGCGCCTGCGCGCGTCTACCGACTTTGTCAACTGCCCTCACTGAATATCCGGAGCCGCAGCAACTCTGGCATACGCTTCAACTGCTCGACAACGGACTCCGGCAGCTCGCGGGTATCGACTTCCATGATGCTGTAGGCGTAGTCGCCGCGGCAGTCGTTGATCAGCTCGATGATGTTGATCCCCGCGCCGCTGACAAGGCGGGAGAACTGGGCGATCACGCCGGGGGAGTTCCTGTGGGCCAGCGTCAGCCTGGTAAAGCCGCGCCGCGGCAGTGACACGGCGGGGAAATTTACCGAGTACTTGATGTTGCCGTTCTCCAGGAAATCGGTAAGCTCGTCCGCGATCATGACCGCGCAGTTGTCTTCCGCGCTGCTCGTGCTCGCGCCGAGGTGTGGCAGCACGATGACCGCCTCGTGCCGGTAGGTCACCTCGTTCGGGAAGTCGGTCACGTAGCCGCGCACGTCGCCGGCGTCGAGCGCGGCGATCAGCGCACGCTCGTCGACGAGTTCGTCGCGCGCGAAGTTGAGCAGCACGGCGCCCCGCCGCAGCGCGGCGATCCGTCCGGCGTCGAGCAGGCCGGCGGTGGCGTCGGTCAGCGGCACGTGGAGGGTCACGTAGTCGCTCTCGCCGAGCAGCCGGTCGAGGTTGTTGACCCGGTGCACCTGCGCGGACAGTTCCGATTCGTTCTGAGCGGAGACCGCTGGGTCGTAGCCGAGCACACGCATGCCAAGGTCGATCGCCGTGTTGGCGACCCGGTGACCGATGGCACCCAGCCCGATCACGCCGAGCGTGCTCCCGGCAAGCTCGAGTCCGGCGAACCGCTTCTTACCGCGCTCGGCGGCCTTGGCGATGTCGTCGGCCGGCAGGTCCTTGGCGTAGGAGAGTGCGGCCGGCAGGTTCCGCGCGGCGAGCAGCAGCCCAGCGACGACGAGCTCCTTGACCGAATTGGCGTTGGCGCCAGGCGCGTTGAACACCACCACGCCGCGGTCGGCCAGCTCAGCGACCGGAATGTTGTTGACTCCGGCCCCAGCCCGGCCTATGGCAAGGACACTGTCGTCAATGGTTTCGTTATGCAAATTATGAGAGCGGAGCATGAGGGCGTCGGGCCTATCCGCATCCGGTCCTACCCGGTAGTCAGGACCGAATCGGTCAAGCCCGACGGGCGAGATCGCGTCGTAGGTCCTGACGTTGAACTTACCCATGGGCGTTCTCGAACTCCTTCATAAAGGCGACTAGCGCGTCGACGCCCGCCTCAGGCATCGCGTTGTAGAGGCTGGCCCGCGCGCCGCCGACACTCCGGTGCCCCTCGAGATTGACCAGTCCGGCGTCCTTGGCCTTGGCAAGGAACTCGCGCTCGAGTTCGTCGGTGGCGATTGTGAACGGCACGTTCATGCGCGACCGGTTGGCTAGGGCGACAGGGTTGGCGAACAGGCTCGAGCCGTCGATCGCCGCGTAGAGCTTCTCCGCCTTGCGCCGGTTGACCTCCGCGATTCCCGGCACGCCGCCCTCGTCTTGCAGCCAGGCGAACACCAGCCCGGCGATGTACCAGGCGTAGGTGGGCGGCGTGTTCAGCATCGAGCCGGCCTTGGCCATCGCGTACCAGTCCCACACCTGCGGCGTGCGCGGCCTGGTCCTGGCGAGCAGGTCTTCGCGCACTATCACCACGGTGAGCCCGGCCGGGCCGATGTTCTTCTGAGCGCCGGCGTAGAGCGCGCCGAACTTGGTGACGTCGATCGGCTCGCTCAAGATGATCGAGCTCACGTCGGCGACAAGCGGAACGTCGCCGGTGTCCGGCACCTGGTCGAATACCACGCCGTTCACCGTCTCGTTAAGCGTGATGTGCACGTACGCGGCGTTGCGGCTCAGCCGCCACTCGCCTTGGGGCGGAACGTAGGTGTGCGGGTCGGTGCGCGCCGCGACGTTGAGCTTGTCGAGGTACTTGCTCGCCTCGGCGTACGCCTTCTGGCCCCACTGACCGGTGATCACATAGTCTGCGACACCCGAAGCGGTGGACAAGTTCGCGGGCACCCCGACGAACTGGCCGGTAGCACCGCCCTGCAGGAACAGCACTTTATAGCTGTCGGGTATCGGCATCAGCGCGCGCAACCTGGCCTCGGAGTCCTCGGCGATTGAGATGAAGTCCTTGCCGCGATGACTCAGCTCCATCACGCTCATGCCGGTGCCGCGCCAGTCAGTCAGCTCTTCCTGAGCCTGGCGCAGCACAGGTGCCGGCAGTACGCTCGGCCCGGCGCTGAAGTTGTATATTGTTTTAGTAGAAATCTGGTCTGATTGTATGATTTGGCTCATGATTCTTTAGTTGTCCTGATGAGGCAACCTGGCTGGACAGAAGCAGCGATGAGCAGGCTGGGGGTCGCGTTGTTGCGGTCTAGCTCAATCAGGATACCGGCCGCATGCTGGTAGGGGTCGCGCGCATCCCAGCGGCCCGGCGGAGCGCGGCGATGATCGGGGCTGGGTCGAGTCGGGGGAGTACCGCCGCCAGGTGGCCATCGGGCCTGATGATGTGGATGCTGTCGCCTGTCGCTTCTAGTGACTGCCGCGCCGCGCCGGTGGCGTCGATGTCGGCCAGCGGGTAGCAGCGGACCGGGGCGGCGATCTCACTCGACGCGAGTTCGGCGACGGCCACCCGGTCGGCGGCCCGCTGAGTCAAGATCACGAAGCCGTCGCCGAACAGCCGGCGCAGCCTCCCAATCCCCCCGTTTAGCGGACCGTCTGGGCATAGCACGCCTGGCACTGGCGGGCGGATCGCACCGGGCGCGATGGGGAACCCGGTGAGCGGCGGACCCGGAGTGGTCAGCGGGCTCGCGGTGTACCAGAAGGGCTCGGCCAGCTTGCCGGAGTCGATGAGCTTCCTTGCCGCCTGATCGGTCACGGCGCGGTCGAGTACCTCGGTGCGCCATCGGCGCCGCTCGTCGGTCCGCGGCACAAGGAAATCCATGGTCGTGGTCGTGACCTTGAGGTTCTCTGCCGCAGCGGCCGCCCGCTCGGCGTGATAGCTATCGAGCAGGTCAGGGGGCGACCAGCCACGCTTGACGAAGGCGAGCTTCCAGGCCAGGTTCTCGGCATCCTGCGCGCCCGAGTTGAGCCCGCGCGCGCCGAACGGAGCGTACAGGTGCGCCGCGTCCCCGGCCAGGAACACCCGTCCGGCTCCGAACGAATCCGCCACCCGCTCGTGGAACCGGTAGGCGGTCGCCCAGACGATCTCGTAGGGGACACCGCCGGTGATCTGCCGCACCCGAGCGTCGAGTCCGCCGTCGCCGCGCTCGGCGGCCAGGTTGAAGCCGGACGGGACCTGCCAGTCGATCCGCCACACCCCGCCGGGGCACTGGTGCACAAGCACCTGCCGACCCGGATTCCAGGACGGGTCAAAGAAAAATCTTCTCTCATTTGGAAAAGGGAGCGAGGCCTTGATGTCGCAGATAAGGAACTGATCTTCGTACGACTCGCCGGGGAACCCGATCCCCAGCAACTGCCTGACCGCGCTCCGCGCCCCGTCGGCGCCGACGAGGTGACTGCCACCGACATCGGCCCGGCGCTGACCGGCTCGCGCGGTGACGACGACGCCGCCTCCATCGGCTTTGACCCCGACGATCTGGTGGCCGAAACGCAGGTCGATTAGCGGTTCGGCGGACGCCTTGGCGTGCAGCAGGCGTTCCGCGCGATCCTGCGACAAATTAATCCAAGGCGGCAGAACGCTCGCGCCTGGATCGGGGAACGTCACGGTGAACAACTCGTGCTCGCGGTAGAACGTCCGGCCCGTGGTCCACGTCACGCCCTCGCTGACCATGTCATCGGCGCAGCCAACCCGGTCGAAGATGTCGAGCACATCACGCTGGAAGCAGATTGCCCGCGAGCCGGCTGCGGCCGCCCCCGCTTGGGCTGCCTCGAGCACCACGGTCGGCACCTGCCACCTGGCAAGCAGCAACGCGGTCAGCAGACCGACCGGCCCAGCCCCGGCGATCAGCACCGGTTCCATACCGATCAGCCCTGTAGTTGATCCCAGACGTGGCGGTCGCGTTCCGCGGTCCAGATCACCGGGCGCTCGACCCCGGATAGCTCATCCCACAGCCTGCTGACGTTGAACGGCATGCAGTGCTCGAAGATTGGCCAGCGTCCGTACCTTGGCGCCAGCGCCTGATGCGCGGCGCTGAACGCGTCGCGTAGCGTGCCGCCCGCGGAGTGCACGGTGCCCACCTGCTTGAGCATCACCGCGAGGAAGTCCCTGGTCTGCTCGATCGCGCCCGCGACCGCGTCTGGCCCGTGCGCGACCGCGCCTCGGCCGCCAACCAGCGCCTGCGCGCCGAGCGCGGCGATCGAGTCGAGCGTGCCGTTCGCCCACTCGCGGTGGAACGCGTCGCCGGTGTAGAGCGCCGCCTGCGCCTCGACCAGATCGCCGGCGAACAAGATCCGCTGCCCGGGCAGCCAGGCGACGATGTCGCCCTCAGTGTGGCCGCGCCCGCAGTAGGTGAGCACGAGCTCACCCCTGCCGCCGCCGAGCTGGATCGTCAGCCGGTCAGAGAACGTGAGCGTTGGCCAGGTCAAGCCAGGAATCGACGACGGATTCTTGAACAACCTCGGCATCCGCCCAAGCTCGGATTCCCAGTCCTGGCGGCCGCGCTCGGCGATCAGCGCCCTGGTGTTGTCGTGGGCGATGATCACCTGGGCGTCGAATGCGCTCGCGCCGAGTACGCGCACCGCGTGGTAGTGCGAGAGCACCAGGTACTTCACCGGTTTCCCTGTGTGCTCGCGCAACCGGTCAAGCCAGCCGCTCGCGGCGGCGGGTGTGGCCATCGCCTCGATGCAGACGACGAAGTCGTCGCCTTCGATCGCGCCGACGTTAGGGTCGCCCTCGGCGGTCAGCGCGAAAACGCCGTCGCCGAGTATCTCAAGCGTCTGCTCCTTGTCGTCGACGTCAGCCGACGAGGCGAAGGCAACCACTGGCCCACTCCAATACGGTTATCGCTCCTGGCTCTAGGCTAAGCCAGCGGCGGCGGATCAGGGCGGTAGCGCAAGGCCCGGCAGGTCGCGGTCGACACCGCGATCAGGGTGGTGAGCACGGGTATGGCGATCAGCGCGAGCCGCAGCGATGTCACGTCGGCAAGCTGGCCGATCAGCACCGGGCCGCAGACGAGCCCGATCCAGCCGAACGCGGATACGAGAGCGACCGCCGTTCCCGAATTGATGCCTGGTACCCGGCCAGCGGCGCTGAAAATGACGGGAATGACAGCGCTTACGCCAGCGCCGAGCGCGGCGAAACCGATCAGCACCGCGGCGACGGCCTGGACGGCGAGTCCGATTCCGAAGGCAACGGTGGCCAGGGCAGCGAGTACGGGCAGCAGGAGGTGCGCGGCGAAGCGATCGAGCAGCCGGTTGCCAGCCAGCCTGACGGCCACCATCGCCAGCGAGTAAGCCGCGAAGCCGAGCGCGGCGATCGCCGGTGCCGCGCCGAGCGAGCTGTGCAGGTACACGGCTGCCCAGTCGGCGGCGGCCCCTTCGCAGAGCAAATCGGCGACGGCGATCGCGCCGAGTATGCCGATCGTCAGCCACACCGTCCGTCGACTTGTGCCGACCCCGTGATGGGCTGGGTGGCCGGCGGTCGGATTCTCGTCTGGGATCATCGCGAGGCTCAGCCAGCCAGCGATGACCACGCAGGGGCTCGCAAGCAGCAGCAACTGGCTGCTCAGCGACAGTCCGATAGCGACTCCGGCGGCGCCGAGCGCGGCACCGGCGAACGAGCCCACGCTCCAGGCGCCGTGAAAGCCCGGCATCAGGGTCCGGCGGGCTCGCCGCTCAACGGTGATCGCCTGGGTGTTCATCGACACGTCGAGAGTGGCCATGAACGCGCCCCACAGCGCCAGCGCGAGGAACAGTCCGGTGGCCGATCTTATGAGCCCGACCAGCGGACCGGCTGCGCAGTACCCGACCAGCGTCACCCTGACGATCAGCCTGCTGCCGAGCCTGGGCAGCAGCCTCGCGGCGATCAGCATCGCCAGCACAGACCCGACCGGGACGCCGAGCAAGGCGAGACCGAGCGTGCCGTCGGTGAGCCGCAGGTACTCCTTGACGTGCGGAATGTGCGCGGTCCACGACGCGAACAGGAACCCGTTGACGAAGAACGCCACGGTGACCGCGGCCGAAGGCGACTTGACCAGCCGAGTCAGCCGCCGCGACGGCTGGCTCGGCTCTTCCACAGCCGTCGCAAGCTCAGCCACTACACCCCGACCCCGTATGCGCGTCGCGGCAGCGCCTGGACGCGCTACCTGTCCCAGTATGACCGCCTAGCCGACTCCGGGGGCTTGCCGGACTACGGCGTTGGTCCGTTGCTGTCGCTCCCGCTCAATGCCAGCAACCCGGCGCAGCCCTCACCCCCGCCCCCGCTCCCGCCCTCGCCCTCGCGCCGGCCCTCGCGCCGCGGCGACTTTCCGTGATCATGTACCGCCCCATGATCCTGGAGACTTGACCGCAAATGCTGCGGTTTTCTTCCACGATCACGCCGCCCGCCATGATCACGGAACCTTCCCGCACAGCGCTCCCGTACAAAGATCCTGTACTTTGTTCCCACGCGTCGCACGCTTCACAGCATAGACTGTACGGCGTATAGTTGTTGAGTGATGGCACCGACGAAGGCTGCTATGGCCCCGGCCAAGGCTGCACAGGTCGAGCGGACCAGGCTGAGCAGGTCGGCCGTGGTGGACCGCGCGCTGCAGCTTGCCGACGCCGAGGGCATCGACGCCTTGACAATCAGGCGGCTCGCGACCGAGCTCGGAGTCACGCCGATGGCGCTGTACTGGCACTTCCGCAACAAGGAAGAGCTCATCGCCGGACTCGCCGACCGGATCTGGGGCGAGACAAGAGGCGATGTCGATCCGGCGGCCGCCTGGCCCCGCCAGCTTCGCAGCCTGCTTGAATCGCTGATCGACGTGCTGCGCTCGCACTCATCGGCATCGGCGCTGCTGATCGATAGCGAGAAGCTCGGGTCATCGCATTGGCAGGTCACCGAGGTAACGCTTGAGGTGCTGCACAAGGCCGGGTTCGACGCGATGCATGCCAGCGAGATCGCCAGATCGGCGTTGTGGACAGGGCTGATGCTTGTGATGAGCGAAGCTGGATTCGACCCGGGAATTACCGAGGAAGAGCGAGCCGAGCGGCTGCGCCGTAAGCAGGTAGAGCTCGCATCACTGCCGCCGCAGCGTTACCCGCGGCTGGTCGAAGCCGCTGTGCCGCTGACGGCATGCAGCGACGACGCGAGTTTCCACTACCAGTTCGGTGTCGACCTGTTCATCGCCGGCGTCCAGGCGATGGCGCCCGGCGCCCTCCCCGGCCGGCACGGCGGGTCATGACAACTACCGACCGTGTCGCTGGCGATCCCGCAGGCGGGCTCGGTGGCACATCGCGGTGGGCCGACATCGACGGCCCGGTGCACTACCTGGATTTTGGCGGTCCGGCGAACGGCGCGCTGATCGTAGCCGTGCACGGCCTCGGCGGCACGGCGGTGAACTGGTCGGCGGTCGCTCCGCTGCTGACCGGCAGCTACCGGCTGCTCGCTCCCGATCTCGCCGGGCACGGCCTCACCGAGTCCGGCGGTCGTGGCAGCGACGTGCAATCTAACCGGGTGCTCTTGCACAAGTTCGTCGAGTCCGTGGCCGACGGTCCTGTCATCTTGATGGGCAACTCCATGGGCGGCATGATCGCGCTGCTCGAAGCCAACGCCTCGGCCGAGACCGTGGCGGGCCTCATCTTGCTCGATCCGGCGCTCCCGTTCCAGCCGGTACGTCCTGATCCGCTGGTCACCGCCGTTTTCGCGCTGTCGACGGCACCTGTGCTCGGGCCGATGCTGGCCCGCATGCGGCCGCTGATGCCGATCGAGTCGGTGGTCGCGTCCACGCTCGCGCTCTGCTGCGCTGACGCGAGCCGGGTGAGTCCCGACATCATCGCTATGCACCTTGACGTTGCCAGGCGGCGAGCCAGGATGAACGGAGTCGGCAAGGACTTCGCGCACGCGGCTAGGTCGGTCATCGATACCGCTGGGTTCCTTCGCAGTCAGGCCTACCGTCGCGCGATCCGCGGGGTCACCAGCCCGGTATTGCTCATCCACGGTGAACGCGACCGGCTGGTTCCAGTCTCAGCCGCCCGGATGGCCGCCAAGGCGCATCCCAAGTGGACGTTCGTCGTGCTGCCCGACCTGGGTCACGTGCCGCAGCTTGAGGCGCCAGCCGAGACAGCGAACGCGATCATCGCGTGGCTGACCGGCGTCGGCGCGCTGGCCGCCAAGGCGGCCGCCCCCAAACGGCGCCGCCATTTAGCCGCCTGTGGCTGAGTCGATGATCGCCTGTAGCCGATCGCTGTGCGCGCCGCGCCAATACACCTGACCGCAGTCAGCGCAGCGGGAGAACGAGCGGTAGGTGCGCTTCGTACCAGGAAGCAAGACCGATTCGACATCGGCCTTTCTGACCGGGGACAGCATCCCGTTGCAGGCCACGCATCTGGTCCACGGCGCAAGCGGCGGCGCGAAGCGGTCGAGCACGTCGGCGAGCTGATCGTGGGGCTTCGCGCCCCTGACGTAGCCGCCAGCCCAGAGCGTGCGCCGAAACAGCAGTCCACGATCCTGGGTGAGCAGCGCCCGCCGCTCCGCGTTCGCCCGCTCGACCAGGGCGTCGTCGTCGGCATCGTTGGCGTAGGCCGAGTCGACGCCGAGCAGCCGAAGGCGCCTTGCCAACGTTCCCAGGTGCACATCGAGCACGAATCG
>DATNEK010000137.1:0-26237 GCA_035553055.1 Streptosporangiaceae bacterium | reverse complement strand
GCGTCACGAGCTAGCTAGAGCTGCCAGGGCACGATCAAGAACGCCGGTCATGACGGCGATCGCGACTGGGTGAGCCGCCCCGGCCAGATCAATGACCGCGCAGGCCAAGGACGCCGAATCGATCCGCACAAGCAGCCAGTCCATCCCGGCGACTTGCCGCACAGCCGCCGACGCGTCGCGCGGGTCGGCCGCGGGGCCAGCGCACGACGCGATCGCCATGGCTTTCGCCCAGCCGGCGGTCCTGGCCGCGCCCGTTCCCAAGGCCCGCTGGTCCTCGAGCGCCTCGAGCGCCTCGAGCCAGCGCTGCGCGCGCTCGGCGGTGCCGCCCCTGCGGCCAGCCTGCTTGGCGGTTCGCCAGCCGCAGGCCGCCTGCCCGTCGGCGCGGACTCGCAAGACCAGTCCTGGCGGCCCGCCGTCGGAGGACGCCCGAACCCATCCATCAGTACTTCGCTGGCTCAGAACCGTCGAGCGGCGATCGAGCCTGACCCGCAAGCCGGGCGCAAGGCCAAGCTCGGACGCGGCCCGCTCGATGAGGCATCCGGCCAGCGCGACCGGCCACGGGCCGGTGCGCGGCAGCGGACCCGCATCGCGCATCGCTAGCCCGCGGAAGCAGGCGAGAAGCTGGCCTTGGCTGTCGACGGCGTCGACGTCCCAGACGATCTCCGCCTGGCTGGTGGTCACGTCCGCCTCGCCTGGCTCCCGGTCATCCGCCCGCTGCCTTGGCACTAGCGCGCTCGCGACTGGCCGGCTGACCTGGGTTGCGTGTAGCTGAACGACCCCGCTCCCGCGCAAGCCGGTGAAGGTAGCTGAGGCCGCACCCGCGAACAGCATCCGCCGGTGCGGCAGGCAGGCCTGCGCGAGCTGGAGCGCCGCGTCGGTCATCGCCGGGCTGCCGAGCAACAGCTCAGGCACGTGTGCTGCCGCGGGGAACCACGGCTCATCGGCGAGGTCGAGAGCCCCTGTGGCGGATTGAGATCCGGCGAACCGCACCGCGGACAGGCGCCTGAACCGGCCGGCCTGGAAGCAGACCGGCCCGTACAGCTCATTGGCCTTGATGACGCCGGTCACCTGCGCGCAGGCACCGTGATCGCCGGACAGTGCGAGGTCCGCGCGCCGGAACGTCGCGCGGACGTGGTCGACGGCGAACCCCGTGCTGTCGCACCGCAGGACGACGGTGACCGCGTCGCCAGCCGCGAGCGCGCAGAGCCTGATCACCGCCGCTGGCTGCTGCCGGGGCAGCTCGATCGGGGCGGCCATCGACACCGCGGTCGCCGACCGCAGGGGCGCGCCAGCCAGTGCCGACGCCGCCTGAGCCATCGCTTCGATCGCGATCGTCGGCGGCAGCAGGGGTGCGTCGACCACGTAGTCCGTCAGGTATGGATCGGTCGTGGCGTCCACGGTGGCTTCGGCGATCAGTTCGACGCCCGGGTAGTGCACAAGCACCCGCTCGATGAACCGGCCGGTCAGGCTGGGATCGGTCGCGCCGGCGAGCGCGACGGGCCTCGGCGCCCGCAGGCCGACCCGGCCGTGCACAGCGAGCCTGACTGGCAGCCTGGCGGCGGCGCCAAGCACATTGAGCAGCAGCCTTGAGCCATCGGCGACTGGCATGGCCGCAGGCCAGTCGATGTGGAGTGGTCGGCAGCCGGCACTGGCCGCGGCAAGTCTTTCACCATGATCGGCGACCATGCCAGCGGCCAGAGCCGCCATCGCATCCTCGCCAAGCCCGTAGCGGCCGGTGACCGACCCGAACGTAATGATGAACGCCAGGGCGCGATCGGGGCCGCGGGCGGCCGTGACTAGCTGATCTAGCAGCCTGGTCTCGCTGGCGACATGCGCACGCAGGTCGGCCGAGCTCAAGCTGGCGATGGCACGCGGCGGCGTGGGCCTGACCGCGTGAACGACGGCCGTCACCGGACCGAGCCTGCGCTCGATGCGGCGGACGGCGGCGTGGAGCGCCCCTGGGCTCGCCGGGTTGACGATCTCGTAGGTGATCGCGGCGCCAGCTTGCCTGAGCTGTTCGAGCGCCGTGATGACCGCGTCGTCGCGGCCCGGGTGGTCGCGGCCGACGAACGCGACGGCGGCACCGCAGCAGGCAAGCACCTGCGCGAGCGCCTGGCCGGCGGCACCAGCGCCCCGGCTGATCAGGACGACGTCGCCTTCGGCCAGCGGGAAGCTGCCTGGGCGCTCGGTCGCGGGCGCCATTACAAGTTCGCGCAGCGCTCCGTCGGCGTCGATCGTCAGCTCACGGTACTCGCCAGGCTCCGCGCCGAGCAGGCTGGCGGCGCGCAGGCCGACCTGGTCGAGTTCCGCGCGCACCGTCGTGATGCCAATCGCCGGATGCTCGGTGTGAAGGGCAGCCCAAAGCCCAGCCCATCCGGGGTGCGGGCTGACCGCGAGCAGCCGCCCGGTGCTGATCGCGTCTTGCGCGGCGAGCAAAGCGGCCTGCACTGCCCCGGCGTCGCTTGGCCGGCCGAGTAGCGCGAGCGTACGGTCGGCGGCGGGCTCATGCGTGAAAAGCTCGTCGCGCAACGCATCGCACCCGCCGGTGTAGATCCGCCAAGGACCGGAGGCGACCGTCGCGATCGAGCCCACCGGCTCGATGGTCTGTTCGGCGTAGCAGCGGTACCACGGCGCCACGCCGGTCACTTCGGACTCTGGCTTGGCTGGTTTGGTCGCCGGCCGAGTGCGGCGCGCGCTCGCCGTCGGGCTGGTCGCTGCCGGCGGCGGACGTCGCGGGCGAGCCGGAGGCGGGGAAAGCGGTTCCTGGCTAGCCACCGGGACCTGGCTGGGTCGGGTTATGAAGATTGGCTCGCGCCAGATGTCGATGGGCCGGGCCCGGTTGCCCGCGTACAACCGGTTGGCCCTGGTCAGTGCGCCCGCCGCGAACAGCGCCGCCGCCGCGCGCGCAATAGACCGGCCACCGGCCAGGTCGCCGTCGATGGTGACCGCGGCGACCTGGCGGCGCCGGCCGGCACCCGGCCTGCCGGGATCGAGCTGGCCAATGGCCCGGGTGAGATCGCGATCGGGCTGAGACTGCAGCAGCAGGCTGGCGCCGCGGGCGCCGATACGCACGGCGGCTGCCAGCCGCTGGCACGCCGGGATCGCCGTGACGGTCTGGTCCGCCGCTGACCTGGCATCGAGCAACTCGGCGGTCAGGCTGGCGGCGATGTCGTCCGCGCTTGACAGCTCGTTGCCGGCGGTCCCTGATACAAGGCGGCAAATCGGCGTGCCGAAGGCGAATCCGGCGAACCCATCGATCGCGCTGCTCAGGTTGCCTGGCGCGGCCGTCGTCGACGCGGCGAGCGCGTCGGTGCGCAGGTAGTTCAGCGCCCGGGCGTGGGCCGCGCTGATGCTGCCGGCGAACACGAGGGCGACCAGTTCACCGAGACCGTGGCCCACGGCGGCGGTTGGCGGGGCGCCGAGTTCGTCGAGCCTGGTCAGGACGGCGAGCATGCGTTCCAGCTGGTGCTGCGCGGACTCGGCGGACTCGGCGGGCGCGGCGCGTCGGCCAGCCAGCAGCAGGGTCACCTTTCCTTCGGCATTGTCGGCAGCGAAGATCCCCGGTCGTGTGCTCACCACCTGGCCGGTCAGTCCCGGCAGCATGGTGATCGCCTCGCTGGCCAGCCTGGCAAGCTGCTCTTGCCTGCTCGCGACGATCCCCACCTTGACCCGGCCCTGATCGCCCGCTTCGACGGCAAGCTGACAGGCGAGGTCATGCAGCTGCGCGTCGGACAACCAGCGCGCCACGTCGGCGATCCTAGACAGCACCCCGGCCAGTGCCGCCCGGTCGGGTGCGTGCACAAGGAAGGCGAACGGCCTGTCAAAGCCGGCGTCAAAGTCAGCCGAAACCGCGGATAGCGTGCCCATGCGGAGGCCGCTGACGTCGGCGTCCGGAGTTGTGATGGGCCGGAAGGGCTGGGCCAGGCGGCCGGGCGCCGACCCCGCGCCTGGGTAGCCGCCGCGTAGCACGATATGCACGCTGAGCCCGTCCAGGCTGCGGGCGCTCACCCCGGCGTGCCTTTGGCTCGTCGGCCACGGCTCAGGAGCAGCCAGCAGGCGCAGGCTTGCTCCGGCGTCGCGCAGCACGTGATGGGGGGCAGCGACGCCCACCGTCGGCGGCAGCACCTCGTTGGCCATCGCGAGCACGGCCTTGATCAGGCCCGCGGCGCCGGCTGCCGCGCCGGTGTTGCCGATGTTGGCGGTAACCGAGCCGATGCTGGCCGGCCGCCTGGCTCCTGATCTCACGGTCGCGAGCGCGGTCAGCTCTGCCTCATCGGCGTGGCCGACGCCGGTGCCGCAGCCTTCTATGAGCCGCACATCGGGCGGATCGACTCTGGCGTTCTCATACGCACGACGCAGCGCGGACAGCATTCCGGCCGCGTCCTCGCGGTGCCGCTGCTGGCCGGCCGAGGCCATGCCGTAGCCGAGGATCTCGGCATAGACCGGCAGGTCGGCCCGGGCGGCGTCGGCCGTTCGCATTATCAGCACCATGCCGCAGCCCTCACCGGGCAGGAAGCCGGTCGGATTCTGGTCGTAGATTCGCATGTCCCTGGTGGCCAGCACGCCCGCGGTGGCGAGGCTGGCCAGTTCGAGCGGGTCGAGGCTGACGTCGACGCCGCCAGCGACGGCGGCGTCAAGCTCACCGGCCGCGATCGCCGAGCAGGCCGACGCAACGGCGGCCAGCGACGAGGCGGCACCGGCGTCGATGGCGAACCCGCCGCCGCCGAATCCGAACTGCGCGCAGATCGCGGCCGCGAGCGTGCCTGGCTTGGTGCGGACTAGCGTTCCTGTGCCGATGTAGACGCCGGTGCGCGTGCCTGGCAGCCCGGCGCCGCCGGGGAAGCCGGCCGCCGCGAGCGCGCGGGCCGTTGTCTCCATGGCCAGCCAGCAGGCGGGATCCGCGCTGAGGTAGCTGGCCTGCGAGATGCCGAACGCGGCCCGGTCGAACCGCCAGCCCTCGATCAGCGCCGCCCTGGCTCCGTAGGATGCGGCCGGCGCTTCGAGATCGGAGCGACGGCAGGGCGGAATCCGGCGGAACGCTCGCCTGCCGCTGATGATCACATGAAACAACGCCGCGACATCGTCGGCATCGGGGTACCGGCACGATAGGCCGACGATGGCGAGAGAATTCCCGGCGTCAGCGGCCGCGCCGACGCGGGCGGAGTCGCTGGCGGGCTGTCGGCTCGCAGGCTCGCGGACGCGCGCATGGCCTGATCGTCGAATTTCCATCATGCCCCCGAATGTGGCCCGCATTCCCCCGAATGCGGTCTGCCTGGCGGCTGCCCCATGAGCCGCGCGGCTGCAGAGATGGTACCGGCTGGCTAGGCCCCCTGGGACTCAGTTACTGCGTGGCGCGTGGTACGACACGTGCTATATCCTGTCGTCGTGCGTCGAAGCAACCTGCTCCTTACCTAGCCGCGCCCACCCGTCTTAGGTGGCGCGGCTACCCCTCGTGGATCGAGGGGTTTTTTGTTTTGGAGTCGTAGGTTGACCAGCGGACCACCGGGACCACCGGGTGCTCCTGGTCGCGGATATTCGTGAGGAAACAATGACAGCGTCACCCAGCGCAGACGTGACCAGCGCCGGTCACCCGCAGACGGCTGTAGCCGACCAGCCGCAGGACAAGTGGGATCCCAGGTCGGTCCAGGAGAAGTGGCAGGCCAAGTGGGAGGCCATGCGGTTGTTCGAGGCCAGCGACGATCAGGCCGACCCGCGCCCACGCAAGTACGTGCTAGACATGTTCCCTTATCCATCAGGCGACCTGCACATGGGCCACGCCGAGGCGTACGCGGTGGCCGACGCGATCGCGCGCTACTACTTCCAGCGCGGGTACAACGTGCTGCACCCGATCGGCTGGGATGCGTTCGGCCTGCCCGCGGAGAACGCGGCGATCAGGGGCAACTCGCACCCCGCCGACTGGACGTATGCGAATATCGAAACCCAGGCGGCGTCGTTCCGCAGGTACGCGCTGTCTTTCGACTGGACCAGGCGACTGCACACCTGCGATCCCGAGTACTACCGCTGGACCCAGTGGCTGTTCCTGCGACTGTACGAGCGTGGGCTGGCCTATCGCGGCGACGGCTACGTCAATTGGTGCCCGGTGGACCAGACTGTGCTGGCCAACGAGCAGGTGATCAACGGCCACTGCGAGCGTTGCGACGCCGAGGTCGTCAGGCGGGTGCTGACGCAGTGGTACTTCAAGATCACCGAGTACGCGGACCGGCTGCTGGCCGACATGGCGCCGATCGAGGACAAGTGGCCGGACCGGGTCATGCTGATGCAGCGCAACTGGATCGGACGCAGCGAGGGCGCCGAGGTGCGGTTCGCGATCGAGGGCAGGGATGAGCCGGTCACGGTGTTCACCACCAGGCCGGACACGCTGTACGGCGCGACGTTCTTCGTGGTGGCCGCCGACTCGCCGCTGGCCGCCGAGCTGTGCGCGCCTGAGCATCGCGACGAGCTGGAGAGCTACCTGCGGCAGGTCAGCAAGCTGACCGACATCGAGCGCCAGTCAGCGGACCGGCCCAAGACCGGGGTGTTCCTGGGCAGGTACGCGGTCAACCCGGCGAACAACGAGCGGATCGGCGTATGGGCCGCCGACTACGTGCTGCCTGACTACGGCACTGGCGCGATCATGGCCGTGCCCGCGCACGACCAGCGCGACCTGGACTTCGCCCGGGTGTTCGCGCTGCCGGTGCGGGTCGTGGTGGAGACCGACCAGCCCAATCCAGGTGCGAGCTGGAAGGCGACGCCTGGCGACGGCACGTTGGTCAACTCGGGTCCGCTGGACGGCATGACCAAGGCGGACGCGATCGCCACGATCACTGCGATCCTGGCAGAGACGGGCGCTGGCCGGGCGGCGGTGAGCTACCGGCTGCGCGACTGGCTGGTATCGAGGCAGCGGTTCTGGGGTCCGCCGATCCCGATCATCTACTGCGAGGGCTGCGGGGAAGTCCCCGTTCCCGACGACCAGCTGCCCGTGCTGCTGCCCGACCTGCGAGGCGAGGACCTGGCTCCGAAGGGGATCTCGCCGCTGGCCGCCGCGACCGACTGGGTGAATACGCACTGCCCGAAGTGCGGCGGTCCGGCCCGGCGCGACACCGACACGATGGATACGTTCGTCGACTCATCGTGGTACTTCCTGAGGTACTGCTCGCCGCGCTACGAGTTTGGGCCGTTCGAGGTCGAGGCGGTGCGCCGGTGGTGCCCAGTCGACCTGTACGTCGGCGGTGTCGAGCACGCCATCTTGCACCTGCTGTACAGCAGGTTCGTCACCAAGGTGCTGCATGACATGGGCATGATCGGTTTTGCTGAGCCGTTCCTGGCCCTGGTCAACCAAGGACAGGTGATCAACCAGGGCAAGGCGATGTCCAAGTCGCTGGGCAACGGCGTCGACCTGGGCGAGCAGCTGGCCGCGCACGGCGTGGACGCGATCAGGCTGACGATGCTGTTCGCCAGCCCGCCAGAAGACGACATCGACTGGGCCGACGTCCGGCCCGAGGCGTCGGTGAAATTCCTGGGCCGCGTGATGCGGATAGCGACCGACGTCGGCGTCGCGACCTCAGGCAGCCCGGTGGCCGATCCAGCAACGGGCGACCGCGAGCTGCGCAAGGTGACGCACAAGACCATCGACGAGGTGACCAGGCTGATCGAGTCGACCAGGCTGAATGTGGCCGTGGCCAGGCTGATGGAGCTGGCCACCGCCACCAGGCGAGCGATCGACTCAGTTCCGGGCGCCAGCGATCCAGCGGTGCGGGAGGCGGCGCAGACGCTGACGGTGCTGCTGTCGCTGTTCGCGCCGTACACGGCGGAGGAGTGCTGGGAGGTGCTGGGCAATCAGCCTTCCGTGGCACTGGCCGGCTGGCCGGCCGCCGATCCTGCGCTGCTGGTGCAAGACGAGGTCACCTGCATCATCCAGGTGAACGGCAAGGTGCGGGACAAGCTGACCGTTCCGCCGTCGATCGGCGAGGACGAGCTGCGCGAGCGGGCGCTGGCTGCGCCCGGCATCGTCAGGACGCTGGCTGGGCGTCGCGTCGAGCGGGTGATCGTGCGGCCGCCGAAGGTGGTGAACATCGTCCCCGAGGGCGACTGACGTCGTTGGATATCGGGCTTCTGTTCCGCTGGTTCAGACGCGGCGCAATACCGCTACGACCTTGCCGAGTATCTCCGCCTCGTCGCCAGGTATCGGGGTGTAGGCGGGGTTATGCGGCATCAGCCATACGTGGTTGCCTGAGCGTTTGAACGTCTTGACGGTTGCTTCGCCCTCGATCATGGCGGCGATAATGTCGCTGTTTTCTGCCACTGGCTGCTGCCTGACCACGACCCAGTCGCCGTCAACGATGCCGGCGTTCATCATCGAATCACCGACGACCTTCAGCAAGAACAGCGTGCCTTCGCCAACCAACTGCCGCGGGAGCGGAAAGATGTCCTCGATTGACTCCTCGGCCAGGATCGGTCCACCGGCCGCGATCCGCCCGACGACGGGGACATAGGCGGCTTCCTGCGACGTGATGTCCATCGGCATGTCGGCATCGACATCGAAATCAGGTTCGGGTCGGACGGCTGGGTGTCCCGGCAGCCTGACCTCGACCGTCCTTGGCCGCCCGGCGTCGCGGCGCAGGTAACCCTTGTTCTGCAGCGTCGATAGCTGGTAAGACACGCTGGACGTGCTCGTCAGCCCGACCGCCTCGCCGATCTCCCGCATCGATGGCGGATAGCCGCGGCGCTGCACTGACTCCCTGATGACCTGGAGCACCTTGCGCTGCCGCCAGGTCAGCACGTGGTCGGGATCTGGCTGGTCAGGCAGGTCGGGAACGGGCACGGGGACGCTTCCTCTCGGCTTCCTGCCAGGCTTGCTCCTTGGCCGGTCGTCACCAGCCTGCTCGATCAGCGGATCCTCGCGCATGTCGCCGGTCATGGTCTGCCTCCCGGCTTCCTTCCCATCCGCTGTGTGCCTACCCGGTGCGTGCCCGCCGGCTTGCCCGCCGCGCACCCCTCCATTTTCTGTATTGCTGCTCATCTTGGCCCTCCGGTGGATGCCTGTCGTCATTGCCGACGCTAGCGCTTAGCACTGACGACATCAAACATCTGTTCGACAAGTGTCGAAAGTGTCGGACCCCTGAGGTATAACCTGTGTCGTACCTTCGTTCGATCGAACGTTTCTGCGATCGAACAGGGCTACGTCGAACTGTCGTTCGTTTCGCAGGGAGGCTGGCAATGGGCATGACAAGCGCCGCCGAGGCAAAACTCGACGCCAGGGTCAGGCCGCAGATCGCGGAGCTGCGGTCCCGCACCCCCTATCCCAAGCGACGATCGGAGGCCGGACCGCAAGAGGATCAGACGCCAGCGGCTGCGGCGCGGCCTGTGCCGATCCGCCTGACCAGGCGCGGACGGATCGTGGTCGGAGCGCTCATCGGAATCGGTGTGACTGCCTTGGCGGCGCTCATCTGGCTGGCCATCGCCGGTCAGGCGCAGGCGTCTGGCAACGCCAAGGCCGGGCGGTCCGCCGGTGACACCGTGGCGAGGGTGGTTGTGAAGCCCGGCCAGACGCTGTGGGGGATCGCGGCCCAGGTAGATCCTGGTGCCGACCCGCGTGTCATCATTCCGCAGATCGTCGACCTGAACTCGCTCAGCAGCACGGCCATCAACGTAGGGCAGGTGCTCTGGGTTCCGAGGAGCTGAGCGATCCAGGTTATCGAAGACCGAAATGGAGGTACTTTCCGGTAACCCGCTATCGTGAGAAAGATGCGGGTCAGTAAGTCTGGTCTGAGCGGAGTCACCGCCGCCGCTCTGCTTGCAACAACGTCGCTAGCGGTGAACGTGCTGCCTGGCGTTGCGCAGGCGCCGGCGGCAGCGGCTGTCGCTGAGCATACGACCCGATCAGTAGTCGGCGCGACGCGCCAATTCGGCGCCATGACCACTATCGACGTTGGTCGGCTGCCGACTTCGGTCGCTGTTGACCAGGCGAGCGGCACCGTCTGGGTGGTCAACAGCCTCGACAGCACCGTGTCCGAGATAAGCGAGGCCCGGCGGGCCGTTATCGCAACCATCAAGGTGGCCGCCAGTCCGGTTGATGTCGCGGCTGATCCGAAGACGGGGACCGTCTGGGTCACCTGCCTCGGCCCATTCGGCAAACCGGCCTCGGACAATGTGGTGTCAGAAATCAGCGAGGCGAGCGGCAAAGTCGTGGCGACCATCAAGGTGGGCCTGGTGCCGTTCGGAATCGCTGCCGATCCGCGAACCGGCACGGTCTGGGTCGCGAACACGAACGCCTATTCGGTCTCAGAGATCAGCGAGGCACGCAGGGTCGTGATCGGGACCGTTCATACCGGGCCAGGCTCGGCTCCGGTGACCGTTGCCGTCGACGCGGCGCGTGGCATTGTCTGGGTCGGCAAGCTGCACAATGGCGTGCTCCAGATCAGCGAGGCGACCAGGTCGGTGATCGCCGCTGTCAACGTCAGGCCGGGCGCGGCCGCGAACTCGCTGAGCGGAGTTGCCGTCGACCCGGTGACTGGCGTGGCCTGGGTCGCCAGCGATATCTATGACGGCGCCGGCTACTTTAGCTACGCCTCAGCGGTCGGCACGGCGAGCCGCAAGGTTCTGGCTGCCGCCCCGGTGCCGAGGGCCGATAGGTACGCCAACATCGCCGACGGGATCGCTGCCGACCCGGAGACTGGGACCGTATGGGTAGCCGAGAATGGCGCGAACACGGTCACCCTGGTGAGCGGTGGCACGGATTCGGTCTCCAGGAACCTGGCCACCGGCAACCAGCCGGTCGCCGTCGCCGTCGACCCGGTGACAGGCTCGGTGTGGATTGTCAACAACTACGACGGCACCGTGACCGATTACGCCTACAGTCGGCCGACTTTCACCACGGGCGCGCGGATCAGCCTGACCGTGGGCAGCAGAGTCAGGTTTCATGCGCACGCCAGCGGGTTCCCGGTCGCGGTGATGACCGTGAGCGGCCTGCTGCCACCCGGCGTTCGGGCCAGGGTGGGTCATGGCACGGTCGTCCTTACCGGCATTCCGGCACCGTCGGCGCGCGGCCAGACGTATCGGCTCACGATTTCCGCTGACAACGGCGTGGGCACGCCGACCGGGCAGTACGTGGTCACCCAGAACCTGGTGGTGCGGGTCATCTAGCGTTCCGGTCAAGCGCATTGGCGAGGCTAGTGACGAACCGGCTGCCAAACGGGATCTGCCCGACCGCCGCGATCACCGCTAGGTAGCTGAAGATTCGCCACAGTTCGCGCCGCTCGTCGAAGCCGTCGTCGATCGGCCTGATCTCCTGATACCCATCGAAGGCGGCCAGCGACACCGGCTCGAAGTAGTCGAGCAGCGCCAGGTCGAGTTCGGGATGCCCGAAATATGGGGCGGCGTCGATCACGATGGCGCTGTCGGCGGTGCAGATGAAGTTGTTCTGCTGGGCGTCGCCGTGCAGCAGGCTTGGCCGCGGTTCAGGGCCGCACAGATCGGGCAGCCGCTCGATCAGGCGCTCGGTGCGGTCGGCTAGGCCGGTCGGCAAGTTGCCAGAGTCGACGGCGAGCCGCAGCATCGGCTGGACTCTGCGCTCGGCGTAGAAGTCGGTCCAGCGATCGGACCCGACCGGGCGGTTGTCCTGGGAGAACGGCCCGAAGAACCCGTTGAACTGGCTGAGGCCGAACCTGTGGGCGTTCACCTGGTGGAGCGCGGCCAACGTGTGGCCGATCGCCCGGTAGTCCTCAGGCGTTCTTGCCTCGCCAACGCGTTCTGGCAGCGCCTCTGAAAGCAGCAGCCAGCTGGTTCCGGCTGACACGACCCCGGTCGCGACCTGGGTGGGCGTTCGGATGGCGGCGAGCCGGGCGATGAGTTCCAGGCCCTTGAGTTCAGCCGCGAACTGCTCGCCGCCGCTGTCGGCGTCCTGGCTCAGCTTGGCGAACACGCTGAACGGCGTGCCGTGCAGGATGCCGCTCGGATGCGCCGCCCGGTCGTTCAGGTCGGTGAACCCGCTGGCGGTCCACGGGCGGCCGCGATGGGCCGAAGCCGCCCGTTCGACCGCTGCCACGATCACCGGATGAAGCAGCGGATGGGTCACGCGGTGACGGCGCGTCGTAGTCGTCTTTACCTGCCGGGGCGAAGGAGGATGGACGGGTGCGGGATTGGGCGGAGTGGCATCGCGGCTATGACGATCCGGCGTCGGCGCTGAGTTCCCGGCTCGAATGCGTCAAGCTCAGGCTAAGCGAGGCGATCGACAGGTGCCAGGCGGGGCCGGTGCGGCTGCTGAGCCTGTGCGCTGGCCAGGGACGCGACGTGATCGGCGTGCTGCCCGCGCACCGGCGACGCGATGACGTCAGCGCATTGCTCGTTGAGTGCGACGGGCGCAACGCCGAGTTCGCTCGGCAGTGTGCAGCCGAGGCTGACCTGACGCAGGTGCGGATCCGCCAGGCCGACGCCAGTCAGGTCGCGAGCTTCGCCGACGCGCTGCCAGCGGACGTGCTGTTGCTCTGCGGAATTTTCGGCAATATCAGCGACGGCGACATCCGGCGAACTGTGCGTGCCGCGCCGGCGTTCTGCGCAGCGGGCGCGACGGTGATCTGGACCAGGCACCGTCGTCCGCCCGACCTGACGCCCACGATCAGGCAGTGGTTCGCTGACGGCGGCTTCACCGAGGTGGCGTTCGACGAACTGGACACCGGTCCGCTGGTCTCTGTCGGCACGCACCGGCTTGCTGGCACGCGCGGCGACTCGAAGGAGCCGCCACCCCCGGCCGGGCCTCTGTTCACCTTCCGCGAGAAGGACGAGTAGGCCCGCCAGTCCTGAGTCCGACACGCCGACGAAGGTCGAAAATCTCCGACGTTCCCGCCAGGCCGGTAGGCCCGCTAGCTGCGGCTGACGACGGATCTGGACTGTCAGACCGTCGTCCTAAGCTAACTCGTGGGCTAGACGACTTGCGCTTCGCGAAGCGTTGGACCACAATATCTAGTACTTACAGGCGTGTAGTTCATCCACAACTTGTGGATCAACATTATTTCGCATGCGCGGCTTTGGTCGCGTTTCACCGGGGAGCTGGGGGTGATGATCGCGTGTATTGCCCGTACTGCCGGTACCCAGATAGCAGAGTCATCGACAGCCGCACCGCGGAAGAGGGCGCCGCGATCCGCCGCCGCCGGTCCTGCCCGGAATGTGGCCGAAGGTTCACCACGCAGGAGACCGTGATTCTCATGGTGGCGAAGCGGAGCGGCGTCACCGAGCCGTTCAACAGGGAAAAAATCGTGCGCGGTGTTCGCCGGGCCTGCCAGGGCAGGCCGGTCACCGATGATCAGCTCGCGATCTTGGCCCAGCGGGTTGAGGAAGCGATCAGGTCGCGTGGCCTAGGAGAGGTTCCTTCGCAGGAAGTTGGCCTGGCCATACTCGGGCCGCTGCGGGTGCTCGACGAGGTGGCCTACCTACGATTCGCGTCGGTATACCGGGGCTTTGAGTCGCTGGCCGACTTCGAGGCTGAGATCGAGGCTCTCCGTGCGGCCCGCGGCCTCCAGACCGAGCGCAGCTAGAAATTAGCATAAATCATGCAAAAGCGTAATAAAAATATGCACTTGACTGGCGAAGGGGGCAGCATGCCCGAGACGGCGAGCGGGTCATCAACACAGAACAGCAAGGGCACGGGTGCTCGCACCGGTCTTGAGATCCGCCGTATCTACACGCGCGACGGTGTTCACCCCTACGACGAGGTGACCTGGGAGCGTCGCGACGTCGTGATGACCAACTGGCGAGACGGCTCGATCAACTTTGAGCAGCACGGCGTCGAGTTCCCCGACTTCTGGTCGGTCAACGCCGCCAACATCGTCACCACCAAGTACTTCCGCGGCGCGGCCGGCAGCTCGCAGCGCGAGTGGAGTCTCAAGCAACTGGTCGACCGCGTGGTCGGCACGTACGGCGCCGCTGGCCGCAAGCATGGTTATTTCGCCAGCGAGAAAGACGCTGAGATCTTTGAGCATGAGCTAACCCATGCTCTTATTCATCAAGTCTTTAGTTTTAATTCCCCGGTCTGGTTCAATGTCGGGACCTCGTCGCCGTGGCAGGTATCGGCGTGCTTCATACTTTCAGTCGATGACACAATGGAGTCCATTCTCGATTGGTATCGCGAAGAAGGACTGATCTTCAAAGGCGGTTCAGGGGCCGGCGTCAACCTGTCAAGAATCCGCTCCAGCCGCGAACTACTCGCTTCGGGAGGCACGGCCAGCGGGCCGGTCTCATTCATGCGCGGTGCCGACGCGTCGGCCGGGACGATCAAGTCGGGCGGCGCGACGAGACGAGCCGCCAAGATGGTTGTGCTCGACGTCGATCATCCAGACGTCGAGGAGTTCATCGAGACCAAGGCCAAGGAGGAGGAAAAGGTCAGGGTCCTGCGCGACGCCGGCTTCGACATGGACCTCGGCGGCAAGGACATCGTCAGCGTCCAGTACCAGAACGCGAACAACTCCGTGCGGGTGTCCGACGAGTTCATGCAGGCTGTCGAGCAGGATGGCGATTTCGACCTGGTCGCCCGCCAGACCGGCGCTCCCATGAAGACGGTCAAGGCAAAAGACCTGTTCCGTCAGATGGCCCGCGCCGCGTGGGAATGCGCCGACCCTGGAATTCAGTACGACGACACGATCAACGGCTGGCACACCTGCCCGGAGTCCGGCCGGATTACCGCAAGTAACCCGTGCAGTGAGTATGTCCATTTGGATAACTCGTCGTGTAATTTGGCCAGCATTAACCTTTTGAAATTCCTGCGCGACGATGACAGCTTCGACGTCGAGCGGTTCAAGAGGATCACCGACCTGATCATCACGGCGATGGACATCTCGATCTGCTTCGCCGACTTCCCGACCGAGAAGATTACCGTCACGACCAGGGCATACCGGCAGCTCGGCATCGGCTACGCCAACCTGGGCGCGCTGCTGATGGCGACCGGGCACGCCTACGACTCAGAAGGCGGACGGGCGATCGCTGCCGCGATCACCTCGCTGATGACCGGCACGGCGTACAAGCGGTCGGCCGAGCTGGCGAAAGTGGTCGGCCCATACGAGGGATACGCGCGCAATGCCGCCGCGCACAAGCGCGTCATGGCCAAGCACGCGGCGGCCAGCCGGGAGATGGCGAGGCCGGCGGGCCACGACGCCGAAATTCTCGACGCCGCCAATCGCGCCTGGGACGACTGCCTGCGCCTCGGCGAGAAGCACGGCTACCGGAACGCCCAAGCCAGCCTGCTGGCGCCGACCGGGTGCCTCACCGGCGACTCATTGATCACGACAAGCCGCGGCCTCACGAGGCTTTCGGAACTTGGCGACACATACGGTGAATGCTGGCAAGACTTGGACGTCGCTGTGGCCACCGATGAAGGGCCCCGCCAGGCCACCAAGTTCTTTATCAACGGCGAGGAGCCTACGAGGCTGATCACGACCGACGCCGGATACCGGTTCCAGGGCACGCTGACCCATCGGGTCAAGGTGGTGAACGAGGAGACCGGCGTCTTTGAGTGGAAGCGGCTCGCCGATGTCACCGTCGGTGACTTGCTGCCGCTGCAACTGAGCGGCATGGTCGGCGAACCTCGGCCGGTTCGGCTGCCGGTGCTTGACGAGGCTTACTACGCCGGTGATCGTCACATCAAGGTGCCCGACGTGGTCACGACGGATCTAGCGGAAATCGTCGGCTATTTCATGGGAGATGGCAGCCTGCACGCTAAGGGCATCCGCTTCTGCGTGGCAGATGAAGACCCTGATGTCGCAGATCGTCTGGAACTGCTCGGCAAGGAGTTGTTCGGCCTGACCGCGGTCCGGTCGCAGCAGGAAGGTTACTGCGAAGTCACACTCCAGTCAGTTCGGCTCGCGCGCTGGTGGCAAGCGGCGGGGTTTGCGAAGTCGCTGCCCGATGAGGGCCGCTCGGGCAAGGGGTGGGTCCCCCGAGTGCCGTCGGCGATCCTTGAGACCAATGACCCGGGAGCTTACGCTGCGTTCTTGCGCGGGCTCTTTGAGGCGGACGGAACGGTACTCGCCGGCATTCCGAGCCTGTCCACGGCCAGCGAGACGTTCGCAGGTGAGGTGCGGACGTTGCTGCTCGCGATGGGCCTAGCGACGACGACGCGGAAAACGCAGAGCGGATGGGGCGGTCCGATCTGGGGCGTGCGACTGCGCGATGTCGATCACGCCCTGAACTACGACGAGATCGTCGGATTTATGGGTGAGCGCAAGTCCAAGCTGCTCGTGGCGCTTGAGCCCGCCACATCAGCGAAGAAGGATTATGTCTTCCTGCCCAAGAGCCAGTGGGCTGATCTGGCACCAGCGGGTCACCCCGCGCACGCGGCCGTCGTTCAGTCCGCTTACAAGAATCGAGGCGGTGTGCCTCGGATGCTGGCAACGCGGCTGTATCAGGAAACCTTCGACGAGCGCCTGCGGCACGCACTCGGTTTCCTCTATGAGCGCGTCGCAGGAAACGACGACGGCGGCGTTCAGCCCACCTATGACCTATCAGTCCCCGACAACGTCACTTACGTTGCGAACGGCATGATCAGCCACAACACGATCGGCCTGATGATGGACTGCGACACCACCGGGGTCGAGCCTGACCTCGCGCTGGTGAAGTTCAAGAAGCTGGTCGGCGGCGGCTCTATGCAGATCGTCAACCAGACCGTGCCCCGCGCCCTGATGAATCTCGGCTACCAGCACGAGCAGGCAGAAGCGATCATCGAGTACATCGCCGAGCACGGCAACGTGATCGGCGCTCCCGGTCTCCGGCCCGAGCACTACGAGGTATTCGACTGCGCGATGGGCGAGCGTGCGATCAGCCCGATGGGCCACGTCAGGATGATGGCCGCGGTCCAGCCCGCCCTCTCGGGCGCCATCTCCAAGTGCGTGACGGGTGACACTCTGGTGGCTTCGTCAGAGGGCCTGGTCAGGATCGGCAGCCTGCACGACGGAGAAGAGGAAGACACGTTCCGCGATGAGTGCCTCGTGATCTCCTCGCTCGACGGCGACAGGAAGGCCGATGCCTTCTACTACGGTGGCGTCCGACCCGTGCGCCAGGTCCGCCTGAGGTCCGGCCACACGATCACCGGCACCTTGCCGCACCGTCTGCTCGTCGCTGGTCAGGGAAGGCTTGACTGGAAGGCGCTCGGTGAGATCGAAGCAGGTGACAGCGTCGCTCTCCAATACGGTGCCGAACTATGGTCCTCGGCGCCCGCTGATCTGTCCGCTTTCGTTGCCTCGGCGCCGCACGGCAATCAGAAGCGGATCGTCTTGCCGACTCGGATGAGCTCTGAGCTCGCTTTCTTGCTTGGCGCCTACGCGTCAGCGGGCCATACAACTCACAGCAATTGGACGATAGTCATCACGAACTCCGTACCTGCGGTGCTTGAGCGTGTGCGCGAGGCCTGGCAATCGCTGTTCGGCCTGCACGCACGGATCACGGCCGACCCAGGTAAGTGTCCGGCGGTCGTCGTGTCATCGAAGGCCGCGGTCGAGTTCATGACCGCGATCGGCTGCGGTTCGGGTTCATCATGCAAGCGCATTCCTGACGCGGTACTTCGCTCGCCGCGGGAGATGGTGCTGGCCTTCCTGCGGGGCCTGGCTCTGGACGCGTATGTCACGACGGCCACGGCGCCCAAGTGGGCGATCTGCCTGGACAGCCCGAAGCTGCTCGATGATCTGCAAGTAGTCATGACGAACCTCGGCGTGATGACCGGTCGAGTCCGCAAGTACAACGAGGAATACGACAAGTACTGCGACGAGGTTTATGCGGCAGGAACACAGGGCCAGCTGATGGTCAGCCTGGTCCCGTTCATCGAGCCGGACAAGGCGGCTCGCGCTTCCGAGTACCTCCAGATGAGTTGCAAGTCAGGGGTGGTTGAGGGGAACTTGCACTTCTCTCCGGTGGAGTACGTGGCCGATGCCGGAGAAGCTGAGGTTTACGATCTTTCGGTGCCCGAGACGCACGCCTTCGTAGCCAACGGCATCGTCAACCACAACACCGTGAACCTGCCAG
This sequence comes from Streptosporangiaceae bacterium, assembly GCA_035553055.1. GTDB lineage: Bacteria > Actinomycetota > Actinomycetes > Streptosporangiales > Streptosporangiaceae > Chersky-822. The sequence goes on along the minus strand of DATNEK010000137.1, from coordinate 8,237 downwards.
AGTCGGCGACGGTCGAAGACATCGAGAAGATCTATTTCGAGGGCTGGAAGCTCGGCCTCAAGGCGCTGGCGATCTACCGCGACAACTGCAAGGTCGGCCAGCCGCTATCAGCGTCCAAGCGCAAGGCGGAGGCTGCCGTGGCGACGGCGGCCGTGGCCGAGCCCGCGCCCGTTAGCGCGTCGGCGCACGACCAGCGTCCGGTCAGGCGCCGGTTGCCGAAGCAGCGCTCGGCCACGGTGACGCGTTTCTCTGTGGCCGGTTCCGAGGGCTACATGACCGCGTCGACGTACCCAGATGACGGGGTCGGCGAAGTCTTCCTCAAGCTCGGCAAGCAGGGCTCGACGCTGGCCGGCGTGATGGACGCGTTCTCGATCGCGATTTCGGTCGGCCTGCAGTACGGCATACCGCTCGAAACCTGGGTCAGCAAGTTCACCAACATGCGGTTCGAGCCGGCCGGGATCACGGACGACCCCGATATCCGGATGGTCAGCTCGGTGATGGACTACATCTTCCGCAGGCTTGCACTCGACCATCTGCCATTCGAGCAGCGCTCGGAGCTAGGCATCTTGTCCGTTGCCGAACGCACCGCGGCCCTCGACGGCACCGTCCAGGCGGCCGACGCCGACGAAGTCGACCCAGAAGAACTAGCCCAGTCGGCCCCGCGCGAGGAGCCGAAGGCGGCGGCAGCCAAGCCAACAGGCATCGCCAAGCATGACGCGCCGACCGCACCGCGCAGCTCGACCGAGCTGATCGAGTCCCACCAGGGCCGGGTCGCTGACGCCCCGCTGTGCCTGACCTGCGGAACCAAGATGCGCCCAGCAGGCAGCTGTTACGTCTGCGAAGGCTGCGGCTCCACCAGTGGCTGCAGCTGAAAGTGAGCGGTATTGCATCAGATGCAACAAGCGCTCGCGAGCGCCGCTGAGCATCTGATCTGCTGAAACGCCGCACGCCCGGACCTGCAGGGGTCCGGGCGCGCGGGGCGGCGCGAGCTGATGTCGTGCCTAGGCTGGAACCTGGATGACATCACGCTCCGCGCCGCAAATCAAGGCTGACGGGAGGAGGTGATGGCATGACGAGGAACCTGCGTATGACTGGCGCCGTTGCCGCGTCGGATGCCGCCAGGGTCCTGGGAGACCCCAAGGCGACCGGCGCTGAGCGGTCCGCTGCCGGCAGCGCACTGGCGCAGGCGCCAGTGCGCGCGAGCGGCAAGGAGAAGTGATCCAGGCTGCCCCGAGCCTGCACGGCCGCGGCCTGGCTGGTGACCTGGACGTGACGCTTCCCCCGCGCCAGGAACCGGAGTGCCTGCTCGCGGAGCGCGACCATATTCGTCAGCTCGACCGCTGTCTCGCCGATGAGGCCATGCTCTTGGACCTGCGGGTCGGGGGGAGCGCTCGTGCTGCTCTTCGGGATGCTGGTCAGCAGGATCACCCAGCTGACCAGGGATGACGTGGTCGAAGACAGCCGGGCCACCTGGGAGCCCCGGTGCCATGGCTCTTCCCTGGCCAGAGTCCAGCCCGCCCGGCCGTGGACGTCCTCTTCGGCGTCCGTCTCCACCGCTATGGCATCGACGCCCGTGCCGGGCGCAACACCGCCCGCCTCGCGCTGGCTGCTGAGCTTCCTGCCTCGGTCCTGGCTGACCTGACCGGAATCAGCGTCAGCACCGCCGAGCGCTGGTCCCAGTGGGCCAAGCGAGACTGGGCCGCCTATGTCGGCCAGCGCACGGCGGATGACCGAGGGACATCGGCAGCAGCCGGAAACCTACTAATCCAACCCGCTAAACATGCTAAGCGACACTACAATTAGGTCGTTTGTTAGGTTGGTTGGGAGGTTCTTTGCGCAGCTTCACTGACCTGGACGCGCTCATCGGGATGGTGCCCTCGCAGGTCGTCACCCGGCTCAGCGCCATCGACTTCGGCCGGGGATCGGAAGCGCTCTACCGGGACCAGATGCCGGGGCTGCTCACCGAACTCGCCGACCGGGCTCGTGTCCTGAGCATCACCGCCTCATCGGCGATCGAGGGCGTCATCGTCGCCGACGCCGACCGGGCTCGGCGGATCATCGACCGGCGGACGACGACGCTGCGCAACCGCAGCGAGCAGGAACTGGCCGGCTACCGCGACGCCCAGGACTACCTGATCCGGGAGGACTGGCGCCCGCTGAACGCCGGCCTGGTCCTGCACCTGAACCGGCTGCTGTTCGCCCACACGGCCATACCCGGCGGGGCCTTCAAGAAAGAAGACAACCTCGTCGTGGACCGCTCGCCCGACGGCTCGACAGCCGTACGGTTCAAGCCGGTGCCCGCCGCGAGCACCCCGTTCGCCGTCGACGACCTGGTCAAGCGCTACCAGCAGGCGGCCGAGGCGGGCGAGCATCACCCGGCGCTCCTGTCTGGCCTGTTCATCCTCGACCTTCTCGTCATCCACCCTTTCGAGGACGGCAACGGGCGGGTTGCCCGCCTGCTCACCGGCGCCCTGCTCAGCGAACACGGCTACACAGTCGGCCGTTACGTGAGCCTTGAGCAGGAGATCGCCGAGTCGGACGACGCCTACTACCAGGCGCTCCTGGATTCCACCCACGGCTGGCACGAGGGGACCGCCGACCCGTGGCCCTGGCTCGCCTACCTCACCCGCCTGATCGCCAGCGCTTACGCCGTCTTCGCCGACCGCGCCGCGGCCGCCCGGACCCCGGGAACGAAGCAAGAGCGCATCCGCGACCACATCCTGCGCCACGCCCCCGCCACCTTCCGCCTCGCCGACATCAGGACGGCAGTGCCAGGCGTCAGCGACCAGACGATCCGGCTCGTCCTGGAGCAACTGAGGGGTGAAGGGAAGGTCCGGGCCGACGGAACAGGCCGCTCCGCGACCTGGACGCGGACGGGGAATACTGCACCCTCCGAATAAGTGCTCTGCGCCAGCAAAGTGAGCGGTACCGCATCAGATGCAAGCCGCCCGCACGTGGGGCCTGGACCTTCCTGATCTTCGCCGGAACCCGCAGGTGCCCCAGTTCGCGGGTTACGGGGCGGTGTTCGCGCGGTGGGGCAAGTCATCGAACGGCAGCCCGCCGACGCGGCGCACGGTGCTCACGGTGCTGGAGATGGACTGGGCGGTGCCTGTGTTACAGCAGTGGGTTGAGCAGGTGCGCCCGCTGGTCTCGCCAGGGAATCTTCCTGACGGTGCCGCTTTCCCCCGCGCCAGGAACCGGCCCGGCTGCTCGCTGAAAGCGACCAACATCCAGCAGCTCGACCGGTGCCTCACCGACGAGACCATGCCACTGGACCTGCGGGTGGAGCACTCGTGCTGCTATTCGCGATGCTGGTCAGCCGCATCACGCAGCTGACCAGGGACGATGTGATCGAGGATGGCCAGGCCACTTGGCTGGCCATCGACGGCCACCGCCTCATGCTGCCACCGCGGCTGGCGCACCTGCCGGAAGCAGCGCTAGGCCACGGTGACGCGTTTCTCTGTGGCCGGTTCCGGCCGTGGGTGCAGCGTTGACAGTCGGGTTGGTCTATATAACACCGTTTTGTCCTTCAGCTTGTCCGGTCACCGGCGTCCCTGTGTTATTTACTGGTTTCGATCAGGCCGCGTTCTGCCCTCAGGCTGCTGATGAAGGTGACCCGCTGTACGATCCGTCGATGTTTCGTCCATTTTCCCAGCCGTCCCGCTCACGACAGCGTTGGACCGTTGCTGTCGTTCCAGCTCAGGTCGCGACGACAGCGTTGGACCGTTCCTGTCGTCCGGACGACAGCACCAGCTACTTTGCTGTCGTCGGGCGGCGCGCGCGGAGCCAGGCCAGTGCCGAAGTAATCTTCCCAAACCACTTAAACCGGCCGATGTGGGACCCATGCCGAGGGACAGTGCAAAGACCCTAGGGATTACCAGTCCCCATTTTGTAGGCGGTTACTACGGCTTGGGTGCGGCTGGTTGTCACCGAGGAAACAGTCAAGACCCACGTCAGCCGCATCCTGGCCAAGCTAAGCCTGCGCGCCCGAACCCTTCACCCGGCGGCCGCCCGTCCAGACGCCGGTGATGTGCTCAGGCTGGGCCAGCACGGCGATGTCGGCGAGCGGGTCAGCGTCCAGCATGAGAACGTCGGCGTCGTAACCGGCCTCGAGCTTGCCGCTGCGCGGCGCCTGCGGACCTAGCGTGGTCGGCGCGGTGGCGGTCGCGGCCTCGATCGCCTGGAGAGGCGTCATCCCGAGCTTGACCAGGTGCACGACCTCAGAGCCGTTGTTGCCCCACGAATTCGGCTGCTCGCGGCCGGTGATCGCGATGTCGGTGCCCATCGCGATCGTGACGCCGTGCTCGATGGCCCTGCAAACCGCTTCGCCATGGGACTGCGCGAGCGCCGCCAGCTTGGCTGCCGCGTAGTCGGGTACCGCGTCGAGGTTGTCGAGAATGTTGGCGACGATCGTCCGGGTCGGCACCATGATCGTGCCGGTCTCGCGCATAGCCTGGCATGCCTCGTCGTCGGCGTATGTGCCGTGCTCGATCGTGCGCACTCCGGCTTCGATGGCGGCCATGATGCCCGGCTTGCCGTGACAGTGCGCGGCTACAGCCCGGTCCGCCATCCCCGCGACATCGACAATCGCCCGCAATTCGGCCACGGTGAACTGCTGATGGATCGGGTCGTCGACCTCGGACATCACCCCGCCCGACGCGCACACCTTGATGATCTTGGCGTTGTTCCTTAGTTGTTCGCGCACGGCGCGCATGCACTCCGCCTCACCGTCGGCGAGCCGCAGGTCGCCGAAGTAGTGGCCGAAGTCGTTCATCCAGGCGAGCGGGTACGAATGCAGATCGGCATGACCGCCAGTGGTGCTCAGAATGCTGCCGGCGGCGTAAATCGTCGGTCCGTCGATCACTCCTTCGGCGACAGCCCTGGCAAGGTAAATGCCCAGGCCGCCCACCTCACGCACCGAGGTAATGCCAGCATCCAGGGCGTTGGCAAGGTCGTGAACGCAGCGCGCCGCCCGCAGCGGCGCTGGTTCGAGCGGCAGCTTGCCCAGGTCGAGATGACGCATGCCCATGAAGTGGCCATGGCAGTCCCACATGCCGGGCATGACGGTCGTCGCCGCGTGCACTTGGGCGGTCGGCGTCTGGGGCGCCCCGGCGGCCGGCCCGGCGTAGCCGATGGCCGGTCCGTCGATGACCACGACGGCGTCGCGTACTGGCTCGCCGCGACCAGGGATCAGTACCTCGGCTTCGATCCGCTCCATGACTTCCTCCTCGCACCAGACCCCGTGACCTCGCACCAGACCCCGTGACGGCGACCCTGCCAGCACTGACCCTAGAGCGGACGCTATAGGCGACAATAGGCATGGCGCTGCCAGATTTGACGTCTCATCTGATTGTGTATCGCTGAGTGCGTTCATGAATGCGCTATAAAAGTAAGCGGTGCAAGGGAGCAAGATGCCGCCAGCGGACGGATCGATGTCCACGTCCGGCCGTGGGCCGGTTCGGGACAGGCTGAGCCGTTTCCGGCAGACCTATGACGCGGCGCCCATGCCGCTGAAGCTCCTGATCGTGGTCTTGTGCTGCGCCGCCGGGCTGCCGGTAGCGATAATTTGCGCACCATATGCCATTATATCCGGCAGTAGATCTCTCTGGGCCACGGCCTCGGTGACGGTCCTGGGCGTCGCGCTGGTCTCCGGCTTCGCGCACGGAGCCGCCGAGCCGAAGTACGTCATGCTCGCGCTGCCCGTCGTGGCGGGCTTCGCCGCGCATGCGGGTGCTCTTGGCCGCTGGTACGTGCCGTGTCGCACGGTGGCGTGGATACTCCTGCTGGCCTTGCTGCCCGGCATCGAACTGTTCCGGCTGCTCCGTTCTGGGTCCCCGTTCATCGGCCCCGGCCTCGCCTGGCTCGTCGCGTTCGTTGTGCTCGGGTGGCGGCTGGCTAAGGCGTGGCAGGACAGCAAGCAAGCGGGGCGGCCGCAGCAGGTGCGCGGCGGCGGTCCGATGCCGCCGTGGTCGGTTGGCCAGGCGGGCATCAGCGGTTACCCAGGTTCGGCCGGTGCCGCGGGAGCCGCTCCGTCGGCGGCTGGTAGCCAGATACGACCGGGCAAGCCCGCGGTCGCCGCCAGGCCGGGTGCCGATCTCGACGGCCGGATCACGACGGCCGGACGCACTGGACAGGTCAACCAGGTCGGCGCGGCTGCCCAGGTCGCCGGGTCACTCGCAGGAGATCGCGGCGATCGGCCGACGTCCGACCAGCCCGTCATCACGGTCGAAGAGGCTATGGCCGAACTTGACGCGATGATCGGGCTGACGGCGGTGAAGGATCAGGTCAGGTCGATCGCGGCGTCAATCGAAGCGGCGCGCAGGCGCGCGCTGGCGGGCATCGGCGCGGAGAAGCCGATGCAGCACTTCGTCTTCCTCGGTCCGCCAGGAACGGGTAAGACCGCGGTCGCCAGGATCGTAGCCAAGGTGTTCTATGCGTTCGGCCTGCTCGACGTGCCCACGGTCGTCGAGGCGCAGCGCAGCGATCTGGTCGGCGAGTACCTCGGCGCCACGGCAATCAAGGCGAACGAGCTGATCGATTCGGCGCTCGGCGGAGTCCTGATCGTTGACGAGGCGTACAGCTTGATCAACGAGGGTGACGGGCAGAGCGACAGGTTCGGCAACGAAGCTGTCCAGGTGCTGCTCAAGCGCGCCGAGGACGACAGGGACCGGCTCGTCATCATTCTGGCTGGCTACGAGCGCCAAATGGAGTCATTCCTGGCCAGCAATCCCGGCCTGACGTCGCGGTTCGCGATCAGGATCAAGTTCGGTGGCTATTCGCCGACCGAGTTGCTCCAGCTGGCTGACCTGGCGGTTTCCCGGCGAGGCGAAGTCATCGATCCGCACGCCCGCTCGGTGCTGTGGCGGATGTTCGAAGAGGTCGGGCGTCGTCGGCTCGCCGATGAGCTTGGCAACGGGAGATTCGTCCGCTCATTGCTCGAACGGTCAGGTCAGGCCAGGGACGTCCGGGTCATGGGCGGCTCAGGCGACCCATCTTCCGCCGACCTGATCACGCTCCGCGCCAGCGATTTCGAGCAGGCGTACGCCGAGCTGACCTCCCGCTACCGCGGTTATGACGAGACACCGACACTGGAAAGTGCGCTAGCCGAGCTTGACGAGCTCGTCGGCCTCGATCCGGTGAAGCGGCAGGTGCACGAGATCGCGGCGCAGTTGCGGGTGGCGCGGTTGCGCGACGCGCACGGCCTCACCAGCCAGCCTCCGGTCAGGCACTTCGTTTTCACGGGTCCGCCAGGCACCGGCAAGACGACGGTGGCGAGAATTCTCGCTCGGATCTTCGCCGCGCTTGGGTTGCTCGTCCGTCCCGGGGTCGTCGAAGCGCACCGGGCCGACCTCGTGGGTGATCACCTAGGTTCGACTGCCATCAAGACGAACAAGCTGATCGATTCGGCGCTCGGCGGCGTTCTGTTCATCGACGAGGCCTATTCGCTCTATAACGACGGCTATTCGGGCGGTGACGCGTTCGGCGCCGAGGCGGTCGCCACGCTGCTCAAGCGGGCAGAGGACGATCGCGATCGGCTGGTTATCGTGCTGGCCGGCTACACCGACGACATGAGCAGGTTCCTGCGCACGAACCCAGGCCTGGCGTCCAGGTTCGGGGTCAGGATCGGGTTCCCCAGCTATCAGCCTGATGAGCTGGTCAGAATTGCCAGGATCTTCGCCGGGCAGGCCGGCGACGTGTTCGCGCCCGATGCGATACCGGTACTGACCGACATCTTGACCAGGGCGTGCGACGAAGGGCGTATCGACGAACTCGGCAACGGCAGGTACGCGAGATCTCTCTACGAGCGCGCCTGTGCGTCGCGCGACCTTCGAGTCGCCCAGCTTGGCGAGATCGCCAGCGCCGCCGAGCTGACCACGATCGCCGCCACCGACTTGCAAGCCGCCTACCGAGGCATAGCCGGCTAGGCGCGACGCGATCTACCGCATCGCCCCGCCGTTGTGCAAAGTCCGCGCAGTTGCTGCCTGCCCGGGCATTCCGGGCAATTATGCCGATACCGGGTTCATGATCTGGGAGGCTTTTCGTTCCTGGGAGAGGTTTCCGCGCATAGCGTGGGAAACTCTCCCAGATCATGAAACTCCGGGCTCCGGATGCGGCTGACTCTCCCCGGTTTTGCCCGGCTTGCCCGGCCTGCCCGCGACGGCACTTCCTTAAGTTCCTGGCATTGCTTCTAACCAGCACAGGGCGCCGGGGAAATCGGACTGAACAAGACTGGCTCA
>DATNEK010000136.1:0-12775 GCA_035553055.1 Streptosporangiaceae bacterium | reverse complement strand
GCTTCTTCTGCAGGTACCGTCACTTTCGCTTCGTCCCTGCTGAAAGAGGTTTACAACCCGAAGGCATTCATCCCTCACGCGGCGTTGCTGCGTCAGGCTTTCGCCCATTGCGCAATATTCCCCACTGCTGCCTCCCGTAGGAGTCTGGGCCGTGTCTCAGTCCCAGTGTGGCCGGTCGCCCTCTCAGGCCGGCTACCCGTCGTCGCCTTGGTGAGCCGTTACCTCACCAACAAGCTGATAGGCCGCGAGACCATCCCTAGCCGATAAATCTTTCCACCCTTACCGATGCCGATAAGAGTCATATCTGGTATTAATTCCGGTTTCCCGAAGCTATCCCAGAGCTAAGGGCAGGTTTCTCACGTGTTACTCACCCGTTCGCCGCTCGAGTACCCCGAAGGGCCTTTCCGCTCGACTTGCATGTGTTAAGCACGCCGCCAGCGTTCGTCCTGAGCCAGGATCAAACTCTCCATTGAATGTCTATCGCAACCTCTGGTGTCCGTTGCCGGAGCGCCATGGGGTCACAGACCGAAGAGACGCCTCGACGAGTCGGTACACCGAGCCGAAGAGGCCATCTGGCTATTTTTCCGTCTAGAAACCGAACCACGAGGGCTCGGGTCCCATTGACGGGGATGTGCATATGCACTGGCTTTTAGCACGCTGTTGAGTTCTCAAGGAGCGGACGCACACCATCAGAAGTTTCTCAACTCCGTCTGGGGCAACCCTGCTAACTTACCTGGACGTCAGGTCCCTGTCAAGGGAGTTAGCAGATTCAGTTTTGATTACCTACTGCTACCCAGCATAACTCGACGGTAGCCACGCGGTTCGTGAACCCCAGACTACCGACAAAATTTCTGTTGGGAGGCCCGGAGCCTGCAACCTGTGGCTACCCGGCTCTCATCGGGCCGAAGAGAACATTAGGGAAGCTCGGCGACGCTGTCAAATCGAGCCCCACACCGCACCCGACTCCGCGCCGCGACTCGTGCCCCGCAGCGCCGTTAGAGCGCATGTATCCGTATTTTCCATGCCAAGATCGTCGCTTCTGAGCCCGTCAGGTTCCGGGATGGCGCGGCCTGGAAGCTGACCAAGTATCGGATCTGACGAAGGCCGGAAGCTGACCAAGTCCGCGAGCCGCCAACCAACCGGGGCAGTCATCGCACGCACGAACGATCACCAACCGCACTCACGAGCGATCACCTGCGGCATAGATTGTCGTGGAATCGTAATCTTTACCGTAGATATGGCCCAGCCAGCAACGGCCGAGCATGGCCATCCCTCAGCGACGAGAGCTACGAGTCCGCGCGCACGATGCCGCCTACCGTCCGCTTGCCACGCCGCAGGACGAGGAACTTCCCGTGCAGAAAGTCGCCCGTTTCCGGTACCGCGTCCGCCTCGGTGACCTTCACGTTGTTGAGGTAGGCACCGCCCTCGTCGACAGCGCGCCTAGCGGCGGACTTGCTCGCCACGATGCCGCAGGCGGCCATCAGGTCAGCGACCGACAGCAGACGGCCATCGGCCGCCTGCCCTACGCGCCAGGCGCCGCTCTCGTCGGCAGCAGGTACGACCCACCGCCGGAGCCCGGGGTCGACGCTCGCGTACGGAATCTCGGCGATCGCGGCAGCTAGCGTCGCCTCGTCAAGATCGCGCAGATCCCCCTGGCCGAAGAGCGCCCGCGCCGCAGCCGTCGCCTTGACCAGCTCATCCTCGCCATGAACTAGCCTGGTCACCTCGTCGGCGAGCGCGCGCTGCGCCACTCTGGCCGCGGGCCGATCGGCCAGCTCACGCTCGAGCTCTTCGATCTGCGACATCGACCTGAGCGAGAACACCCGCAGCAGCCCCGGCATTTCCGCGTCGGTCCGGTTCAGCCAGAACTGGTGGAACGCATACGGGCTCATCATCTCCGCGCTGAGCCAGATCGTTCCGCTCTCGGTCTTGCCGTACTTGGTGCCGTCAGGCTTGGTGATCAACGGAGTGGCGAGCGCATGCACAGACTCGCCGGTCACCCGGCGAATCAGGTCGACGCCTGATACCAGGTTTCCCCACTGGTCGCTGCCGCCGATCTGCAGCGTGCAGCCATGCCGCCGGAACAGCTCAAGGTAGTCGTTCGCCTGCAAGATCTGGTAGCTGAACTCGGTGTAGCTGATACCGCCCTGCTCGAGCCTGGCCTTGACGACCTCGCGGCCGAGCATCTGGTTGACCGGGAAGTGCTTGCCGATATCGCGCAGCAGATCGATCGCGGACAGCTCACCTGTCCAGTCCAGGTTGCTGACCGCGATCGCCCCAGCCGGACCAGGCGTGAAGTCAAGGAACCGGCCAACCTCGGCGGCAATCCGCGCTACCCAATCAGCGACGACGTCGCGCGGGTTGAGCGTCCGCTCAGCGGATTTACCGCTGGGATCGCCGATCAGGCCAGTCGCTCCGCCCACCAATCCGATCGGCCGGTGGCCGGCCAGCTGCAGCCGCCGCATGGTCGTCAGCAGCACCAGGTTCCCGATGTGAAGGCTCGGTGCCGTCGGGTCAAATCCGCCATAGAAGGTCACCAGCCCAGCGTCCAGCGCCTTGCGCAGGTCATCGAGGTCAGTGGAGTGCGCGATCAGGCCGCGCCAGACTAGTTCGTCGATAATGTCGGTCACCGCTGAATACTCCCACCTCGGCGAGCGACGGTCACATTCATATATCCATGATCGCCGCCGACCGGCAGTGCCCCGACCACCCCACAACCACCGAGACCATCAGCGGGGGATAAGCCGGCCGGAAGCCCTGCGACGCGGGACATGGGCACGGTAGGCGGACACCGATGGGTCACCGGCGATCCAGAACCGCCACGGCACTTCTGCGCCCGTGCTCACCCCGACCCTCGGCCCGGTAGCGATCCGGTCGGCGGGCAGCCCAGAGAAACCCTCGGGGGCGAGTACCCGCAGCGCGCCGCCCGGATCGCACACATCGACGCCGTTCTGAGCCCGGTCGATACCGAGCGCCTGGCAGAGCCTCGCCGGCCCGCTGGCAAGCTGAGCCAGCCTCCGGCTCCCGCCAGAAACGCCAGCAGCGCCCGACCGCCGCACCGCGGCCGACTCGACACCGTCGACCACTCGCCCGGCCCGAAGCAGCACAGCGGCCGCCTCCCCCGCCGGCTCGCACACCAGGTTCACGCAAAAATGCATTCCGTAGGTGAAATATACGTATGCGTGGCCAGGTTCACCGAACATCACCTGGTTGCGAGCCGTCTGTCCGCGAAACGCGTGCGATGGTGGGTCCGCGCGTCCCATGTAGGCCTCGACCTCGACGATCTCGGCAGCCACCGCTCCATCGGCCAGGTCGTGCGCGAGCACGCATCCGAGCAGTTCGGGCGCCACCGCGGTGGCAGGCCGGTCGAAGAACGCGCGCGGCAGTGTCCCGGTGATCAAACCGCCGCCCATACCGCGTCACGCTGCACACGTTCCCGAAGCTCGGCGAGCTGATCACCCACCCGGTCAGGCGCCGTGCCACCGAACGTGCCACGCGCCGCGAGCGCACCGGGCACCGAGAGCACACTTCTGACATCGGGGGTGAAATATGGCGACACCTTGGCCATGTCCTCGTCGCTGACGTCGCCAAGTTCGCAGTCATGGACCTCGCACCAGACGACCAGATGCCCGACCGCCTCATGCGCATCGCGGAACGGCACGCCCCGCCTGACCAGGAGTTCTGCCAGGTCGGTGGCGAGCGCGTGGCCAGCGGCAGCCTGCCGGGCAAGTCTTTGCGCATGAAAGCTCATCGAGCTGACGAGCCCGGCCATCGCTGGCAGCACGAGCAGCAAAGTGTCGACGGCGTCGAAAACTGGCTCCTTGTCCTCTTGCAGATCCCTGTTGTAAGTCAGCGGCAGGCCCTTGAGCGTGGTGAGCAAGCCGGTAAGCCCGCCGATCAGGCGGCCGGCCTTGCCGCGGGCAAGCTCGGCGACATCGGCGTTCTTCTTCTGGGGCATGATCGACGAGCCGGTCGCGTAGGCGTCGTCGATCTCGGCCCAGCCGAACTCGTGCGAGGTCCAGAGCACGACCTCTTCGCCGAGCCTGGACAGGTGCACGCCGGTCAGCGCGGCGGCGAAGCAGAATTCTGCCGCGAAGTCCCGGTCGGACACGGCGTCCATGGAGTTCGCCGCCGGTGCGTCGAAGCCGAGTTCGGCCGCGACCGCCTCGGGATCGAGCGGCAGCGACGAACCGGCTAGCGCGCCAGAGCCAAGCGGCGAGATCGCGGCGCGCTTGTCCCAGTCGCGCAGCCGCGCCACGTCGCGGGCGAAAGCCTGCACGTGCGCAAGCAGCTGGTGCGACAGCAGCACAGGCTGGGCGTGCTGAGTGTGGGTCAGCCCAGGAGCCGGCGTCGGCGGCTCGGCGGCAAGGTGGCGCTCCGCCTGCTCCATCAGCGCTTCCTGCAACTCGATCAGCCGGGCGGCCACCTGCCGGACATGGTCGCGCAGATAAAGGCGCAGGTCGGTCGCCACCTGGTCGTTCCTCGATCGCCCCGCGCGCAGCTTGCCGCCGAGCGAGCCGACGCGTTCGAGCAGCCCGCGTTCGAGCGCCGTGTGGACGTCCTCGTCGGCGACCGTCGGCCGGAACGCGCCGCTGCGGCAGTCCTTGCCGAGCTCGTTGAGAGCGCCGAGCAGCCGTCTCAGTTCGGCGTCATCGAGCAGGCCAGCCTTGTGCAGCACCCGGGCGTGCGCGTTGGAAGCCAGCAAGTCGTACTGAGCCAGCCGCCAGTCGAACTGCACGCTGACCGACAGCCTGGCGAGCGCGTCCGTCGGCCCGGCCGCGAATCGACCGCCCCACAACCTGATCGGCCTGTCGCCATCCGACACGCGAACCCCTCGCTCTACTTGACGTCATCGACACTGCGGGGAGCACGGCCAGAGCCGCCGAGACCCTGGCCCGCCATCTGTGCGATGGCGCCGGGCACGGCGTACATGTGAGCGAACGCCCGAGCTTGCTCTCCACTCCATAGCGCCGAACCATATCCGTAAACGACGCCTTGGCTGGCTGCCGCGTCGAGCAGGCTATACGGGCTTGTGCTGCCGAGGATCACAGCACTGCCTTTATGGAGAAAAACGCGTACTTTGCCGGTCACTCGCCGCTGACTGCTGTCCAGTAGCGCGCGATAGTCGTCGAGTACCGGATCGTAGTACACGGCTTCGTGCAGCAAGTCGCCGTAGGCAGTTCCGAGTGTGGCCTTGACTGACTGCTGCTTGTTGCTCAGGACCAGCCGCTCAAGCTCGCGATGCGCCGCGATGAGGATGAGCATGCCCGGCGCTTCGAACGCCACCCGGGCGAGGTTGCCGACCATGGTAGATCCCATGTGAACGCCGCGCCCGACGCCATGCTCGCCGCCGAGACCGTTGAGCGCACCGAGTATGGAGTAGTTCGGTGTCGCGGGGCCGGTGCCGGGAATTGGCTCGCCTTGCGGCGTCTGGCAGGAGACGACCTCGCCTTGGTCGAACTCGATCACCACCTCGACGCCCTTAGCTGGTGCGTCATCTATTGACCTGGTGCAGGTCCAGGCGGCCTCAGGAAGGTAGTCCCACGAGCCATAAGTCTGCACGCCGCCGATCGTCGTGCCGATGAGGCTTTCGTTGATGGAGTAGGCGGCGGTCTTCGCACTGACCTCGTAACCGCGCGCACGCAGGAACGCGCTTTCCTCCTCGCGGGTCAGCCTCTGATCCCTGATCGGCGTGATGATCTCCATGTGCGGCGCGAGCGCGCGGATGACGGCGTCGTAGCGCACGTGGTCGGCGCCCGCCCCGGTTGAACCATGCCCGACCGCGTCGGCATTGTTGGCCAGCGCCACGCCGACAACCTTCTCGGCCTGGACTAGCCGTTCGGCGCCGACACAGGATGGATAACCGCCATTGCGCAGGTAGTTGGCCTTGATGGCATAGCTGATGATGCGCGAGTACAGCTCCTCGCGCGCGTCGACGCTGATATGCCTGGCGGCGCCAAGCTCCCGAGCGCGGTCGGCTACCGCCTCTCGCGCGGTGCTGTGCCCGCCGCCGGTGTCGATGTGCGCGGTCAGCACGTTCCAGCCCTGCTCGCGGAGCAGGACGAGAGCGTAAGAGGTGTCGAGGCCACCGGAAAAGGCTAGGACGATCACAGGCTCGCTCATGGTCAGCGTGACACCTCAAGTACGGGCACGAGCGCGCTGCCGCCCGCGGCGACATGGCCGGGCGGCAGCACGAAGTACTCAGCGCGATCGGCCTCGATGGCCGCCTGCATAGCTCGCTGCCTGTCATAGTCGAACGGATCGAGCAGGAAGCTCGGGTCAAGGCCGGCGTGCGTCGCCGAGATCGTGAAGTCGCTCTCGTAGACGAACGAGCCGGGAGAGGTGTGGAACGGCACGGTCGCGACCAGTACCCGGAGCGCACCGAACCTGGTATGAATCCTCAGCGCGTGGTTGTCATACTGGGTCACGCCGTCGAGCTTGTTCGCACGGTACGCCGACAGCGCGAGCGCCTTGACGGCGCGTCCCAGCCCTACGTCCGGCATCAGCGACCACAGCGACCAGCCGACCCAGGTGCCGGGCGCGACACTTGGCGCCGCGCAATACCCGCCCACGGGCATCGGCCCCGTATATCGCGTCAGCCGCACCTTGTCGAGCACAGCGCGCAGATGCGCCTTGACGTCCGAGTCGAACAAGAACGTGCTCTTGTCGACCATGGCGGCGAACGCGTCCTGAGAAAGGCCGGCGATGATGGCCGCGGACGGCATCAAGATCAGATCGACCATCACCCACTGCGGCATCGGGATCCCCCGGTCGCCGAACGCGATCCCGTTGATCACGTTGAACAGATCGAGAAACTCCCCCGTACTCCAGTCCTTATCGCCTAGATCGGTGAAGTCGAGCCAGCTCAGCTTGTGCCCATAGGGCATCTCGTTGAGGTGGCTGCGTAGTGACTGGTTCGAGGCAAGGAAAAACTCGACACCCCACTGGTCGGTCAGATCCGCCGCGCTGGACCCGAAATCAGGGAACCGCCGTTCGATCGCGGGCAGCGCGTCGTAAGCGGTGGCAAGCGAGCCGGTCATCCGGGCTTCCCTTCTGACCGGCCGTGACCGGCTGGCCTATGTCGTCGCTCGGCGAGTCTGAGAAACGTCGAGGCAAGCTCTTCGCCGCCCGCCGGGTCGCGGGCGACAACAAGCACCGTGTCGTCCCCGGCGACAGTGCCGAGCACAGCCGTCATGCCGCTCCGATCGATCATCGACCCCAGGAGCTGCGCAGCGCCTGGCGGCGTCTTCAGCACGACAAGGTTGCCGCTCGCCTCGGCCGACAGCAGCAGACCCGCGGCGACCCGGCCGAGCGCGGCGGTGCCGCCGTGAATGCCAGTCGCTGTTCTGCCCCTTCCGGCCGACGCCCCGGAACCCCCCGCTTCGCGATATTCCGAGCCAGGAGCGATGACGGGCTGCGACGACGGCCTGTCGGGCTGATCAGGCGGCAGCGCGTAGACGAGCGCGCCGTCCGGGCCGCGTAGCCGCACCGCGCCGATCTCGTCGAGATCACGAGACAAGGTCGCCTGGGTGACGAGGACGCCTTGGGCGGCTAGCCGCTCGACAAGTTGCTCTTGCGACCTGACCGGCTTGCTGGTCTCGGCGAGTATCGCAGCGACTGCGGCCTGCCTAGCGGCCTTGGTCACCGGCACACCTACCGCGCCCGTTCCGCTCATGCCGCACGTCCCGGTGCCTGTCGCAGGAGTTCGCCCGCGTCCGCCATGATCGCCGGCAGCGCGACCACGAACGTCTCGGCCTGTTCCGCGTCGATGATGAGCGGCGGAGCGAGCCTGATCGCATCTGGCTGAACCGCGTTCACCAGGAAACCAGACTGCCTGGCCGCCGCCTCGACCGCCCAGGCGCCGGGCTGGGTCAGCGTGATCGCCTGCCAGAGTCCCGAGCCGCGGACGCCGGCGATCAGCTCGTGGTCAATCGAGTCGAGACCGTCCCTTAGCTTCGCGCCGACCTGCTTGACGTTCTCGAGCAGACCTTCTTGCTCGATCGTGTCGAGAACGGCAAGTGCCGCCGCGCACGCGACCGGATTGCCGCCGAACGTGCTGCCGTGATCGCCTTTGGCGAACCCGTGGCCAGCCGCGCCGATGCCGATGCACGCTCCGATAGGCAACCCGCCGCCGAGGCCCTTGGCCAGCGTGATCACGTCCGGCACGACATCAGCGGCCTGGAACGCGAACCAGGAGCCGGTCCTGCCGATGCCGCTTTGGATCTCGTCGAGCACAAGCAGCGCGCCGGCCGCGTCGCATGCGGCGCGGACCGCGGCCAGGTAGCCGGCCGGCGCGGGCACGATCCCGCCCTCGCCGAGGCAAGGTTCGATGAAGACTCCGGCGCAGTCAGGTCCGACAGCGGATGCCAGCGCATTGGCGTCGCCAAAAGGCACAAACCTCACCTCAACCCCGAAGGGCTGGAAAGGATCGCGGATCGAGCTCTTGCCGGTCAGGCTGAGCGAGCCCATGGACCGACCGTGGAAACCGTGCTCGGCGGCGACGAACACCGGCCTGCTCGGCCCTTGCAGGCGGCGAACCAGCTTCACCGCAGCCTCATTCGCCTCCGTGCCCGAGTTCGCGAAGAACACCCGTCCGCTCGTGCCGAGCAGTCCGAGCAGCCGCTCGGCCAGCCTGATCTGGCCTTCGTGCGCGTACAGGTTCGAGATGTGAGCGAGCTTGCCGACCTGCTCAGTGACCGCGATGACAATCGCCGGATGAGCGTGTCCGAGCGCGCTGACCGCGATCCCGCCGACGAGGTCGAGGTAGGCCTTGCCGTCGGTGTCCCATACGACGCATCCTTCGCCCTTGGTCAGCACCAGCTCTGGTACGCCGTAGTTGGGCATCATCGTGGCCGCGTAGCGGTCCTTGAGCCGCTGAGTGCCCGTGGTGGTCACGCTGCCCTCGCCTCCCTGTTGGGCACGACCATCGTGCCTATCCCCGAGTCGGTAAAAATCTCGAGCAAGACGGCGTGCGGCAGCCGTCCGTCGAGCACGTGTGCTTGCGGCACGCCGCCGTTCACCGCGGTCAGGCACGCCGTCATCTTCGGGATCATGCCGTCGCTGAGCGCCGGCAGCATCGGTGCCAGGTCGCTCACGCTCAACTCGCTGATCACCTCCGGCGGCCGGCCCGCGGCCGGCCCGTCCGCGGCTGACCCGCGCCCAGGCGTACCGCCTGGCCAGTCAGCGTAGAGGCCAGCCACGTCGGTCAGCACGACGAGCTTCGCCGCGCCGAGCGCGACGGCGATGGCACCGGCAGCGGTATCGGCGTTCACGTTGAGCACACCGCCGTCCTCGCTGCGAGCGACGCTCGAGATCACCGGGATCCGGCCATCGGATATCAGTGCGTTGACCGCACCGGGGTTCACCGACTCGATCTCGCCGACGTGTCCGATGTCGATCGCCTCGCCGGTCTCGTCTCTCACCTGAATCCTGCGTGCCGTCAGCAGGTTGGCGTCCTCGCCCGACGTGCCGACAGCGAACGGCCCGTGCCGGTTGATCAGCCCGACCACGTCCCTGTTGACCTGGCCGGTCAGCACCATGCGCACGACGTCCATAGCCTCGGCTGTCGTCACCCGCAGCCCGCCGCGGAACGTGGACTCGATGCCGAGCTTGTCGAGATGCGCGTTGATCTGCGGGCCACCGCCGTGCACGACGACCGGGCGCAGCCCTGCGTACCGCAAGAACACGACGTCCTGTGCGAACGCGACCCTGAGCGCGTCGTCGGTCATCGCGTGACCGCCGTACTTGATCACGACGACCTGTCCGTGGAACCGTTCGAGCCACGGCAACGCCTCGATCAGCGTCGCCGCCTTCTCGAGCGCGCTCGCCTGGGGCAGGCTCGCGCCCGGCTGATCTGTAGCTTGCTGGACAGTGGTCACGTCGAGTACGCCGAGTTCTCGTGAACGTAAGCGGCGGACAAGTCGGTCGTCCGCACCGTTGCCGCCGCGGCCCCAGCCGACAGGTCGACCGTGACCGTCACTTCTCTGGGTCCCAGATCTACGGTCGACCGAGACTGCGCCCGCGCGCCGTTCTCGCACACCCAGACACCATTGATCGCGACGTTAAGCTGGTCAGGTTCGAACGCCGCGTTCGTGGTGCCGACGGCGGCAAGTACCCGGCCCCAGTTCGGATCCTCGCCGGTGATGGCGCACTTGAACAGGTTTGACCTGGCAACCGCCCGGCCGACGGCGACTGCGTCTTCTTCGCTGTCGGCGCCGACCACCTGGATGGAAATCGCTTTGGTGGCGCCTTCGGCGTCGTTCATTAGCTGCCTGGCCAAGTCATCGCAAGCGGTGGTCAGCAGCGCTGCGAACTCGGCTGGCTCCGGCTTAACCCCTGACGCACCGCTGGCCAGCAGCAGCACGGTGTCGTTCGTCGACATGCAGCCGTCGGAGTCAAGCCGGTCGAACGTGGTCCGCACCGCGTCGAGCAACGCCTTGTCAAGTTCGCCGCTGTTGACGTCGGCGTCGGTGGTCAGCACCACGAGCATGGTGGCCAACGCCGGGGCGAGCATGGCCGCGCCTTTGGCCATGCCGCCGATCTGGTAGCCGCTGCCCGCCACAACGGTCGTCTTGGACACCGTGTCGGTCGTCATGATCGCGGTCGCCGCGAACTGCCCGCCCTTCGGTGAGGCGGCGACGACAGCGGCGTCGATCCCGACAAGCAGCTGATGCATCGGCAGCCGCTCGCCGATCAGTCCGGTTGAGCACACAGCGACCTGGTCGGCTGGAAGGGCGAGAAGCTTCGCGAGGTGCTGCGCGGTCCGCTCGGTGTCGCCGTACCCGGCGGGGCCCGTGCACGCGTTGGCGCAACCAGAGTTGAGCACGACGGCGCGAACCTGCCCGCCGGCGACGACGCGCTCACTCCACCTGACCGGTGCCGCCTTGACCCGGTTGACGGTGAAGACCGCGGCCGCACTCGATGCCGGCCCGTCGTTGATCACCACGGCCACGTCAGGATTGCCGGAGTTCTTGATTCCCGCCGCGACCCCGGCAGCCCGAAATCCCTGCGGTGCTGTCACGCTCATGGCGCTACTCCGATCGAGGTGAGGCCAGCCATCTCGGGCAGGCCGAGCATCAGGTTGGCGTTCTGTATGGCCTGGCCAGCCGCACCTTTACCGAGGTTGTCGATCGCGGCGACGACGGTCGCCCGGCCAGCCCTGTGGTCCGCGGCGACTTGCACAGCCGCGCAGTTGGAGCCCGCCACGGCGGCGGTGGCGGGCCAGCACCCCTCTGGCAGGACGCGCGTGAACGGCTCGGTTGCGTAGCACTCAAGCAACGCCTCACGCATCGCGGCGGTGTCCACGCCAGGTCCGGCTAGCCTGGCCGTGCAGGTCGCGAGTATCCCGCGCGGCATCGGCACGAGCACGGGCGTGAACGACACGGTAACGCCCGGCTGTCCGGTGCCGTCCGGCATCAACTCGCTGAGTGCTTGCTCGATCTCCGGGGTGTGCCGGTGCGCGCCGGCCACCTGATAGGCACTGACCGAGCCCATGACCTCGCTGGCAAGCAAGTCAGCGCGCAGCGTGCGGCCTGCCCCTGATGTGCCCGAGGCCGCCACGATCACAATGTCGACCGGCTCGATCAAGCCAGCGACCACGAGCGGAGCCAGCGCGAGGATCGCGGCCGTCGAGTAGCAGCCAGGGGCGGCTACCCGGTCAGCCGACTTGATCAGCGACCTTGCGCCGGGCAGCTCGGGCAGCCCGGTTACCCAGCGGCCCGCGTGCACGCCACCGTAGTGCCGAGCCCAGGCCTGCCGATCGGCCAGCCGGAAGTCAGGCCCGAGGTCGACTACCTTGATCTCGTCGGCCACACTGGCGGCCAGCGGAGCTGACTGTCCGCTCGGCAGCGCCATGAACACTAGCTCGGAGTCGGACTGCTTGATCGCGTTCTGCGGCTCGAAGGTCAGCCCGCCAAGGCTGGGATCTCCGGCCAGGTGCTGATGCACTTGCGCAACTGTCTTCCCCACGCTGCTATCAGCGGTGAGCACCGATGGCTCGAGGTGCGGGTGCCCGGCGATGAGCCGCAACAACTCGCCGCCCGCGTACCCGCTTGCTCCAGCTACCGCGACCCGCATCTTCGTCACCACTCCGCTTCTCCCGCCGGACCCTTGCCCACTGCGCCTTCTCCCGCCCGACCCTTCCCGCTCCGCCTTCTCCTGCTCGGCCCTCTCCCGCTCCGCCTCCTCCCCTTCTCGCATCATTATGCAGTCTTATGCTTGATTATGTAAACATGATTCGGCATCCCAGGATTAGCGGACGAACCGCCGTGTTCGGCTCGCCTAGTGACGTTAGCTAGCGCATGATGATGGAGCGCAGGAAGGAGACGTCATGCACACCCGTGGCCAATCGCTTCTGGTCGGTGTGTCCTGGCGTACTCAGGCAGTTCGCGTCGCACTCATCTTCCTGCTCCTTGCGGTGGCGATCGGCTGCGCCAGCGCCCCGGCCACAACCGAGCCCAAAGTCACCGCCTGCGGCACGGCCAAGACCGCGGCCAACGTCCCGATCCACATCGAGGTGACATCCGGTCACGTAACTTGCACGACCGCCCTGGCGATCGAGCGCAAGTACGCCGAGGCGATCAGGTCAGGGCTGGCCCCAGGCAACGGAGGCGGCGGCCCGGTCAAGGTCAACGGCTGGACCTGCCAGGGTTACGCGACACCTGTCGTCCTACACACTGGCAAAACCTCCAAGTGCGTCAAAGACGGCACAGAAATCCTAGCGATCCTCCCCACCACCGCCTAAAGACGCGCGGAACCTAGCCGAACACCCCGATAG
>DATNEK010000135.1:0-4909 GCA_035553055.1 Streptosporangiaceae bacterium | reverse complement strand
GTGCGTTTGGTTACTTCGCGTCGGCGTAGCAGTCGACGACGGCGGTGGTGAGCGGGAAGACGACCCGGGTTGGGCCGAAGACCTGGCGGGTTGCATCGTTCGCCGCCTGGGTGACTGCGGTTACCACGACATCGGCCTGGTCGGCCGGGCAATGCACTATTACCTCGTCGTGCTGGAAGAACACCAGCTCGGGAAGGCGCGCGATGGTTCCGCCGGGCCAGGTCGGGCTTTTCCGCGGCAGTGGGCTGGACGATTCTTTCAAGCTGAAGATCTTCGATAGGCCAGCCCTGAGGTTGGCCAGCATCACCAGAGCCCAGTCGGCCGCGCTCGCTTGGACCACGAAGTTCCTGGTGAACCGGTCGCGCGCACGCGAGGCCGAGCCGGCGCCTGGGTCTCGTTCGCCGTCCGGGTCGGCTGCTTCCTCGGTGAGGGCGCGCCAGCGGGCCGACGGCGGCGGGCAGGTACGGCCGAGCACTGACCTGACCACGCGGCCCTCTTCACCGGCCCGCGCCGCGGCTTCGACGTACCCGGCCGCGGCGGGGAACCTCTGTCGCAGCACCGCGAGCAGCTGGCCGGCCTCGCCACCGGCCCCGCCGTACATCGCGGAGAGTAGGGCGACTTTGGCTTTGGCGCGTTCGCCGCCGAAGAAGCCTGCTAGCTCCGCATACAGATCGCCCGACGCGGCCGCGGCGGCGAACGCCCGGTCTCCGGCGAGCGCGGCCAGCACCCGCGGTTCAAGCTGGGCGGCGTCGGCGACGACGAGCGTCCAGCCTGGGTCGGCGATCACGGCGCGACGCAGCATGCGGGGAACCTGCAGCGCGCCGCCGCCGCGGGACGCCCAGCGGCCCGACACAACGCCGCCGACCACGTATTCGGGCCTGAACCTTCCGTCGGAGACCCAGGTGTCGAGCCAGGACCAGCCGAACGCGGAATGCAGTCTGGACAGCTCCTTGTACTCGAGCAACGCCGGTATCGCCGGATGATCAGCGTCGCGGAGCACAGCGAGCCTGGTCGAGTCCAGCCGCACCCCGTCGGCGGCGAGCGCGCGGAGTATCTGGGCTGGCGAGTCGGGATTGACCGGTCGCTGCGAGCCGAACGCCGCGGTGATCTCGGCTGCGAGCCCGGCCAGTTTCACCGGTCTTGCTGGCTGGATCGCGCTCGATCGGCCGGACAGGCTCGCCGCAGGTCGCTTGCCGAGCAGGTCGGTCAGCAGCGCGTCGTGAACTTCAGCGCGCCATGGCAGCCCGGCCATTGTCATCTCGGCCGCCGCGAGTGCCCCGGCTGACTCGGCCGCAACCAGCATCGCGAACTTGCCCGGGTTCGGGTCAGCCGCGATCTTGACGAGCTGATCGGCGTGCAGATCGATCAGGGCGGAGAGCGTCTCGCGCGGATCGGGCTGGATCTCACCGGCCTCCGCGGCAGCCTCAATCGGGTCGAACAGCGCCTGTTGGGCCGCGCCGAAGTCAGACCGTAGGTGCTGCCGGGCATCAGCATCGCGCAAGAGCTCCCGCGCGCGGTCGATTCGGGCCGAGTCGGCTGTGCTAGCGCCGGGCAGCGATCCCCCGGAACTCCCCGGGTCGGCTGTGCTAGCCCGGGGGAGCGACACCCCGGAACCCCCTGGGTCGACGTAATCCCTGGCGGCGAGCAGCGCGTCGGCGAGCGCGACATCGTGGCAGCGCGCGACCCGGACTCCGGCGCGCAACAGAGCCGGGTAGAGGCCGCTGGCCGACCACCACACCCATCGAGGCTGCCGCTGTGCTGGCTGGCCCGACGCGGGTTGACCCGACGCGGGTTGACCCGACGCGGGCTGGCCCGACGCGGGCTGCCCCTGTGCTGGCTGGCCCGACGCAGGCTGACCCGACGCCTCGTAGCTCCTGACGGTCGCCGCCAGATCAGGTACCTCCACGGGATCGGCAAGTTGGCTGCCGTCCTCATCGAGCTCGCAGAGCAACCCGGACTGGCCAGGTCCCGGCACCACCGCAACCCGCACTCGCTGATTGTCCCGTATGGTGCCGACAATGGCAGGGTCGGAGGTTCGGTATCCTGTCACAACTTTGTGTGGAGGCCGGATGAAGCTCGGACGACGGGTGCGGTGATAGCGAGCATGCCGACCGCTCGCAACGCCACGCCGAGCCTGCTCGCCGTCAGCGACCTGCATGTCGGCTTCAGCGAGAACCGGCCGCTCGTGGCCGACATCTTCCCGCGATCGCCATCGGACTGGCTGATCGTCGCGGGCGACGTCGGCGAATTCGTCGCTGACATCGAATGGGCGCTTAGCTTGCTCAGCGATCGGTTCGCGAAGGTCATCTGGGTGCCTGGCAATCACGAATTGTGGACGCACAGCAGGGACACGATCGACCTGCGCGGCGCCGAGCGGTATCAGTACCTGCTAGCGATGTGCCGTCGCCTTGGCGTGATCACGCCGGAAGACCCGTACCCGGTGTGGGAGGACGAGGACGGGCCGACCGTCGTCGCACCGTTGTTCCTGCTGTACGACTACACGTTCCGGCCCGACGGAGCCACCACGAAGGCAGAAGGACTGGCGCGCGCCTACTCAAGCGGCGTGGTCGCGACCGATGAGATGCTGCTGCATCCTGATCCGTACCCGAGCATCGACGCCTGGTGCGGCGCCCGGCTGGCGCAGACCGAACATCGGCTCGCCGAGCTGCCGGCGGGTAGTGCGACGGTGTTGGTCAACCATTTCCCGCTGGTCAGGGAGCCCACCCGGGTGCTGCGATATCCCGAGTTCGCGCAGTGGTGCGGCACGGTGCGCACAGCGGACTGGCCTCGCCGGTTCAACGCGACTGCCGTCGTCTACGGACACCTGCATATACCGCGAACGATCTGGCACGACGGAATCCGCCACGAGGAGGTATCGCTCGGATACCCCAGGGAATGGCAGCGTCGGGACAAGCCGCCGCGGATACCGCGCCAGATACTCCCGGTGCCCAGTTAACCGTGCTGGCTGGCCCGCCAGCGGGCGATAAGCTCGGCCTCGCGCTCCCTGCTGATCCCTGTGCCTGGCCTGACGGGGGTCGGCGCGGCGAGTTCGGCGGCGTGCACGTCGGCCGCGCTCTGCCTGACTGGCCTGGGCCTGAGCCCGGCAGCCGTGGCCGCGGCCGGGTCGGCGGCGTTGATGTCGCTTTCGCTATCGTCGCCCGGCCAAAGCGGCAGGCTGACTCCGGTCTCGCCCTGCGCCAACAGGAATTCTGTGCTCGGCCAGATCAGTTCGGTGCCGGGCGGTGCCACAGCCACGCTGATCTCGGCGAGAAGCTTTCCGAAGCCGAAAGGAGGTTCAGGGCTGGCCGCGTGGAAAGCGCCGGTCACCCGCCGGGCGGCCAAGGTTACGATCCAGGCCGCCATGTCGCGTGCATCGATGACCTGGATGGGGTCGGTCGGGTCTCCCGGTGCCAGCACGGTGCCGCCAGCGGCGATTCGCTCGACCCACCAGGTGAACCTGTAGCTCCTGTCATAAGGACCGATCACATAGGTCGGCCGGACGATCGTCGTAGCCTCGGGTCCGTAGAGTTCGGTCGCTGCGCGCTCGCAGGCGACCTTGAGCCCGCCGTAGGTCTGGTCCGTGATTTCCTCGGTGGTCGGGTCGTCGAGTTCGGCGAGCGGTGCGTTCTCAGTGAAGCCGGGAGCGACCGGGGTGCGGTACGCCGATGTCGACGAGATGAAGACGTGATGCCCGCCCCGACCGTCAAGCGTGGTCCCGAGTTCGCGGACCTGGCGGGGAAAATAAGCGCACACGTCAATGGTCGCGTCCCACTCGCCTTTGGCCAGCGCTGACAGATCCGAGTCGCGGTCCCCGACCAGATTGGTGGCCTCGGGGAACAGGTCGGCGCCGGTGCGGCCTCTGTTGAACAAGGTGACTTCGTGCCCGGCGGCCAGCGCCGCTTGGGTGATATGCCTGCCGACGAAAGCGGTGCCTCCGATGATCAATATGCGCATGCAGGCATGATGCCAGGTGGCCGCAGCTCGTCGCCGCCTGGTGCGAACACCGGTACCGATGGGCGATGATGGACATCGGGAGCTTGGAAGAAGGGGACTCAGGTGAGCGATTCGGCGCTTTATGGCGGGTACGGCGGCGTAACGACCCAGTACCAGACCCGTACGCTGTTCAGCCAGACCATGGGCTTCGTCGCTCTGACCTCCGCACTGTTCGCGGCCGGAGCGTACGTAGGCCGCCACCTGAACTACAGCCTCGGCATCGTGTGGTTCATCGCCGCGATCGTGTGCCTGGTCGCGATGAGATTCACGGTCCGTCGCTCTCAGCAGGCTACGGTTGGGCTGCTCGTCGCTTTCGGCCTGCTGATCGGTCTGGCCCTGGCTCCGACGCTCGCCTACTACGCGAGTACGGATCCCCAGGCGCTCGCGGAGTCGGGCGGCGCGACCGCGCTGTTCATCGCCGGGTTCGGCGCCGCCGGTTATGCCACCAGGCGTGATCTGTCAGCGATCGCGCGGATCTGCTTCTTCGCGCTCATCGCGTTGATCATCTTCGGCATCGTCATGGTCTTCGTGAACATCCCGCATGGCGACATCATTTACTCGGTGATCGGCCTGGTGATCTTCGCGGGATTTACCATGTTCGACTTCCAGCGGCTGCGAACCTCCAAGAACATGAGCTCGGCGCCTCTGCTCGCGGCGTCGATCTTCCTCGACGTGCTGAACGTCTTCCTGTTCTTCCTGCGCATCTTCACCAGATCAAGCCGGTAAACCTGTCACCGGGCTGACCCAGCGGTGGCTCCGGTGAATTCGCCGCTGGTGACGGTGCCGACTCCGGTTACCTGCTCGGTCCCGTCGACGATCGCGTCGGCGATTTAACGCGACATTTGGGTAGCCATCGCGCCTGGCGGGACCTGTCCCCGCGATGGATACCCGGATCCATCGCGGAAAACGGGTGTGG
>DATNEK010000134.1:0-6636 GCA_035553055.1 Streptosporangiaceae bacterium | reverse complement strand
GCTGTCCAACGCGGTCAAGTTCACCGGGCACGGCAGCGTGGGCGTGCGGATATCGCTTGCCCCAGGGCGCCGCGGTGATGGTCAGGCCTGCGTGGAGTTCACGGTCGCCGATACCGGCATCGGCATCGCCGAGGAGAGCCTGGCCACCATTTTCGGCGCGTTCCAGCAGGGCGACGGAACGACGAGCAGGCGGTACGGCGGCACCGGCCTAGGACTGGCCATCTCCCGTGAGGTAGCGGCCCAGCTCGGCGGCCGGATCACGGTGAAGAGCTCGCTCGACGCCGGAAGCACGTTCACCCTCTATCTGCCCATCTCCGTCGATGGCCTCGTCGAAGGCACTGTTCTGCCTGTCACATCACTCGCCGACGGCGCGACTGACGCAACTCTTCGGCGGCCCGCTACAGGTGCGCCAAGCGCCGACGGCGCATCAGGAATCATCCAGCCGGTCACCCGGCCCGCGGGTCACGAAAGCCTGCGCGGACGGCGCGTGCTAATCGTCGACGACGATCCGCGCAATGTGTTCGCGCTTACCGGCGTGCTCGAGCTGTACGGGCTGACCGTGATCCACGCGGACGACGGCGAGCACGGCATCGAGGCGCTCAAGGGCGGCGGCATCGACCTGGTGCTGATGGACGTGATGATGCCGCAGCTAGACGGGTACGCCACCACGCGCGCGATTCGCGAGATGCCGCAGTTCGCCGATTTGCCGGTGATCGCGGTGACGGCGCGGGCGATGGCCGGGGACAGGGACAAGAGCATCGCGGCGGGCGCCAGTGACTACGTGACCAAGCCGGTCGACACCGAGCAGTTGCTAACCTGCATGGAGCGCTGGCTCAGCCGCTGAATTCTCGCGCAGGTGCGCTTACCCGCCTGGAAGTGGCACGATTGGGGTTGAGGCCGTGCTCAGGCCATGCCGCGTTACTCCAGGCCAGATGAGGGTGGAGGTGCCATGTCAGGTTCGGATCTCACCGACCTGCTCGACATCACCGCCGCGTCCGATGCTCGCTCGCTTAACCAGCTCGCCACAGCCGCGGCGCAGTCGGTGGCCGGATGCTCGGCGGCGAACGTGGCGATGTGGCATGAACGCGAACTCGTTCTTGTCGCCTCATCCCATCCCGATCTGGCCAGACTCAGCCACGTGGAAGTCGAAGCTGGCCGCGGCCCCGTCTTCGGAGCGCTTGACCGCCCAGCCGAGCCGGTCGGCTGCGCCGACACGCTGGTGGAGGAACGGTGGCCGGAGTACGCTGCCGCCGCGCTGCTGGCCGGCGTCCGCTGCTCGCTGAGCTTCGCTTACCAGGCTGAGCCCCGCGCGGTGTCGCTGACGCTGTTCGGTGCCAGGCCGCGGTCGATCGACCCGAGACGCGCCCAGCCTGCCGAGATGCTCGGTGCGCTAGGCGGCGCCGTGCTCGGCGCGGTTTCTGTCTACGACAACGCCAGGCGCACAGCTACCCAGCTCAGGGACGCGGCCGCCAGCCGGGCCGTGGTCGACCAGGCCAAGGGCATACTCATGCACGCTCTTGGCTGCAGTGCTGACGAGGCGCTTGAGCACATGCGCCAGACTTCTCAGCAGCGCAACATTCGTGCCATTGATGTGGCGAAGGAGATAGTTGAATCCGGTGGCCGACCGCAGGCGCCTGGGCGCGGCCGCGCTAAACCACCGGTCAAGTGACGATCCTGACGCACCGGACCTGGCGGGTAGCCTGTCGTTCTGAATGAGGGAGTGCTCCTTTTGGCCACACGGCGTCGTAGCGACGCATCCGAGCAAGCGAGCGAGACCATCGGCCTCAAGACCCGCGTCGGCGCGCTGCGGCAGGCCGCGGGTATGCCTGAGGCCGAGACGCGATCGCTGCTAGAGGCCGCACTGGCGGAACTCGACGCGGCCGTCACCGTGATCGACACGGCTGGCGCCGGCGAGTCAGCGGAGGCTGACGCTACCGGTCAGCACGGTCCCACCGCTGACCGGCGCCTGCTGCAGGCGGTTTTCCAGCAGGTCCCGGTCGCGCTGTTCCTGCTCGGCGCCGACGGTGCGGTGCGGCGGGCCAACTCGGCCGCGGCAGACCTTGTCGGTGCCACGCCCGGCTACGCCACCGGCAGGTCCTTCGCTGCGCTTGTAGAACCCGCTCACCGGGCCGCCGTGCGGTCGCAGCTCGCCGCGGTGGCGCGGACGGGCGTACAGCACGTGCTCACCTGCGGGCTGTACGGACCGGCAGGGGTGCGGCAGTGCCAGGTGATGATACGCACGGTCAACGTGCGCGGCGATGACGACAAGCTGCTGGTCGTCGCATCGCCGAAGGGCGGGCGAAGAGCCTTCGACGACAAGGTCGCGCCGGGAGGCAAGGCGGCGCCGCGCGGAAAGGCCGAGCCGCGGGCCGCGGAAACCGGTAAGGCAGCGGCTGACGCCGCGGTAGTGCATGCCGTGGCGGCCATGACCAGGCGGATCGATGTGGTCACAGCCGTTAACCGGCTGCTGCTCGAGAACGTCGCGTCGAGCGAGGGGCAGCTGCTGCAGCGATTCGGGCGTCTGCTCGCCGACCACGTCGCCACCTGGGTGCTCATCGACGTGATGCGGGCGGGCAGGCTTGAGCGGCACTCCGTCGCCGGGCCTGATGAAGAGGCATCGGCTGGTCGCGCTCAAGCGGCCATGACCGTGCGCCCGTCGGCCGAATCAGCTCCTGGGCAGGTTGCGCAGTCCGGCACCGCGCTTGTTCTCGCTCATCCCGATGACGAAGCGATACTTGGCATGACCGAGGAAGAGGCGCCGCTGCTGCTGCTGCTTGGCGGCGCGTCGCTGCTGTCCGCCCCGGTTACCGCCGGCGGCGTCTGCTATGGCGCTCTGACGCTGGTCAGGAACGCCACGGCGGGCACGTTCGGCCTGGCTGACGTGGGCATCGCCGAGGATGCCGCCGAGCAGCTCGCCAGGACGCTCGACGTGCAGCGGACAATGCGCCAGCGCGCTGACGCCGCCGAAGCCCTGCAGGTCAGCCTTCTGCCCCGCGAGCCCAAGCCTGTGCCTGGAGTCGACATAGCCGCCGCCCACGTGCCGGCCACCCAGGGCCGGGCGGTTGGCGGTGACTTCTACGACATCTACCCGACGCCAGAAGGCTGGGGGATCGCGATCGGCGACGTCACAGGAAAGGGTCGCGACGCCGCCGCAGTCACCGCCGCGGCCAGGCACGCCATCAGGGTGCTCGCGCACTGGAATGCCGATCCGGCTGGCGTGCTGCGCGGAGCCAACGAGATCATGCTGGCCGAGGCCTTCGGCGCCCGGTTCGTCACCGCCGACGCTGCCCACCTGTCCTGGCGGGACGGCGCGCTGCGGGTGGTGCTTGGCAGCGCCGGGCACCCTGGCCCGGTGCTGGTCAAGCAGGACGGCCGGACCCAGGCGATCGAAGGCGGCGGTGAACCGCTCGGCATCTTCCCCGACAGCGAGGCGGAGGTCAGCGAGCTCACGCTCAGCCAGGGTGACGTGCTGTTCTTCTGCACCGACGGCCTCACCGGCGCGCGCAACCCTGACCTAGGTTATTTCGGCGAACGACTGGCCGACGCGCTGGCCGGACTGTGCGGCCAGCCGCCAGCCGACATCATCGCCGGCATGCAGCGGATGCTCGTCAGCTTCTGCGAGGGCCAGTTGCTCGACGATGTGACCATGCTCGCGCTCCGCGTCGGCGAGGCCCCGGAGCCAGCGTCGGCCTAGTGTTCCTCGGTGGCGTTGAGCATGCGCTCGCGCAGGTAGGAAAGCGCGTGTGAGAGCAATCGGGAGACGTGCATCTGCGAGATGCCCAGTTCGTCGCCGATCTCCGTCTGTGTCATGTTCCCGTAGAAGCGCATGAGCAGCAGGTTCTGCTCCCGCTCAGGAAGTTCGCCGAGGTGGCCCCAGACCGCGTCCATCTCCAGCGTGGTCTCGATGTGCGGATCCTCGCAGCCGAGCATGTCGGCAAGCGTGCCGGCGTCACTGCTCTCCGACAGCGGAGCGTCGATCGACGAAGCCTGGAAGGCGAGATCGGCGCGCTGGGCGTCGAGCAAGTCGGCGGCACTGATGCCGAGGTGCTCGGCAAGCTCGGCATCGGTCGGCGTCCTTGAGAGCTCCTGGGCTAGCTCGCCACGCACTTTGCGTATCTCAAGCCGTAGCTCCTGCGCCGATCTCCTGACGTGCACCTGCCAGCGCTTGTCGCGGAAATGGCGCTTGATCTCTCCGCTGACACACGGCTGCGCGTACGCGGCGAGACTGCCGCCGATCGCTGGATCGAAGTTATTGATCGCCTTCAGCAAGCCGACGTACCCAACCTGCATCAGCTCTTCGGTCGGCTCCGGGCTGTCCTTGTACCGCAGCACGCTGGA
Source organism: Streptosporangiaceae bacterium (assembly GCA_035553055.1). Classification (GTDB taxonomy): domain Bacteria; phylum Actinomycetota; class Actinomycetes; order Streptosporangiales; family Streptosporangiaceae; genus Chersky-822. The sequence goes on along the minus strand of DATNEK010000134.1, from coordinate 2,298 downwards.
TTTGACCAGCGCCTGGTACCTCTCGACAAGGATCGCGCAGGCCGCTTCCCTGGTCCTGCTGCCCTGCGGCTGGGATCTGATCAGCGTAAGCAACTCAGCGTCAGGACACTCAGCGAGCGGGTCGGGCAGTGATTCCGATGGCATTGTCGCCGAGGCACCAGATGTCGTGGATGTCATAGTTAGTCGTCTCCGTCCGTGGCCACGGCTAGCTATGCCCGCTGTGCGGGGTCTAAACATCCCGATGCGAGAATTGCAGGCTGCGGCGCGGAATCCGGCGCCGCTCCTCTTCGGTCAGCCCACCCCAGATCCCCTGCTCCTGCCGATGATCGAGCGCGTAGCTCAGGCACTTGGACCGCACCGGGCATGAGGCGCAAATGAGCTTCGCCCGTTTCACGAGCCGACTCGACGCGGCTGTCGCAGAGATAGGAAAGAACAGCTCGGGCTCAGCGTCCCGGCATGCGGCCACGCTCCACCATTCGTCTATGAGCATCATCGGTGTCACCCGTCATAATCGTTCCCGTCGTCGGTCATCGGCCATCCACTGCCCTAGGCATCGATATCTAATCCGCGTGGGATCATCGGAATATGGGCAATGGCAGCCGGGAGCGGAAGGCGCAGCCGCACGAGCCGTCGGCCGGGACCGCCGCGTCCGCTGCCCGGCTTGAGGAATACCAGGCCAAACGGGATTTCACCAGGACGCCAGAGCCCGCGGGCGCGATCGGCGGCACCACCGCTTCGGCCGCTGACGGTAGCCAGCGCAGATTTGTCGTGCAGCGCCACCGTGCCCGCAGGAGGCACTACGACCTGCGGTTCGAGATCGACGGCGTGCTAGTGAGCTGGGCGGTCCCGAACGGCCCGACGCTCGACCCGGCGGTGAAGCGGCTGGCCGTGCACGTGGAAGATCACCCGATCGAGTACCTGGACTTCGAAGGCGTGATCCCGGGTGGCGAGTACGGCGCGGGCGATGTGATCGTCTGGGATCTGGGGACCTGGGAGCCGCGCGCGGGGGAAGATCCGCTGGCGGCGCTGGCCAGCGGAACCTTCCACGCCGAGGTGACCGGCCACAAGCTGCGCGGCCAGTTGGTGCTCGTGCGCAGCCGCGGCGGCGCTAGCAAAAACAGTGGTGACAGCGGCCAAGAGCAGTGGCTGCTGCTGCACAAGGACGACGAGTTCGCGGTGAGCGGCTGGGATCCCGAGCAGTACCCGACGTCGGTGCTCAGCGGTCGCACCAACGAACAGGTGAAAGCCGATCCGGACCGGATCTGGCGGTCCGACCTGCCGCCCGATCAGGCGTCGGTCAGTCTCAGGCCCTCGGTCAGCTATCCCGAGGTGACCGATGAGGAACTTGCCGCGCTCGACGCGCTCGGCAACGGCGGCCGGTGGGATGTGTTCGGCAGGGAACTCAAGCTGACCAACCTGGACAAAGAGTTGTTTCCGGGCCGGGACGGCGAGCCGCCAATTTCCAAGCGGGAACTGATCAGGTACTCCGCCCAGATCGCGCCGGTTATCTTGCCGTACCTGGCTAGCCGGCCGCTGAACATGAACCGGTTCCCGGCCGGTGCCAGCGAGCCCGGCTTCTGGCACAAGCAACTGCCAGAGCACGCCCCGCAGTGGGTGCCGCGCTGGCGCAACCCTGACGCGAAGCAAGGCAGGACCACCACCTACCTGGTGATTGACGAGGGAGCCGCGCTGGTCTGGGCGGCGAACTTCGGCGCGCTCGAGTGGCACGCATGGACGGCTACGGTCAGCGACAGCCGCCACCCGAGCTACGCGCTGATCGACATCGATCCCGGTCCCGCCACCTCCTGGGATGACGTGCTCGTGCTGGCCCGGCTGCACAGGACCGCGCTCGAGCATGTGGGGGTGCGGGCGCAGCCCAAGGTGACCGGCCGGCGCGGCATCCAGGTCTGGATACCTGTCGTGGCCGGGCTTACCTATGAGGACACCAGGATCTGGGTTGAGCAGCTATCCAAGGCCATCGGCTCGGTGGTTCCCGAACTGGTGAGCTGGAAATGGGATGTGCGCTCGCGCGAGGGCCTGGCCAGGCTGGACTACACGCAGAACGTGTCGAACAAGACCCTGGTCGCCCCCTACAGCCCGAGACCGGCGCCGGGCGCGCCGGTCTCGGCCCCCATCACGTGGGACGAACTCGATGATCCGGCGCTAGCGCCAGACGGGTTCACGATCAGATCGGTGATCGAGCGGGTCGCCGAGCATGGCGATCTCTTCCGCACCGTTCTCGGTCCAGGCCAGACTCTCCCACCGCTCACTTAGGTCGACCTTCGGGGCGCGCATCTC
>DATNEK010000133.1:0-4469 GCA_035553055.1 Streptosporangiaceae bacterium | reverse complement strand
TTCCCTTCAGTTCCGGTATCACGCCCGAGCTGGCCGCGCGCCACGCGCCGTATCTGGTCGCGTGGCGCAGTGCTCTGGCGGCGCTCTCCGGGTACAGGTAGGTGGGCACGCACCGATCGGCGCCGTCAGGGCCAGCGCCGTCGGGGCCAGCGCCGTCGGGGCGGAGGAAGGTTACCGACTCGCGCTGGTCGAGCATGACCGCAACGAGCGGCTTGCCGACATTCGCCGATACTAGAGCAGGCCCTAGATCCCCGAGCGCGGTGCGTACCGCGATCGCCATGATCGCGTCGACGCCGTCGTCCTGTGCGACCAGCTCAAGGCAGTTCGCGAACGCCCGCTGGCTGACGGTCGCCGTCGTATCGACCGGGCCGCCAACCGCCGCGCCGCCTGGCAGCAGGCGCCGCAGCCGGCGTGCGACCTGAGGGGACAGCGCGGCGACCTTGAGGCCGTTGTCGCCGCACGCGTCGGCCGCCAGGACGCCGGCGCCTCCGGCGTTGGTGACGATGCCGATCCGTTCTCCCTGGGGCAGCGGCTGCGAGTACAGCATGGCCGCCGCGTCGATAAGTTCGCCAAGGCTGGCCGTGGCGATCACTCCGGCCTGGCCGAACAACGCCTCCTGGGTCAGCGGCGTGCCCGCCACCGCGGTGGGCGTCGCGGCGGCGGCGGTGAGGGAGTCGGCGGCACGCTGACCGGCAGCCGACCGGCCGCCGATCACGGTGAGCACGGGGAACTTGCGGCCAACCCTGCGCGCGGTCTTGGCGAACCTGCGGGGGCTGCCGAAGGACTCGACGTAGAGCACGGCCAGCTCGGTGACCCCGTCTTGTTCCCACCACATGAGCATGTCGTTGCTCGAGACGTCGTACTTGTCGCCAACCGAGGCGAATGACGACACCCCGATGCCGAGCCTGGAAAGATGCTCGAGCACCGCGATGCCGATCCCGCCCGACTGGACGATCAGGCCGGCTGTGCCCGGCGGCGGGTTCGCGCCAGCGAAGGTTGCGTTCAGGCCGATGCCAGGGACGGCGACGCCGAAGCAGTTGGGCCCGACCAGGCGCATGCCGAAGCCGCGACATATGGCAAGCAGTTCGGCGCCGGTGTCAGCGTCGATGCCCGCCGTGACGATGACCAGCGACTTGGCGCCCGCCTGGCCACAGTCCCGCGCGGCCGCGACGACGCTGGCGGCTGGTACGGCGATCACGACCAGGTCCGGCGGCTGCGGCAGCCCAGCGGCCGACGGCACGCTTGGCACGCCGGCCACCGACGTGGCATTCGGGTTGATCGCGAATACCTGCCCGCGGAACCCAGCCGCCAGCAGGTTGCGCAGGATCGCGTGACCGACTCCGGTTGGCTTGCGGCTCGCGCCGACGACCGCGACGGACGATGCGTTCAGCAGGTGGCGCAGGCTGGCGACGTCGGCTTGGCGCTCTCGCATGGCGACCGAGTCCAGGTAGATCTGAAGCTGCTCGTTGGCCTCGTCGACCGGCAGCGGGAACGTGGTCTCGATGACCCCCTCGGACACCTGGCGCCTCGCGGCCAGGCCGGCCGCGGCGAACACCCGCAGCATGGCCGCGTTGCTAGCCAGCGTCTGAGCGGTGAACGCACGCACGCCACGCAGCCTGGCGATCGATACCAGGTGGTCGAGCAGCAGCGTGGCGACACCGCGGCCGTGCATGTCATCGGTAACGGCGAACGCGATCTCGGCCACGTCAGGCTGCTCGGTCGGCTCATAGCTGGCGACCCCGACGAGCCGGTCGCCCAGCCAGGCGAGCAACGCGCAGTGATCAGCATCGGCGGGCCTGGTCACCCGCCGGGCCTCACGGGACGACGACAGCTTGCTCGTGCTGAAGAATCGCAGGTAGATGTTCTCCGGGGACATGCGGACATGCATCTGCCTGACGGCTTCTTCGTCCTGCGGCCTGGCCGGCCTGATCAGCACGGTTGTGCCGTCGATTAGCAGCGCGTAGACGCCGCTGGCCGACTCAGCCTGGCAAGATGAGCTCATGCCGACCCATGTTGCACTGCTCCGCGGCGTCAATGTCGGCGGTGGCGGAAAGCTCCCGATGGCCGAATTGCGGCAACTTCTCACCTCGCTTGGTCATGCCGATGTCACCACCTACATCCAGTCCGGCAATGTCGTCTTCACACCATCACACTCCGACGCTGTCGCGCTGGCGAGTGAGTTGCGTGCCGCGATCGCCGCCAGATTCGGGCTCGATACGCCGGTGATCGTGATGACCAGGGCCGAGCTTTCCGACGTGATCAGCGCCAACCCGTACACCGGCGAGAACCCGAGATACGTCCACGCGGTGTTCCTGCCCGGCGAGCTTGACGAGGCGGCGCGCAGCCAGATCAAGCAGGCCGAGGAGCAGGTGCGCGGCCAAGGCAGCAGCGATGAGGTCGCGCTGATCGGTCGCACGCTCTACCTGCACACCCCGGATGGATTCGGTACCAGCGAGCTGGCGAAGACACTGCTGGCCAAGCGAGCAAGTCCCGCCGCTGGTGGCACAGCGCGCAACTGGAACACGGTGACGAAACTGCTCACACTGTGCGATAGCTAACGACACGCCAAGCGCGGCACCGAGACCTTAACTGCGTGCCTTAACCGGATTGCGTCGTCATATCTGGCTACGCTAGTCAGCGTGTCGGAAGATGTTGGTTATATCTGCGCGTCCTGTGGCGAGCGGCATGAGGAGCTTCCCATGTCGTACGCGGCGCCTTCGCCTGAATACTGGACCGATGACCTGGCCGACGAACAGGACAGCGGCCTGTCGTCTGACCAGTGCGTGATCAAAGGCGAATGGTTCTTCGTGCATGGCCTGATCGAGATCCCGGTGCTCGACAGCGACGAGCCTTTTTCCTGGGGCGTCTGGGTCTCGCTCAGCAAGGAGAACTACGACCGAATGGCAGAGTTGTGGGACACTCCGGGCCGAGAGCACGAACCGCCTTATTTCGGATGGCTGTCGACCCAGTTGCCGGTCTATTCGCCGACGACGATCAACCTCAAGACACATCTCCACACCCGCCCAATCGGCGCGCGGCCGCTCATCGAGCTTGAGCCAACCGATCATCCGCTGGCCGTCGAGCAGCGGACCGGCATCACCCGCGCACGAGTGGAGCAGATCGCAGACATCCTCCTGCACGGCGCACCGCTTGATCTAGCCGAGCACAACGGCGAGGGCTGACCTTCGGCGGGGCGCAAGTGGCTGGTGGGGTGAGTTAGCTCACTCTTAGTCCGGATCCGGATGGTAGCCGGGGGGCCGGCTCGTTGTAACTTGTGACCCCCTACACCCCCCATATAACAGAAGGCGCTAGAGCCCCCCATGTCCCGGCATAACCGGACCGCCCACAAACATGCCCATACAACACCTAGCGCACGGTCAACGAGAGGTTCCCGCCAGAAGGCTCTCGTCAGACTCGGCTGCTGCCTTGCCCTGACCGGTGCGCTCGCGGCCGCGGTCGCTGCCTTGTTCTCGATCATTCCCGCTACCTCGGTCAAGGTCGACCCCGCCATGCGCACGCCTGTCGGTCCTTCCAGGTCGGCCCGCCCGGTCGGCCTCGATCACGCGGGCGGTGACCTGAGGCGCGCCCCCAGGCTGACCCGCCGGGCCAGACGACTCGGATTCGGCCAGCCCTGGACGGACGGCATCGCCGCTCTGCCCAGGCGGGCTACGTATAGCGTTCTCATCGCAGCCTGACGCCACGGCGATCGCGACCCCGCGATCAGCGCGCTTACCTTGCCGGTCGCTCGCCGGTGGGTTACTTTCCGGTAGTGATCAATATGAGCGGCCGGGTGGCCATTGTCACCGGCGGTGGATCGGGAATCGGCGCCGCGCTCGTGCGGGCCATGGCGGCCCGGGGCGCGACGATCGTAATCGCCGACATCGATGAGGCGGCGGCGAAGTCAGTAGCCGCCGACCTGACCGGGGTCACCACGGTCACGCTTGACGTCAGGGACGCCGATGCCGTCGCCGATGTGGTCAGCCAGGTCGTGGCCATCCATGGCCAGCTCGACTACATGTTCAACAACGCGGGCATCGCGGTCGGCGGGATGGTTGAGGAACTCACCCTTGACCATTGGAACCGAGTGATCGACGTCAACCTGCGCGGCGTCATTCACGGAGTGCATGCCGCCTACCCGGTCATGCTGGCCCAGGGCCACGGCCACATCGTCAACACGGCCTCGCTGGCCGGCCTCATTGCGGGCCCCGGCCTGGCGCCCTACGACGCGACCAAGCACGCCGTGGTCGGGCTGAGCCTGTCGTTGCGCGCCGAGGCGGGCGCGCGCGGGGTCAAGGTCAGCGCGATCTGCCCTGGTTTCGTCGACACCCCGCTGCTCGGCCGGGTGAACCCCGACCTGCCGAAGACCAGCGCGGGCATGGAGAACGCTGGCGACGTCTCCAAGATCGTCGGGCCGCTGTACAAGGCCGACCTGCTGGCGCAAGACGTCCTGCGCGGGCTGGCCAAGAACA
>DATNEK010000132.1:0-17872 GCA_035553055.1 Streptosporangiaceae bacterium | reverse complement strand
AACGAGCCGCGCGGCGACATCCTGCTGCCGACGGTCGGGCACGCGCTGGCGTTCATCGCCAGCTTGGAGCACGAGCACATGGTCGGGCTCAACCCGGAGGTGGGCCACGAGCAGATGGCCGGGCTGAACTTCGCGCACGGCGTCGCCCAGGCGCTGTGGCACGGCAAGCTGTTCCACATCGACCTCAACGGTCAGCGCAGCATCAAGTACGACCAGGACCTGGTATTCGGACACGGTGACCTGATCAACGCGTTCTCGCTTGTCGACCTGCTTGAGTTCGGCGGTGTCAGTGGCGGGCCAGCATACGACGGGCCGCGCCACTTCGACTTCAAGCCATCGCGGACCGAGGACAAAGCCGGCGTGTGGCAGTCAGCGGCCGCCAACATGCGCATGTACCTATTGCTCAAGGAGCGCGCGGCGGCGTTCAGGTCAGATCCCGAGGTGATCGACGCGCTGACGCAGTGCCGGGTCAACGAGCTGAGCAGCCCAACTCTCGCACCCGGCGAAACTCACGCCGACCTGCTGGCCGACCGCGCCGCGTTCGAGGACTTCGACGCCGATGCTGCCGGGGCGCCGGGCTACGGGTTCGTCCGGCTGAACCAGCTCGCTATCGAGCACCTGATGGGCGCCCGGTGAGCGATCTGGTAGCTGGCATCGACTCGTCGACCCAGTCGTGCAAGGTGGTGATACGCGAGGCAGGCAGCGGGACGCTGATTCGCATCGGGCAGGCGGCCCATCCCGACGGTACCGAGATCGATCCCGCTCACTGGCGCCGCGCGCTCGATTCCGCGCTTGCGGAGGCTGGCGGGATCGGCGACGTCGCCGCCGTCTCGGTAGCCGGGCAGCAGCATGGCATGGTCTGCCTGGACGAGGCGGGAGACGTCGTCAGGCCGGCGTTGCTGTGGAACGACACCAGGTCGGCGGCTGCCGCGGCTGACCTCGTCGCTGAGCTTGGTGACGGTGACGCCGAGCGTGGCGCGCAGCGATGGGCAGCGGCGATCGGCAGCGTGCCGGTGGCGTCGTTCACCGTGAGCAAGCTGCGCTGGCTCGCCGAGCACGAGCCGGCCTCCATGGAGCGGACGGTCGCGGTCTGCCTGCCGCACGACTGGCTGACCTGGAAGCTGGCGAGCGGCACTGGCGCCGCCGGCCTCGACCTACTGCGCACCGACCGCAGCGACGCGAGCGGCACCGGCTACTGGTCGGCTGCTTCCGGGCAGTACCGGCCCGACCTGCTGCATCGAGCCGCCGGACGTGACCTGGCGGTGCCGCGCGTGCTCAACCCGGCGGGCACGGCCGGCTCGGCTGGCCGGGCGAGCCTCGCCGCGGGCGCGGGTGACAACGCGGCCGCGGCGCTCGGGCTCGGCGCCAGCGCCGGAGATGTCGTTGTCTCCATGGGGACGTCGGGCACGGTCTTTTCGGTCAGCGCCGTCCCTACGGCCGATCCGACCGGCGCGATCGCCGGATTCGCCGACGCGACCGGCCGCTTCCTGCCGCTGGTGTGCACGCTCAACGCGGCCAGGGTCCTGGTCGCGGCGGCGGCAGTGCTCGGAGTGGACCTCGACCACCTGGCCGAACTCGCGCTGGCCGCCGCCCCCGCCTCCGGAGGCCTGACCTTGCTGCCCTACCTCGAAGGCGAGCGCACGCCGAACAGGCCCGAGGCGACCGGTCTGCTCCACGGCATGACCGGAAAAAACATGACGAGAGAAAATTTCGCCCGGGCGGTTGTCGAAGGAATGCTCTGCGGTCTGGCGGACGGACTCGATGCCATCGCGGCGGCCGGCGTAGCGATGAACCGGGTGCTGCTGATCGGCGGGGGCGCGCGGTCCGAGGCGGTGCGGCAGATCGCGCCGACCGTGTTCGGCATACCTGTCGATGTGCCGGAGCCGGGCGAGTACGTGGCTGACGGCGCGGCGCGGCAGGCGGCGTGGCTGCTGGCTGGTGGCGATGAGCCGCCGGCCTGGACGCTTGGCCTCACCCAGCGGTACGAGGCCGATCCTGTGCCCGCCGTGCGAGAGCGCTACGCGGCCGTTCGAGGCTGAACGGGGTGAATGCTGCTACTGTTGCCGTTGGCGCGCAAGGGCGCCCCCGGGTCCGCGGGCAGGACTTAGTCCACCTTTCTCGCATGTCGAGGCTGAGCACGGCGACTTCCTGACCGGCCTGGAGCGCGGACCACCGGGGCGGTAGGGGAGACGTCATGGCAGCGCTTCCAGCCCAGCCAAACCTTGACCATCTGCGCCGTCAGGCCAAAGACCTGCTGCGTGCCGCGCGAGCGGGCGAGGGTGCCGCGGTCGAACGGATCCGGACTGTTTCTGATCAGCTGAACCTGACCGCCGCTCAACTCGCGTTGGCGCGCGAGTACGGCTTCGCTAGCTGGGCCAAGCTCAAGACCGAGGTACAGGCTCGCAGCGCCGAACTGGCCAAGCTCGCCGACGAGTTCTGCGTCGCCAGCATCCGCGACTGGACCGGCCGCGCGGTGAGGATGCTGGCCGCGCGACCCGAACTTGCCGGTTACAACCTGGCCACGGCCGTGGTGCTCGGCGACGCCGACCGGGTCCGTGTCGCTGTTGAAGCCGACCCTGGCCTGGTCAATCGCACCGACCCGGCGACTGGATGGACCGCATTGCACGCCGCCTGCGCGTCGCGGTGGCACCGGCTCGACCCAAGCCGGGCGGACGGACTCGTGGCTGTGGTCAAGTTGCTGCTTGATGCCGGGGCTGATCCGGTCGGAGTGGCCGGCGGCGGCTGGAAGCCGCTGCGGTGCGCGGTCGCTGGCGCGGCCAACGCGGAGGTCGCGCGGCTTCTGCTCGACCGGGGCGCGGTGCCCGATGACGACGACCTGTACCTCGCGGGCTTTTCCGATGATCACGAGAGTCTGCGGCTGCTGCTCAGCGGCCAAGGGGACATAAGCCAGATCGCCAGGATGGCGCTCGCCGCACCGCTCAGCGGCAACGACGTCGATGGTGTGCGGCTGCTGCTTGAGGCCGGCGCCGACCCGCGCCTTTACCTCGACGACGCCGATGCCGAAGGCGGGTCCGACACCGCCCATCCGTTCTCCGTTCTCTACGCTGCCGTGCGATCGGACTGCTCAGCGGAGATCGTCGACCTGCTGCTCGCCCACGGGGCCGAGCCGGAGGCGCCGGGGACCGACGGGAGATCGCCGCACGCGCTGGCGGTCAGCAAGGGGCGCCTCGATCTAGCCGAATTGCTTCGCCGGTACGGCGCGAGCGATGACGCCACCGATGTCGATCGTTTCCTTGCGGCGTGCCTGGCGGGCGACCGGGAGGCCGCCGCGCGGCAGCTACCAGGTGACGTGTCGGCCAGTGAGCGGTCGGCGGCGATGATCAGGGCCGCGGAGACCGGCAACACCGAGGCGATGCGGATCATGCTCGATCTCGGCTTCCCGCCCGATGCCCGGGGCGGAGGAGACGACCCGGGAACGCCGCTGCACACGGCCGCGCACGCGGGAAGCGCCGACATCGCCAGGCTGCTGCTTGAGCGAGGCGCCGACGTCGAGGCACGAGATGATCGGTGGGACAGCTCACCGCTGGTCTGGGCGATCATCGGCAGCAGCGAGCGACCGAGCGGAAACCCGAGTCCCGACTGGCCCGGCACCGTCGAGATCCTAGCCAACGCCGGTGCCTCCTTCGAAGGCATCACGCTCAGCCCTGATGACGACCATCCGCCGAGCCCAGCCGTCGTCGAACTTCTGCGCCGCTATGGTGTCCAAGATGAGCGGCGCTGAGCGGGGAGAAAATCGGTCCGATCTGGTACACGATCTTGTGATTCGCGGCGGCACTGTGGTGACCGCCGGGAGTTCGTCCGAGTGCGACGTCGCCATCACCGGCGGCCTGATCAGCCAGATCGGCGGTGCGCCGCGCGGGCGTAGGTATCTCGACGCTGTGGGTGCGCTGGTGTTGCCGGGTGGGATCGACATGCACGTCCACCTGTCATCGCCGCAGGCGCCTGCTCCGGGTGAGCCGGCCTGGGCGGACGACTTCGCGAGCGGTTCGGAGGCGGCCATCGCTGGCGGGGTCACGACGATCGGCAACATGTCGTTCCCCGCATCTGGCCAGTCGCTGCGGCAGGCGGTTGAGCGCGACCTGGCGTCGGCTGGCTCGGACTCGGCGGTCGACTTTGTCCTTCATCCGATCATCTACGACTATGTGCCGGAGGCGCTCGCGGAGATTCCCGTGCTGGCGCAGGCCGGGCACACGAGCTTGAAGCTGTTCATGACGTCGAGCGGCTTCGATGCCCATGCTGACGAGATGGTCGAAGCCGTAAGGACCGCCGGGCGCAATGGGATGCTCACGCTGATCCACTGCGAAGACGGGGCGCTGATCAGGTTCGCCTGCGACCAGCTGCTCGCCGCTGGCGGTGGAGGCCTGGCGGACTGGGCGGCGAGTCGTCCCGTCGCGGCCGAGCGCGGCGCCGTCGAGCGGGCGATCTCGATCTGCGAGGTCACCGGTTCGCCGATCTACATCGTGCACCTGTCGTCGCAGGCGGCGCTGGACGCCGCCCGCCGTGGCCGCGCGCGAGGACTGCCGGTCTACGTCGAGACCAGGCCGTTGTATCTGTACCTGACCAGCGCCGCGCTGGCTGAGCCGCAGGGCGGCCGGTTTATCGGTGCCCCGCCGCTGCGCGAAGACGCCGACGTCGCAGCGCTCTGGTCGGGCCTCGCCGACGGTTCGGTCGACACGCTAGGCAGCGATCACGCTCCGTGGGAGCTGCGGCACAAGATCGAGGCGACCCTCGACGTGACCAGCGCGCGCCAGGGCGTCGCCGACCTCGAAACCATGCTGCCGATGTTGTTCTCCGCCGGTGTACTCACCGGCCGCATCTCGATCTCCAGATTCGTAGCGCTGACGTCCACGAATCCAGCGCGCCTGTTCGGCCTGTACCCGCGCAAGGGCACGATCGCGGTGGGTAGCGACGCCGACCTGCTCGTGCTCGATCCTGGGCTAAGACGGATCGTCGACGGCCGGTCGATGCACTCCAAGGCCGGCTACTCCGCCTACGACGGCCAAGAGGTCACCGGCTGGCCGAGGTTCACGATCAGCCGTGGCGAGGTCGTGCTCGAGGACGGCGAGGTCACCGGTCGCCTGGGACGCGGCCAATGGCTGCACCGAGGCCCGACAACGTCCGCATAGGCCCGTCGCCTTGCTGCCAGGCCAGCGTGGCCCCCGCCCTGGCCGCGAGCCGGGCCACGACGCACCCGCGCTGTCGTCCGGACGTCGGGGTCTAGCGGTGCGGGGTGAACGAGGTATGGCAGCTGCCGGTTCGGTGGGGCCATCGGACGGTCACGTCGACACGGACCCGGAATCCAGGCGTGGCGCCACTGATGTGGTAAGGGATCGAAGCTCTTCCGTGACGGTTTGAGCGGCCGTGATGCGTGCGGTTAACAGTTCGGTAATGAGCGACCGTTGTCACTCGCGCACGCGGAACCGTCCTGACGCGTACGGTCGTGGTCGTGTAGTCAGCTGGGTGGCTGTTGCTCATGAAAGCGTGGCAGGGCAGCGGCTTAGCCATAGGGCTCGCTTCCGACGCCGGCACTGTCGCCAGCCCGATCGCGCAGGTTAATGCGACGGTACTTCCGATCATCATCACAAACGCGCGCCTGTGCATCTCTCTCCAATCACACGGAAGGTCAGCATCGCACACTACCCCGTGTGGATGGGAGCTTACGCGTAGTCAAGCTGAATCGGGCAGAGAAAAAGGCGTCATGGCTTTCTGGCGACTCCGACACAGGCCATGGCGAGCACCGGATGGTGTTCCGCGCGTGGAGTGCCGAGGTCAGGCCGCCATTCGGGCACGATCACGAGGCCTGGCGGCACGAACTCGAGGTCGCCGAACATCGCGAGGATCTGCTCCCTGGTCCTGAACTGGCCACGTGCCATCCCCGCTTGCATGACCTCCTGCACCTTGGCGGTCGCCGGATCGCCTGAGTCGAGCAAGTGGTGTATGAACACGTAGCTGTGCGATGGCAGCGCGGCTATCAGTGATTCAGTCAGCCCGCGCGGGTTTTCCGAGTCAAGTATGTGATGCAGGATGCCGCAGAGAAGTAATCCGATCGGCTGTCCGCAGTTGAGGTGCGCGTGGATCTCGGGGTTATCGAGCAGAGCCTTGGGCTCCCTGAGATCCCCGGCCACGACGACGGTCGCCACGTCGTCCGCTAGCAACGCTCGCGCATGCGACAGCACGACCGGGTCGTTGTCCACATAGACGACTCGGCACTCAGGCGCGATTCGCTGTGCGATCTGGTGCACGTTCTCGGCCGTTGGCAGGCCAGATCCGATGTCGATGAGCTGCCTGAGCCCAGCTTCCGCGACCAGGAACCTCACAACCCGGCCGAGCACCGCCCGCTGCGCGCTGACGCCGATCTGGATCGTCGGCTCGGTCGCGATAATCCGCTCAGCGACCGCGCGGTCGACTGCGTAGTTGTCCTTGCCTCCGAGCAGGTAATCGTAGACACGCGAGATGTGCGGGCGCGACGGATCGAATACTGCCTGGCCCGATCGGAGCTCGTTCACGCGCCAATCCTATTCGCGGCGCGGCCGCTCATGGGCTGCATGGGCGCCTTGGCTGCGCGGGTGCTCGCCTGGGTACATGGCTACCTGGGAGCGAGGGAGGACGCGATGGTCGATCCGCCGATGAGCCAGATACGGGACCTGATCGCGCCGCTGCGCGTCGAGCCTGGCAGTTCCGTGCACCTGCCTGAGGACTTCGATCCCGGATACAAGGCCGGGTTCCTCAACAAGAGGGAAGGCAAGGAGCTACTCAAGCGCGGCGTCGAACTGCTCACCGAGTACCAGGCACGCCTGGCCGCGCAGAATACTTACGGGCTGCTCGTCGTCCTGCAGGCGCTGGATGCTGGCGGCAAGGATGGCACGATCAAGCATGTGATGAGCGGCGTCAACCCGCAAGGCGTGACCGTGCACAGCTTCAAGGTGCCATCGAGCACCGAATTGAGTCACGACTACCTGTGGCGGTACACCCAATGCGCCCCGTCGCGAGGACAGATCGGCATATTCAACCGGTCTCATTATGAAGAGGTGCTTGTGGTCCGCGTGCACCCCCAGAACCTCGACCGGCAGCGGCTGCCGGCTTCGGCGAAGGGTGACGGCGTATGGCACCGCCGCTATCGCGAGATCAACGACTGGGAGCGCTACCTCAGCGACAATGGCTTCCGTATCGTCAAGCTACTGCTGAATATTTCGAAAGAAGAGCAGCGGCTAAGGTTCATGAAACGGCTTGACCGGCCCGACAAGAACTGGAAATTCTCTCCTGCCGACATCACCGAGCGCAGGTACTTTGATGACTACCAGCGGGCGTTCTCCGACATGTTGGGCCATACCAGCACGGCATGGGCGCCGTGGTATGTGATCCCGGCCGACCACAAGTGGTTCGCGCGCATCTGCGCGGCCGCCGTGGTCGTGAACGCGCTGGTCGAACTCGATCCGCGCTACCCGCAGGTGAGCAAGAGCGCCCGCCGGGAGCTCGCACAGGCCAGGATGGCGCTCGAGGCCGAGTCGCCGGGGGATTGAGTGCATGGGTGCCGAACGGCTCATCGACAGCGAAATTTCACGTATTGTTACATATGTGATAGCTGACGAAGCAGCTCAGGCAACCGTAGTCCCGGCATCAGCGGCGGGTCTTCCCGGCGCTGACACCTGGGGTCCCGCGGCGGCGCCAGATCCAAGCAAGGCGATCATGGTCATGCCCGCGCCGGGGACCGGATCAGGGGCCTGGGTCGGCTCGCCGAGCGCGGTGCGCGTTGATGGTGAGATCTTCATCGCCTACCGGCTGCGCACTGCCTACCAGCGAGGTTACGCCATCGAGGTCGCCAGGTCGGCCGATGGCGTGGCGTTCCGGCCGCTCGTTAGGATCAGGAAGGACCAGATGGGCGCTGAGTCGCTTGAGCGCCCCGCGCTCGCGGTCGCGGCCGACGGTACCTGGCGGCTCTACCTGAGCTGCGCCACCCCAGGTACCAAGCACTGGCGGGTCGAGTTGGTGCAGGCAACCGCCCCTGACCGCTTCGACCCAGGTACCAGGCAGGTGTTGCTTCCTGGCGACAGCGCTCGCGCGGTCAAGGACCCGGTGGTGCTGCGGCACGGTGGGCGCTGGCACCTGTGGGCGTCGGTGCACCCGCTCACCGAGCCCGATCACACCGATCGGATGACAACTGAGTACGCCAGCAGCGCCGACGGGCTTGACTGGACGTGGCACGGCACCGCGCTGGCTCCGCGCCCCGGCGAGTGGGACGCTCGCGGGGTTCGGGTGGCCTGGGTTCGGCCAGGCGCGGACGGCTTCACCGCGTACTACGACGGTCGCGCCACCGCCGAGCAGAACTGCGAGGAACGCACCGGGGTAGCGGTAGGTTCGGTGCCAGGGGCGCTCACGGCCGTGGGCCGGTCGCCGGTCGCCGAGTCGCCGCAGCCGGGCGGCGGGCTGCGGTACCTGACCGTCGTTGACCTCGCCGACGGCACCGAGCGAATCTACTACGAGCTGACGAACGCGAACGGTTCGCACGACCTCGTGACTGAGTTGCGGGCGGCGGCGTAGCGGACGTGGCCGCGTAGCGGACGTGGCCGCGTAGCGAACTCGCCCGCGTAGCGAACTCGCCCGCGTAGCGAACTCAGTACTGACGGGGTCGGCCGTTACGCGCTTGGCGCTGGCCGGCCGGTCTTGCCCCAACGAGGCCGCCGGACTCGCCGCGTGGCAGCAGCCAGTCGCTGAAGTCCATTCCGGTGATGGCCGCAAGCAATCTGATGTCCGCCTCGAACCTGGGTATCAGCGCCTTCCGCTGCTCCCAGGTCAGCGGTCGTCTCGGCGCGGCGTCTTGCTGCAGCGCGTGCTCGAGCCTGTCGTTGAGCGCGACTCCGAGATGGCCGGGCAGCAGCGCGGACACCGCTGTGCTTGCCCTGCGGGCGGCGGCAACCGTGCGGTACCGCAGCGATGGATGCGGGTGGGCGGTAACGTTCTCGCGCGGTAGCTCGGTCAGCCTGCCGGGCGCCACGCCGAGGAAGGCGCACACCTTGTCGAGCGCGGCCACCGGGCTGATGATCAGCGAGCGATACCGAAAGACCAGCACCTGCTGCCTCGGGAACTGCGAGTACAGGTGGTCGAGTTGCTCGCCGTACTTGCCGAGCCCGGTATAGCGCCAAAAGTCCGCCCAGCCGGCGGCCCTTGAGTCCTCGCGGTCGCAGGCCTCGACGAAGTCGTCGCACGGGTCAAGCCCGGCCGACCACAGATGGGCCCAGTTCGAGTGCGCCCGCTCGATCGGATCGCGGAGCACCACGATCAGCTTGGCGTCTGGGATGAGAGCCTTGATCCGCCGCTGGGCGTCGCGACTGTGCAGATAAAACGGCGTCGACTCGCCCTTCAGCCCGCTGGCGGCCCGGCCAGGCGCGACGTCGAACAGCGCCTCGTAGTCATCTCGTCGCCAGATGTGCTCGCGGTAGGTCTTGACGTCGCCTGGCCCGCCGCCCTCACTCGGCGGCGGTCCGTCGGTCAGGAAGAACTTGGGTTCCTTGACCGACGACATGTGGATGGCTGGATGCCTGGCCAGGGCTGAATGCAGAGCTGTCGTTCCTGCCTTGGGCGCGCCTGCTATGAAGAAGTCTGGCAAAGCCACGGAGTCCCCATCCGCCAGGTAAATTTCTCTATCCCGACCGGTTTACTAGACTGCCCCCCTGCGTCATGGCGACAGCTATACCCGCCCGCACGGCGTCTAGCCGTGCTGGTCCCCGGCTCGCCCCGGGCTCGCCCGCGCTCGCCCAACGACAGCAACGGTCCAACGCCGTCGTCGCAAATCAACAACTTTCCACGATCATGTTCCGCCCCATGATCATGGAGACTTGACCACGTTGGTCACTGTTTTTCTTCCACGATCACGCTGCCCGTCATGATCGTGGAAACTTCCCGCGCACCGCGGCCCCGCCTCCCGCCTAAGAGCCGTCACCGGCCCCGCCCAACGACAGCCGACGACAGCGACGGTCCGATGACGTAGGTCCTCACTTGTCGGCAGGCTGTTGTTAAATGGCTGTGTGGTAGCGATTGACGGAAAGGTGTGCACTGAGGCCGATCTGCTGGCCGCAGCGGGGCAACGCTCTTTCGATCGCGGTACCGGTTATTTGGATGCGGTCGATGACCTGGCAATCTTCGGCAATCAAGTCACCGCCTCCGTGCGCGGGACCGACGAGTACATAGTGGTGCTGACGCTGGGCGGCAGCGCTGCCGTGACTGGCATCTGTGATTGCCCCTACGGCAAAGAGGGGTTTTTCTGCAAGCATTGCGTGGCGGTCGGTCTGGCCTTTCTCCGCGAGACCAAGCGCGATACCAAGCGCGAGACCAAACGCGAGACCAGGCGCGAAGCCAAAACCAGCCGCAGCCAGCCTGGTGAGCACACCGAGGCGACCGATGGCGCGAAACCGGTCGGTCTGCATTCCTGGCTGAATTCGCTGAGCAAGCAAGCTCTGCTCCTGCTCGTGCTCGACCAGCTCGTCGAAGACGAAGAGTGGCGCCGTCGGCTTGAGTTGCGCGCGGCGGGAGCCGCGGCCGACGTTGACGCGATCGTCGAGAGGATGAGCGCGCTGCTCGATGCGACCGAGTTCGGCGAGTACGGATACGTGGAGGAGGGTGAATCGCGGCGCTACGCCAAGCGGATCGAGACCGCTACGTCGATCGTGGACGGCCTGGTCGCTGCCAGCTGTACCGCCGATGCCGTCGCGCTCGCCGAGTACGCCATCGACCTGGTTGCCGCCGGCTACAGCTACGCCATCGACCCGGCGAACGCGATCTGGAACGCATGCGTCGCCTTGATCCGCAGCCACTACGCGGCTTGCGTCGCCGACCACGAAGCTGCCCGCGAGGCCGGCCGCGAGGTCGACGCCGGCTGCCCGGATCCTGATGGACTCATCAGCTTTCTCACCCGGCGCATGCTGGACGGCGGTGACTTCCCGGCTATCGACATCGCGACGTACCGCGACATGCTCGGCCAGGAGGGCTTCGCCCGGTTGCGCGAGAAACTTACGGCGGCGTGGCAGGAGGCACCGGCCAACTGGAAAGCGCAGCGGGCCATCGAGGACGTCCTGCGCGCCAGCGGCGACATCGACGCGCTTGTCGAGGTACGGGAGGCCAACCTGGGCCGCAGCGGCCTTTCCTGCCTGGAGATCGCCAAGGAGTTGCAGGCCGCGGGTCGCGCCGAGCAGGCTCTCGCCTGGGCTGAACGCGGACTCGGCATGGAAGCCAGCCCTCCACAGGCCATCGAGCCCGTCGCTGACTTCGTCGTTGAGCACTACCTGGCCGCGGGCCGGGCCGCGGACGCCGTGGCCGTGCGAAGGGACGTGTTCGCTGCCGTGCGCGAGCAGCAGGCCTACGAGCGGCTGAAGGAGGCGGCCAAGCAGGCCGGTACCTGGCCAGCCGACCGGGAATGGGCGCTTGACCTGCTACGGGCGGATGCCCAGGAGGCTCGCTCCGGAAGGCCGGGCATCAGGCTATGGTCCGGGCCCGTGCTCATCGACGTGCTGATGAGCGAAGGCGAGATCGACGCGGCGTGGGAAGCCGCGCAAGGTGTCGCCAGCGAGGCTCAATGGCTCAAGCTGGCCGACCGAGCCGCTCCGACTCGCCCCGCCGACGCCCTAGCCGTCTACCTGCGCCAGATCCAGCCGCTCAAGCAGGAGACAGGCGACCACGCCTACGAGCGGATGGCCAGGCTGCTCGACAGCGCCAGAGCCTGCCACGTCAGCCTCGGCACGGAGCCGACGTTCAATATGTACCTGCGCGCGCTGCGCGCCGACCAGAAGCGCAAGCAGAAGCTCATCCGGATACTCGACGCCCGCCAGCTAGTCCCGCGCTAGCCCTCGATGCCTGCTAACCCCTGTCCCTGCGCACGAGCAAGTCGGCGCGCAATGGCGGGGCCTTGAGCGGCTCCCCGACGTAACCGCCCACCTCGCCAAATTTCCCATCACGCCAGTCGGCGACCGCAGCCGTCATCTCGTGCGGCGTTCTCGCGACGAAGTTCCACCACATCAGCAGCGGCTCGCCAAGCGGCACTCCGCCGAGCAGCAGCAGCGTCGTCCCCATCGGCGCCGCCATCGGTATGCCGAGGCGCCCGGTGGGCAGGTACATCAACGCTCCGGGCGTCAGCTCGGCGCCGGCCACCCGTGCCGCGCCGTCCGCGACGAACACAGCGTGCTCGAAGTCCGGGTTCACCGACAGGTGGGTGTTCACGTCACGACTCGCGACGAGCTGCGCCCCAACCAGGTGCGAGAACGTGGTGGCGGGCGAGCAAGTGCCCGTCAGGCACCCCATGAACACCGTGATCTTGAAGCCGTCAGACCCCATGAACGGCAGTTGGGCGTGGTGCTCAAACGCCGGCGCCGTGAACCGGCTCGCATCAGGCAGCGCCACCCACAGCTGAACGCCGTGCAGTTGCGGATCGCGGTGCGCCGGCGATTCTTCGGCGTGCGCGATCCCGCGCCCCGAGGTCATCAAGTTGAGCTGGCCCGGCCTGATCATCTGCTCGGAGCCCAGGCTGTCCCTGTGCAGCACGTTCCCGGCGAACAGCCAGGTCACCGTCTGCAACCCGATGTGCGGGTGCGGCGGCACCGCCATTGCCCCCGTGCTGCCAACACCGACGCCGTCGACCGACATGGGACCGTAGTGATCGACGAAGCACCACGCGCCGATGCTCCGCCGCAGGCGGAGAGGTAGCAGGCGCCTGACGTTCATGTCGCCGACAGTCGCCATCCGGGCTTGGCTAATTTCAAAGCCGTTAGCTTGAAAATTTTGCCCGGCTACATCAAGATCCTGATCAAGTGTGCTCATGGCCAGTCAGCCGACGAGGGTCTTCACTGACGCCGTCAGCTCGGCGAGACCCCTCTTGGCGTCGGCGAAGAACATCGAGGTCTTCGGGTTGGTGTACAACTCGTTGTCGATGCCAGCGTACCCATGGCCCATTGACCGCTTGATCACGATGATCGACTTCGCGGCGTCGACGTCAAGGATCGGCATGCCGGATATCGCCGTGCCCGGCCGCCGGGCGGCCGGATTCGTCACGTCGTTGGCGCCAATAACGAGCGCCACGTCCGTGCGGGCGAACTCCGCGTTGACATCGTCCATCTCCTTGAGCAGCGGGTAGGGCACGTTCGCCTCGGCGAGCAGCACGTTCATGTGGCCGGGCATCCGTCCAGCCACCGGGTGGATCGCGTAGCTGACGTCGACGCCGCGCGATTCGAGCAGGTCGGCCAGCGCGGCGACCTCATGCTGCGCCTGCGCGGCGGCGAGCCCGTAGCCAGGCACGATGATCACTTTGGAGGCGTAGGCGAGCTGGATCGCCGCGTCGTCGGCCGCGATCGACTGCACGCCGGCACCGGCCGGGCCGGCGATCGCGGCAGCCGCGTCGCCCGAGCCGAAGCCGCCGAGCATGATGTTGCCGATTGAGCGGTTCATCGCGTCGGCCATCAGCTTGGTGAGGATGCCACCCGAGGCACCGACGAGCGCGCCAGCGATGATCAGCCCGGTGTTGTTGACGACGAATCCGGCCATCGCGACGGCCGTGCCGGTGAACGCGTTCAGCAGCGAGATCACCACCGGCATGTCGGCGCCGCCGATCGGCATCACCATCGACACGCCGAACACCAGCGATGCCGCGATCACCACGCCAAGGTCGACCAGGCCCGGGGAGGCGATCGAGTAGGCGCCGACACCGACAGCCACGGCAGCCAGCGCGAGGTTGATGATCCTGGCGCCAGGGAACGTGACCGGCGCCGACGTGATCAGGCCCTGCAGCTTGCCCGCGGCGATGATCGAGCCTGAGAACGTCACCGAGCCGATGATCACGTCGAGCAGGGTGGTGATCGACGTGGCGGCTGCGACGTGGGAGCCGAGATCGGAGTAGTCCCTGATCGCGACCAGCGCGGCCGCGCCGCCGCCGACCGCGTTGAACACGCTTACTAGCTGCGGCATCGCGGTCATCTTGACCGTCCTGGCCGTGTAGAGGCCGAGGCCGCCCCCGATCAGGATTCCGGCCGCGATGACGGCCCAGCCGGTCGCGGTGATCTTGCCGAGATGGACAACGAGCACGACCGTCGCGACGATCGCCGCGACCATGCCAGCGACGGAGACCTGATTGCCGCGCCTGGCGGTCGCCGGGTTGTTCATCAGATGCAGGCCCAGCACGAAGCACGAGGCGGCGGCCAGGTAGATCAGCTGGATGACGGTGTTGAACGTGCCGCTCATGCGGTCGCTCCACCGGTGTTCGCGGCGCTGGTGGCGGCGCTGGTCGAGCTGCCGTTCTGGCTTGGCTCGATCGCTGGTGCCGGGCCCGCCGGGGCGGTCCTTCGCTTGAACATCTTGAGCATCCTGCCGGTGACGACATAGCCGCCGACTACGTTCATCGCGGCGAAAGCCATGGCGACGAACGCCAGGATGTAGCCGACGACGTTGTGCGCGGTGGCCGCGATCACGATGCC
The DNA here is from genome assembly GCA_035553055.1 of Streptosporangiaceae bacterium. Classification (GTDB taxonomy): domain Bacteria; phylum Actinomycetota; class Actinomycetes; order Streptosporangiales; family Streptosporangiaceae; genus Chersky-822. The sequence continues at coordinate 3,401 of DATNEK010000132.1, read as the reverse complement.
GCCGGCGAGCACGATGCCGTGAATGGAGTTCGCCGCTGACATCAGTGGCGTATGCAGCGTGGCGGGCACCTTGCTGATGACCTCGAAGCCCACCCACAAGCTCAAGACGAAGATGATGAAGTCGGTAAGGAGCATGAACGGTTCCTCTAGGTCATTGCTGGTCGCGGAGGGACGACCCCCCGGACCCCCCGGGGCCGGCCGGATCCGCCGCCTTGGCCAGGGCGGGGTGAACCACCTTGCCGCCGTGGGCGATGACGACGCCGGCGACGAGTTCGTCATCAAGATCCACGGTGAACTTGCCGTCCTTGATCATGTAGGTCAGCAGCGAGGTGATGTTGCGTGCGTACATCATCGAAGCCGCCGCTGCCATCGTCGAAGGCAAACTGTCGGCGCCGATGATCGTGACGCCATTGTCGGTCACGATCGTCTCGCCCGGCGCTGATCCTTCGACATTGCCGCCGAGCGGGCTCGCTCCCATGTCGACAATCACCGAGCCGGCGGTCATGGCCTTGACTGCCGCGCCTGTCACCAGCATCGGCGGCCGCCTGCCAGGCACCTGGGCTGTGGTGATCACCACGTCGTGCCGTGCGATGTGATCGGCGAGCTCGGCCTGCTGGGCGGCACGCTCTGAGTCGGTGAGCGCCCGAGCGTAGCCGCCCGTGCCGCTCGCTGATCCCACCGAGGTCAGCTCGATGAACACGGCCCCGAGCGAGGTGACCTCGGTCTTGGTCTCAGGACGCACGTCATAGGCGCTGACCACCGCGCCGAGGCGGCGGGCCGTGCCGATGGCAGCCAGCCCGGCCACGCCGGTCCCGAGCACGAGTACCTTGGCTGGCCTCGCCGTACCCGCCGCGGTGATCAGCAGCGGAAAGAACCGGCCGAACGCGGTCGCGGCGACCAGAGCCGCCTTGTACCCGGAGATGTTGGACTGAGACGTCAGCGCGTCCATGGGCTGGGCGCGGGACAGCGTACGCGGAATCATGTCAAGGCTGACCGTCGTGACGCCGGCGGCAGCGAGCTGGCTGACCAGCTCGGGATCGGTCAGCGGGGCAAATAGGCCGAAGACCGCCTGACCTGGGCGTAGCCTGCCGAGCTGCGTCTCGTCGGGTTTGCCAACCATCAAGACGGCGTCAGCGGTCGCGATCTGATCGCCTGAGACGACGTTCGCCCCGGCGTCGGTGTACGCGTCATCGGGAAAGAAGGCACCGTCACCGGCTCCCCGCTCCACCAGCACTTCGTGTCCTGCCGATCGCAGCTTCGCGATCGCATCTGGCACGAGCGCCACCCGGCGCTCGGCTGGCCCGGTCTCCTTGGCCACGGCTACCTTCATCGGGGGCGACCTCACTCCGGGCGGCTGGTGCGACGCGGCAGTCTGGCCTGCGTCTCGGGTTGGGTCTGGTTAGGCCAGCCGCGTTTCCCAACTATGGACCATACCGCCTGCGAACTAGTCCCCGACCGGACGCCCCGGCCCAGTCCGATATTGGCCGGGTGAGCGTCGCTTCGCCGAGGTCAGCGCGGAGCCGGTGTCCGAGCTTGGGAGCGTGTTTGCCAGAGTGGGGTGGGTGAACGTACCCGACTCGGATGACAGCGATGTCAGCGGCGACGTTCTGGCCGAGAAGTTGCTCGCAGTTCAGCGATTTCTAGCGGCGCTGAATGCCGACTCTGAAGTGAGGATTCGGCTGAATCTTCGGTTCATGGCTATCTGTACGTCGCTCAAGACGCCTGGTTCGAGTCGTGCCCGCGGCCTCCGGCGGCTCGACAGGCTCATCACAGACGCCGAGCTAGCGCGGCGCCGTGGGGGCGACGAGGTTTGACCAAACGCTTAGCGGGTAGGCGATGCGCGAATAAAGAGGGCCAGCGTAACGGGGCGTGACAGGCACTTCGAGACCAGAGAAGGCAGATAACCAGGCAGCGCGGTCAGCGACCGCCGGGCAATCGATCACGGGGATTCTAAATCGCAAAGCAGCTGGTACCCTTTTAACACTGAATGGCACATCCTTTCAGTAACGACACGCCTCGTTTTATTGCGGAGATGATTGTGCGGCGTCGCTGCATCGCCTAATTTCAGGCAGGTCAGAGGTCGCGGAGCCCGGGCCGCAAAGGTCGTCAGGACCGCGGACTTCCCGTTGGGGGACCGCAGGAGTGAGGAAATGAACAAGCGTGACCTGATCGATGCGATTTCGGGCCGGTTGGGGGATAAAAAAACCGCAACTGAGGCCGTCAACGCAGTTCTCGACACCATACAGCACACGGTCGCGAAGGGCGACAAGGTAGCAATTACCGGATTCGGCGTCTTCGAAAAGTCCGACCGGCCTGCCAGGACTGCGCGGAATCCAGCCACTGGCGCGTCCATCAAGGTTCCCAAGTCATCGGTGCCCAAGTTCCGAGCCGGCGCCGACTTCAAGGCCCTTGTGAATGGCAGCAAGAAGAGGTCAACCGCGGGCAAGAAGTAGCCCGCACGGCGCGAGCCGAAGGCGCGATGCCGCCTGGCCCGCTGACACGAGCCTGCCCAATGGGCGTCCTTCCCGTCCGGGATTTGAACCCCATCGTCGGACCGACGATGGACCGCCGACGGGGAGGACGAACCCCATCTTCGTCCCGACGATGTGTCCAGACCGCGGCACTGGTCCGACGAGGGTCCAGGCCAAGCGCCGGTCCGACGGCGTTGTCCGGTCGGCGGCACCGGTCCGATGATGGGTCTGCGCGCAAGTGGCCCGCCGCTCGGTCCCGGGAACAGAGGGCAAGACCCAACAAGATCAACTGTGGTTGATGTGATGATTGGGGCAGGGCTTGAGATTGTGACGTAAGTTTCTGCCTATCAGGCTGTTTCAGGACCAGAGTCTGAGTGCCAGAGTGGTTTTCGCTCACGTCAGGACCAGACCGGTGCCTAGTCTGGTCTGCAGCCTTAGTCCCGCTCCTCCTGCGGGAGCAAGGTGATCGGGGAAGATCGCCGCCTGTATCGCGGAAGGTTTCCGTATGAATTTACGACTATGACACGCGATGCCTTCCGTGACCCGCCTCCGAGGCGCGGAAACTGTCCACCAGGTCCCGGATGTGCCGCCCGGACAGCGGCGACGTGCACATTGCTGTCGTTGCGGTGGGCTGGCGAACAGCGGTGACGTGCACATTGCTGTCGTCGGGACAGCGGCGACGTGCACATTGCTGTCGTTGGAGGCGCGGCCGCGAGCAAACAGCGCCGGACTACTCGGCCGCTCGCCCGTCGCGCCAGGTTGATACAGCATCCTCAGCCCGGCGATGCTGTAGGTGCGGTCGGCCCAACGACATCGTCGGGCCGACCACGACTGTCCATCGTCGCCGGGTCGGTGACGCTGCTGGCAGCGGGCGTTTTACATGTGTACGTCGGATAGTTTTCAGGTCATGGATAGTTTTCGTGCGATAAT
>DATNEK010000131.1:0-15247 GCA_035553055.1 Streptosporangiaceae bacterium | reverse complement strand
CTTTGGGTAGCGAGGTTCGCCGCAGCCTGCCTCCGCGCAGTCGCGGACGCCGCAAGCTTCGAAAAACGTTCACAGGCACTCCGAGACGAGTGGCGGGCAGCCCTCAAGCCGATCCGCGCCAATTCAGCGACCGACCTCCTGCTCAGCGTCCTGCCAGGGGCACCAATCGTCACCGTCAACTCCGCGGCCGCCCTTATCGGCCGGACCTTCTCCGCTACAAATGACGCAATCGGACGGCTCGCCGAAGCCCAGATACTACGGCCGGTCAACGTCGGACGACGGAACCGTGCGTTCGAGGCACCCGACGTGATTGAGGCGTTCACAGCCCTTGAACGACAGCTGGCTAGCCCGAGCGGGAACACCCGAACAAGCGAACCCTCGCCGCCAGTGCCCTACCGCCCTGCCACCCAAGCATGAGCCTGAGCCGCGCCGACAGCTGGCCGCGCGTCATGACATTGCTTCGAAACGCGTACGCGACCTAACGGGCGTGCCGGTCAGGTCAGGTTGCATCGGTGGGTTCGATGAAAAGCGAGCCGATGATCACCGAAGTCGGCGATGACCTCCAGGAACGTAATATCACATCAGCATGATGCCAGGTCGCTGGCGAAGCCGGTCACTTGCACGTGCCAGCGCTCGGGGTGAGCACAAGCTTGCGCGGGTCGGGGAAACCGATGCCGGCGTAGCCGGGAGCGCGTTTGGCGAGCATGGCGGCGAGGACGCCGGTCCGAACATCAAGGTAATCGTGTACCTCCGCCGTCGTCTTGTCCTCGTGTGAGCGCAGGATCCGGCCTGCGTACTGGATCAGGCTGCCCTTATTGGCTACCGGCGCGGCGAGGAACAAGGTATCCAGGGCCGGGCAGTCGAAGCCTTCGCCAGCGTAGGAACCGGTGGCCACGACCAGGAGCGGTGGGCCGCCGAGCTGTGGCTGCAGGCGCGCGAGCGCCGCCGCGCGGCTCTTGGCGCCCATCCCGCCGCAGAGAATCACCGGGTCGTGGCCGGCCTTGCGCAGCAAGCCGGCGAACCTTTCCAAATGCCCGGTCCGGTTGGTGAGCACCAGGCAGTGGCGGCCCTTGCCGAGCGCGGCCAGGACGTCCCCGACAACCTGCCACCAGCATTTATCGCCGTCGAGCAGCGGATAAACGCCGACGTGTGCATCGCCTTTCAGATGAGCAGCCAGGACACCTGCGGTCAGCGGGAGGTAGTCGCGCTTCTCATGCGGGATCCCCCGCTGCCACCCGCCGCGCACCGCCGGGAGCCATCCCTTCCAGCCAGTACGCGAGTTCTCGATCCGGGTGGCGTAGACGTCGGTGCGCGCCGCGAACAGCGCCTGGAAGAACGCCACCTTCGCCTCATTCGGCGAGTCCTTATGAACCGCTCCAGGCGGCGCATCGAAGAAGCCTGCCTGCGCCGGACCGGGCGGCGCTGCCTGCTGCGGGCTCAGCTCCAGCATCTTCAGCAAGCGCGCGTTCTCCGCCCGCAGCCGCGACAATTCCGCAGCCACAGCCGCGGGAATCTCAGTCACGCCCACACCATACGCAACCTGCCGCCCAGGCCTGATCTTCGTTGCTCAAGCACACCGACACGCCGGAACAAACCTGACCTACGCACCCCGCCCTTGACATAACTCCGCGGCACTTGGTTCTGATCTGCGGTTGACGTGACCCGCCAGGATATTGGCGTTACAGGTGCAGGCCCGGCACGGCGATGATCATGAAAACCGCCAGACTCCGTGATCGCTGCCGAAAGCCCTGCCTGCACCATCGCTAATCACGATGCCCCGGCGGCGAGGAACTGGTCATCCGGCAAGGGCCGCAGCCGCCTGCCCGCTAAGCACCGGAATTTCCGGTCAGCTGGGTTTGGGACTGGCGCCACTTGCACCAGTTAACTCAGGCCGGTGGGCTAGCGGCCAGGTCAACAACGAGCTGGCGCAGCACAGGAGTCAGCCGGTCGGCGAGGGAGGGATCGGCGGGCCGGACCTCGGTAATGAGCGCCTCGACCGCGGCGTCGAAACAGCGGGTCAGCTCGGTGACGTCGACCGAGCGGATGAGCGTGCCGGCGAGCACGTGCGTGACATCGAACGGCAGGTCGTCGGCTCCGCGTGCGTGCGGCACCGGAAGGCCGTGGCGGAGGCACGCGAGCGCCAGGATTTGATCACGAATGCCGCTCACCATGTATTCGGCCTGCCATACGCGGCCCCGTGCGATGCTAGATCTGGCGTGCAACGCGTGCAGCCAGGCAGTTCCGATCAGTTCGGCCGCCGTCGGCGGGCCGGGAATCGGGAGTTCGTTGGCGCCGCCGAACAGCAACCGAAAGGCTGGCCCTGTGGCACTGAACTTAGCCCACGTCCAGAAGGCGATGTCGACCTGCAAGGCACTGGCAAGCAGGAACACCCGGAAGCGCGTTTCGCCCCGCCAGACGTCCAGGTGATGGACGGCGTCATGCTGGCCGTACATGCGCCTGGTCCAGTCGGCGACGACATCGGATTCGTCCGCGCTCGCATCGAGCCGCAGCGCGAGGTCGATGTCGGACCACCGGTCCAGCTTGCCGGTAGCGGCGGATCCGGTGAGCGCGGCCGCTGTCACTCGCGGATCGCCGTGCGCGACCGAGATCAGGCGGGCGCGCAGACGCTCGCGCTCTTCCACGCTGAACACGACACCCGACAGTACCACGCTGTTTACCCGCCGCTCCCTAGCCCGGCGAGCGGCCAGTCCCGACGGCGCCCGTGAGCGGCGAAGGATCGCGGCGGCCCAGTTCGCGGTTGCTGCGGGATAGCTGGATGCGGCTGCAGGCGGTGGCGATCTCCGGATCGGCGAGCGAAGGGCTGATGCTCGCGGCCATTCCGCTGCTCACCGTGACGATCACAACCGACCCGCGTTCGGTTTCCCTGGTCAGCGTCGCCGGCCAGCTACCGTGGCTGCTTTTCTCGCTCTTCGCCGGCATGCTCATCGACCGGGTGCGACGCACCACGATCCTGGTGTGCGCTTACGCCATCCAGGTGGCCGCGGCCGCCGCCCTCGCCGCGGCCGGGTCGACGGGCTGGCTGAGCCTGCCGCTGCTGATGACCGTGGCGTTCCTTGTCACCTCGTCACAAGTGCTCGGCGACGGGGTCAGCGGCGCGCTCGTGCCGCACATCGTGCCAGCACAGCGGCTGGCGGCGGCGAACACACGGCTGTTCGTCATCGACCGCGGGGTCGTGCAGTTCCTCGTGCCTCCGCTCACCGGCGCGCTGATCGGCGTCGGCGCCGGCGCACCGGGCTGGGCCGCGTGCGTGGCCGCGGCGAGCGCGGTGGCGCTGGCGCGCGGCATACCGTCCGCTCGGGCCCCCGCGCCGAAGGACAGCCCGTGGCGCGGCATCGCCGACGGGCTCAGGTATCTGGTCGCGACGCCGGTGCTCCGGGCGATCACGATCACCGTGGCCCTCGGTTCGTTCGCGGGAAGCGCGGGAACGGCGATGCTCGTCCTTTACTCCAGGCAGTTGCTGCACCTCGGTCCCATCGGCTATGGCGGCCTCCTGGCCTGCCTGGCGGTCGGCTGGGTGGCCGCGTCTTTCGTCGTGCAGCGCGTCGTCACCAAGCTGGGCTACGCCTGGTCGATGCGGATCGCGCAGAGCACGGTAGCGCTCACCCAACTCGTGATGACCATAGGACCGCCGTGGCCGCCGCTGATCGGCGGCGTGCTTATCGTGCTCACCGCCATGACCCTGCTGTGGGGAGTGTGCTCGCAATCTGCCCGGCAGACCCTCACGCCATCGAGCCTGCTCGGCCGGGTGCTGACCAGCCATCGAGCGCTCGGGTGGGGTGTCACGCCCATCGGCGCCCTGGCAGGGGGCTTCGTCGCGGAGCACTGGAGCCTGCGCGGCGTCTGGGTCATGATCACAGCGTTCCAGGCTGCGGGCGCGATCATCGTCTGGCGATCGCTGTCGCCGAGGGCGTTCGCGACGGCACAGGCCGATGCCGAAAGGCGGGCGCAGGCTGATGCCGATCTATCCACGGAGGCACAAGGCTCGTAGGATACATCCAGCACTGAGCGTCAGGGAGTCAGCGCATGCACGTAGGCTACGAGGCCGCCTTTCAGCACCGAGCTTCCTATCCTGATGATGTCTTCATGCGAAAGGAATTCGATTTCTGCCTCCGGGCGGAGTCGCTCGGCTTCGACTCCATCTGGTTAACCGAGCATCATTTCAGTAATTACGGACTCATTCCTGACCCGCTTCAGGCACTTTCTTATATAGCCGGGCGCACAGAGCGGATCAAGCTAGGCACCGCCGTTCTCGTGCTGCCGTGGCACGATCCTGTGCGTCTGGCCGAGCAGATCATATTAGCTGACCACATATCGGCAGGCCGTCTCCTAATCGGCATTGGCCGAGGCCTTTCCAAGCATGAGTTCGAAGGTTTCAGGGTCCCGCTCGACGAATCCAGGGCCCGGTTCAATGAGAACGCGAAGCTCATCACCTCCGCGCTGGAGACCGGGATCATCGAGGGCGGGGCGCTGACCGGGCAGCCGCGCCGCGAACTGCGTCCCCGCCCGCTCCGGTCCTTCGCCGGCCGAGTGTTCACCGCGTCGGTCTCGCCAGAATCCAGCCAGCTCGTGGCGCAGTCCGGCCTGGGCATGATGCTGATCATCTTCAAGCCCGTTCACATGATCGCCGCCGATGTCAGGCGGTATCGCCAGACCTGGACGCAGACGCACGGCGATGACAGCAACCCGCCCCAGCCGTTGCTGTCGGTCGTTGTCGTCGTCGACGAGAGCGCCGAGCGGGCGGCCTACGTGGCGACGAAGCACAACAGCGACAGCCACCGGGTAGCGGTCGAGCACTACGGGATGGCTGACCAGGATTTCGGTACGGCCCGTGGCTACGAGTACTACCAGTTGATGCGCGCGGTACCAGGAGCCGGTCAGGATACCGCGCCGGCGACGGTCGTCTATGGCACGCCCGAACAGGTGCTCGGCCGCCTCGAAGAGCTCAAGCGGCTGCTCGGCTTCCAAGGCATTCTCACCATTTTCCACGGGATACCCGACGCTGACGGCGAGCGAAGCCTCCACTGTTTCGTGGAAAACTGCCTGCCCGAGCTGAAAAGCTGGCCGGCCGAGCCGACTTTCTGAGGGAGCGGATGCACAGATGCTCGACTATTCCGCGATCGGGAATGAGACGGCGGGAACTGTCAGTAATTACCTCGCCCACTGGCTCGCCGTGCGCAAGATATCGCACGTGTTCACATTGCCTGGCGGCATGATAGCTCCGCTGCTCGACGCGATACACCGTTACGGCGAGACCGAGATCGTGACCATGCACCACGAGCAGGGCGTGGCATTCGCGGTAGATGGCGCCGGCCGTTTCCATGGGACGCCGTTTGTCGCGCTCGCCACCGCCGGTCCGGGCGCCACGAATATGCTCACCCCGATCGCAAGCGCCTTCCTCGACTCCATTCCGGCCATTTTTATCACTGGCCAGGTCCAGAGCTACCTGCTCAAGGGAGAGCGGCCGGTCAGGCAGTTCGGCTTCCAGGAATGCGATGTCGTCACCATGGCAGCGCCGGTAAGCAAGGCGGCGTGGCGCGCCGTATCCGGCGAGCAAGTTCCCCGGCTGCTCGACGAGGCGCTGAGCCTGTCGGTCAGCGGCCGCCCTGGGCCCGTGCTGATCGAGATCCCGTCGGACGTGCAGACGATGGCGGTACCGCCGGATGCGCGGCCGCTGGCAGCCGACACCAGCTCCGGCAATTTTTCCGATATGAAAATCATTGCGGAGCTGTTCGACGCGATCAGCGCGGCCGAACGCCCGATCGCGCTGATCGGCGGCGGCGTGCGCGCCGCCCACGCGGCGCCGGCCGTTCGCGCGCTCCTCGGGCGGATCGGCCTCCCGGCCGCCGCGTCTGTCACCGCGCTCGACGTGCTGCCGGGCGATGACCCGCTGCGGCTCGGGATGATCGGCATGTACGGCAATCGCTGGGTCAACCTGGCAGTGGCGCAAGCCGATGTCGTGCTGGTGCTCGGCAGCCGGCTGGATTTCGGCACGATCGGCGCCGATGTGGCCGCCTGGGGCCGCGGCCGGCAGATCTTCCAGGTCGACTGCGATGCCGGTGAGATGCGGCGGGTCCGCCGCGTTCGCGGGATCACGGCCGATCTCGGCGCGTTCGTCGACGCGGCGCTGCCCGCGGCGCAGGCCCGGGACTTTCCAGAGTGGAAGCGCTGGCGGAACGACCTCGCCGAGTTGCGGGAACGCTGGCCGGACACCGGCGAACTGGCAGGCTGTCCTGGCATCAACCCCAACGTGTTCATGCGGCAGCTCTCGGTCGCGTCGAAGGCCGCGGCCGCGTATGTGATCGATGAAGGCCAGCATTTGTTCTGGGCGTGCCAGTCTATCCAGCCGGCCGACGGGCAGCGGTTCTTGCCCGCGCTCGGGCTCGGACCCTGCGGCTGGGCGTTCCCCGCCGCCATCGGAGTGGCGTGCACAGCCCGCCGGCCGGTCGTCGTCGTCGCGGGAGACGGTGCCTTCCAGTTCAACATCCAGGAGCTGCAGACCGTCGCGCGGGGCGGCCTGCCAATCAAGATCGTGATTCTCGACAACGGCACCCACGGCTCTGTACGCCAGTTGCAGGAGCAGGCCTTCGGCCGCCGCTACCCCGCGACCGTGCTCGGCTACGATGCCCCGGACTTCGCCGCGGTGGCGCGGGCGTACGGCATCGGCAGCCGCGCAGTGTCGGAGCCGGACGACACCGAAGACGCGCTGAGCTGGCTATGGCAGGACCCCGAGGCCCCGGCGCTGCTGCATGTGCGGATTGCGACCGACCTGAACGTGTACCCCAACGTGCCGTTCGGTGCCCCGCTCACCCAGATGGAATCTTGGCATCGAGGCGGCTGATGACGACTTCCGAGATCGAGTACAGCGGGCTGGCCGCGATCTACCACAAGCGCTTCGTTGCCGTGCACGAACGGCTGGCTTCCCCGGAGGCGCTGAACGTCTCGCTTCGGCTTGAGATCGAAGGGCCGCTGGATTTCGGTGCGCTGGCCAGGGCCGCGTCGGCACTGATCCGGCGTCATCACGCGCTGCGGACCGGCTTCCGCCGCCACGGAGATCAGCTCGTGCAGGAGGTGCACCGGCCACGGCCCGTTACCCTGGCTGTCACCTCACTGGAAACCGGCCTGATGTCAGCCGATGAACGCGCCGACGCGATCGAGCAGTGGTGCCGGGAGCAGGCGAGCACGCCGTTCGAAGTCGATGGGAACTCGCTGATCAGGTTCGCGCTGGCTCAGGCAGGCGCCGATCACTGGATCTTGATGATCGTCCAGCACCATGTGAACACTGACGCGACCTCAACCGGCATCACGTTGTCCGATCTGGCCGTGCTTTACAGCGCCGAGGTCGGGCGCTTCGACGCCGGCCTGCCGCCGCCGCCCGCGCAGCAGCTCGACTTCGCCCGCTGGCAGCTCGCCCGGCTGACCGATGACTACAAGGCCGAGCTGATCGGATTCTGGCGGGACGAACTCGACGGCGCCGTCTTCGACCTGCCGCTGCCCGGCGATCATCCCCGGCCACCGCATCGATCTGGCGATGGCACCCACCTGAACGTGTACCTGCCGCCCGGGCTCGGCGAGAAACTGGCCGGCTGCGCCCGTGCGCACGGCGCCACCATGTTCGCCGTGCTCACCGCCGCGTTCGGCGCGCTGCTGTGCGAACTCGCGCGCAGAGACGACGTCGTGATAATCACCCCGTTCCAGAACAGGATGGCCCCGGAGTTCGAGACGGTGGTCGGGCAGTTCGCGAACTCGGTGCCGCTGCGGTTGCGCAGCCTGCCATCTGAGACGGTCGCTGACGTGATCAAGCGCACGGCCCGCCAGCTCTGGGCGCTCGCCGACCACCAGGAGCTGCTGCTGCCGGAGATACTCGAAGCGCTGCAGATCAACGAGCGCCCCGGTGCGGCAGAATTCCCGCAAGGCTTCATCGCCCTGCATCCGCGCACCGGGCAGCACCTGGACATGGCCGGCCTGAAGGTGACGGTCGCTGACTACGCGGTACCCGCGGCCGGAACCGACGACTTCGGCGTGCTCGTCGTGCCCGAGGAGCAGGGCATCCGGTTGTGGACAGTGGCGGCGAGCTACCTCGGCACCCAGACGGCGCGCGGCTGGCTCGACCGCTACATCGAGCTGCTGCGGAAGTTCGCCGACGATCCGGCCGCGCCCGCACGTGACTGGTAGCTACCGCGCCGACGTGGCGATCGCCGGCCTAGGCCTGGCCGGGAGCCTGCTGGCCCGCTGGCTGACGGCGGCGGGGCGAAGCGTGGTCGTGGTCGAGGAAGGCACCCCGATGAGCGACCCGGCCGGCACGCACCTGCGGAACCTGCCGTGGTGCCGCGCCGACTCGGCGTTCTACCACGACCTGGTGCGCAGCCAGCTACGCCCGGTATCACAGCCGCCGCCGGACGGCATCCCGGTCGGCCAGGCGCTCGCATCCGTTCCGCTCAGCCCCGCCATCAACCAAACTCAGCGGGCCGAAGCGAGCCTGCGGGGGGCGCGCCAGACGCACATATTCGGCGGCATGGGCACACTATGGAACTGCGTGGCACCCCGGCTGCAGCCCGACCTGGAACGCTGGCCGGTGGTCAGCGACGGGGAGTGGGATCGGCTCTACCGCCTCGCCGAAGAGGCGCTTTGGGTCGGCCCGTACTCCGCTGGCTATTCTCGTCGTCAGGACCTGCTGCTCGACGCGCTCGCGCCGCTGGCGGCCGAGCCTGCGCCGGTGGCCTGCCGCCTGCCGCCTGGGCGGCCTCCGGCCTGGACCGGTCCGGCGGAGATACTGGCCGGCCCGCGGCGCGCCCGGCTCGACGTTCTGGCCCAGCACGCCGTCACCAGGCTGGCTCACCGGGACGGGCGGGTGACCGCCGCGGAGGCCATCGCGGTGGAAACCGGCGAGGCGGTGACCGTGACCGCGGACGCGTTCGTGGTCGCGGCTGGCCCGCTGCGCACGCCGGCCTTGCTGTGGGCATCAGGCATTCCCGGCGAGCCCGGCGCTCTGGGCCGGTACCTGAACGACCATCCGCTCTGCTACGCCCGGGTCGTTATCGACGGCGCCAGGCGGGCCGGACTTGCGGCGGGAGACAGGACGGACCCCGATCCGTTCGTGATCATCCCGATGAACGCCGACCGGCCATTCCACTCGGTGCTGACCTGTGATGCCTACGGCGACCAGGTGCTCGAAGGCCGGATCGACGAGCGGCTGATCGTGTCCATGTACTGGTACCCGATCGCGCGGCCCCGGCGCGACAACCTGGTGCGCTTCAGCGCTGGCCGGGCGGGCCGGGACTGCTACGGGCCACCCTGGCAGCCGGAGACGACGTTCGAGTACGCGCTCGGCGACGACGACCTGGCCGGCCTGCGGGCCGCGCTCGCCGACATGCGTGAGGTCGCCGCGCTGATCGGCGTGCTGGCGCCGGCGGGCACCCCGCGCGTACTCAGCGCGGGCAGCTCCATGCACATCATGGGGACTACGAGGCTGGGTCCCGCCAGCGACGGCGAGAGCGTGACCGACAGCTACGGCAGGGTGTGGGACCTGGAAAATCTCTACCTGGCCGGAACCGGCCTGATCTCGTGCGCTACCGCGACTAACCCGACGCTCGCCGCGTGCGCGCTCGCGATCCGCACCGCCGAGCAGATCACTGCCTGCTTTGGTCGCACAGCGCCGACAGCTCCATGAAGGAGCTCGTCATCAACGTCGCCATGGTGGGCCGGAACCCCCAGGCGAGCTCGATCCGGTTGGCGAGCATGGTGGCGACGAGAGAATTGCCGCCAAGCTCGAGCAGATGATCGTCGGGCTCGACGACGTCGATGTCGAGCAGCTCCTGCCAGAATTGCGCCAGATCCCCGGCGGTGTCCGATCGCGCGGTTGCCTCGCTCACGATTGTCTCGCCTCCCACAGCACCGGGCAGATGTCAGGATCCGCGTAGTCAGGGTTGCCGGCCGCGTCGCGGCGGCACAGGAAGTCGTTGAGGTGGGTAACCGGCTTCCCGTTATGTTCGGCCGCACGGTAGTGATTGTCCCTATCCTGCATGTGCACGGCGAGGGCGAGCCGCGGCCGGCCCGAATGGTTGGGCTTGCTTCCGTGGATCGTGCAGCAGTGATGAAAGCTCACCTGGCCCGCGTCGAGCAGCAAAGGCATCTCATCGAGCCGGTCGGAGTTCTTGTCGATGCGCCGCTCGATGCCGAGCAGGTCAGGGTCGTGGAAGAACTCCAGGTGCTCGTTGCCGGTCCAGCGGTGGCTCCGGTCCAGAACGGTCATGGGCCCCATGTCCATGGTGACCGGCTGAAACGGTATCCAGGCCGTGATCAGGTTCCGGGAGCTGCAGGTCTTCCAGTAGGCGATGTCGGTGTGCCAGCCGACGGTGGAGGCGAACGGGTCGACCCTGGGCGGCTTGTAGATGAGCTGGTCGTGGAAAAGCCTGATCTGGTCGGTCCTGGCGAGTATCGCGGCGGCGTGCGCGATCAGCTCGTGCTTCACGAGCTGGCGGAGCTGATCGATCTGCAGGGAGACGTAGTCATTTTGCCGGAGAACGTCGCCGTGTGAGGGGCTCCAGTCGGTACCCGCCTCGAATAGCAGGAACTCATCTTTCTCGCCCGCATAGTAACGGTCCGCCCCGAACCTGGCGTCGTCGATCAGATCGTCGGGCACGATCGGAGGGGAAATCCACCAGCCGTGCTGTTCATAGAACCTGACATCTTGCTCGGTGGGCAAGAGCGCCGGATCGATCTCTGCGGCAGCCAACGGCGTTACCTCCTTAGCTGACGGTGACGGGCGACCCCGGCAGCGGACCGGCGACCGGGCTGAGCGCATCGACCGGGGCGAGGTCGGCGACCGCGCGCAGCACCGGCGCCGGCCCGGTCTGGTCGGCCGTCGCGGGAAGGGTCGGGTGGTGAGCCGGGATCGGCGTGGTCGCCGCCTGCCATAGGCACAGGTCGGTCAGCGCGAGTTCGGGCGACTCTGCCATGGCCGCGAGTATCTCCAGGTAGGCAGCGGCGAGCTCGTCGGCGGCGGTGTCGGGAATCGCTCCGGCGCGCCAGAGCATGGACAGGGTCAGGCGGTCGCGGGCCTCGCGTACGAAGAACACCAGGTCGGCGGTGACCGCGGCGGGCACCGGTTCGTACAGTTCGCCGCCCGCGTCCAGGTACAGGCCGCGAGTCCGGCATCCAGCGAGGTCTAGTCCTTCCATCGGATACCGGTCCATGATGAACATCACGCTCGGCGTCCTGGCCGCTTCCCAGCCGAACTCGCGCTCGAGCCGAGCGGTGAGCGCGGGCAGCGGAAGGGACTGGCGGTCGAGGGCGGCCAGCACCCGGTCCGCCGCTCGCAGCAGGCATTCGGCGAGCGACGGGTCACCATCAACGTCGATGTCGAGGAGGAGCGTGTTGTAATGGGCGCCCATGACCTGAGAGCTGGCCGCTGTCGGCCGGTTCGCGACCAGCGTGCCGATGACCGGGCGGGCGCAGTCCAGGCAGCGCTCAAGCAGCACGGCGAACGCGGTGAGCAGCACGACGTACAGCGACAGGCCGGCCTGCCTGGCCAGGCCGCGAAGCTCCCGGCTCAGCTCGTCGGGGATCGAGACGGCGCGAGCGAGCAAGACCGCCCGGCCGGCGGTGGCGGGGCGTAATCCCGCTGGTCTCGGCACGGCGCCGCGCAGCTGGTCAAGCCACCAGCGCGCGTCTTCGCCCGCCGCCGGGCTGGCCAGCCACTCGCGCTGTGCGCGCGCTATGTCGCGCAGGCGCGCACTGGGAATGGCGGGGACGGCGTGGCCAGCGGAATAGGCGGCGTAGTACTGGGAGAGCTGGGTGCGCAGCAGGTAGATCGACCATCCGTCGGACGCGATGTGATGCATCGTCAGCACCATGACGTGCCGGTCTGGCCCAAGCTGAAAGAGCTCCGCGCGCAGTGGCAGGTCCTGGCCAAGGTCGAAGGCGCGCGCCCGGTCCGCCGCCGCGGCGGCGGCCACGGTCTTAGCGTCGGCCGCCCGCACTGCCGGCGCGATCGCGGGCGGCACCGAGCAGGCGTCGATGATCTCGGCGGTCACCACACCGTCATGCTGGCTGTAGGTGGTACGCAGCGGCTCGTGAGCTTGGATCAGCGTGCCGAACGCGGCGCTGAGGGCGGCGAGATCGAGCGGGCCGTCTATGGCGAGCGCATAGCTGAGGTTGAGCGCGCGCGGCGGTGCGCCGCCGGCATCGAGTTCCCATAGCTGTCGTTGCGCGCACGTCAGCGCCGTCTCGTCCGCCGTCATGGCCTGGTCGCGTAGACAAAGTGCACGACGGTGCCCTTGTGCAATGCGTCCTGCTCGGTGCTCACCCGGTATCCCCTGGCCTCAAGCAGCGGGATGACCTCGGCGAGCCGGCCACCGAGGTCGTGCAACTCGATGGCGAGCTGGTCGATCTTCCGCCAGTCCGACGGCGCGATCCCGCGCAGGACCTCGAGCTCGGCCTTCTGCACGTCGATCTTCAGCAGGCTGATCCGGTCAAGGTCTAGCTCGCCGATCACGTCGCTTATCGTCCGCCGTTCGCACGCGAAGGTGGATGCTGCCAGCCGTTCGGCCAAGTACTGCTCGGAATCGGCCAGCGCTAGGCGCGGCGCGTCGCCGTGCATGGTGTCGAGGTTCGCGAGTATCCCCGACAGGAGCTGGCGTTCTTCCGCCTCGTCGGGATGGAACGATGTCATGCCAGTCAGGTGCGGATAGAAGGTCAGCTCGGCGACGTCCCTGCGCTCGCCAAAACCGAACGAGAACCTGCGAACGCTGGCCAACTCTCCGGTATTAGCGCAGAGCGCGTCGAACAGTGGCGGGCACGGCTCGAACGCGAAGATCCTGGCACCTGGCGCCTGTTCGGCCACATACAGGGTGAACAGCCCTATGTGTGCGCCGACGTCAAATACGACGCCGTCGGCGGCGAATCTTATGCCGCCCCGGTGGTAGGTGCGGCGCCCGAACACGTCCATGTACAGGTACTGCGTCTCCGCCGGCTGCAGGCAGGTGAGCCGACGGCCGTCCGGCATGGTGACCTTGACCAGCTCGGCGGTTCGCGCTGCCGGGTCGCTCACCTCGGGCGTCGCCGGCTCATCGATCGCGGTGCCGCCGTTCCCGCGTACTCGGTCGATCTGGGCGGCCAGCGCGGCGACGGTGGTGCCGCGCAGCAGGCTGCGCAATGGCAGTGAGATCGAGTACAGCTCGTTGAGCTGAGCGACGATCTGGATGCCGACCAGGGAATGGCCGCCGATCTCGATGAAGTCGGCGTCCCGGCCGATCTCGCCGAGGCCGAGTGCCGCCGACCAGACCTTCGCCACGGTTCGCTCGCTGCTGGCCAGCACCGAGTCGCCGGCCGCGAGCAGGCCTCCCGCCAGCTGAAGGTCGGTCGCGGCCGGCCGCGGCGGGGGCGGGAGCTCACGACGGCTGACCTTGCCGGTCGGCGTGAGCGGCAGCGCGGGCAGCCGGACGATCGCCGATGTCGCTGGCACCATGTGGGCTGGCAACTGATCGAGCATCGTCCGCCTGATCACCGAGGGATCTAGTGCGGTCTCGCTGACGACGTAGCCGGTGAGCTGCTTGCCGAGCGGCCCGGCGTCGTGTACGGCCACCGCCGCCTGGCTGATGCCCGGAACTCGGCCGAGCGCCGCTTCAACCTCGCCGAGTTCGATCCGGTAACCGCGGATCTTCACCTGGTCATCGTCACGGCCTAAGTATTCGATGTCCCCGTCAGGCAGGAAGCGGGCCCGGTCGCCGGTCGAGTACATACGGTCCACGCCGCCCGGATGCGGATCGCGCCCAAACCGGGCGGAGGTCTGCTCGTCGTCCAGATAGCTTCCGGCCGCGGCCAGCCCGCCTACGCAGATCTTCCCGGGCACGCCGACCGGGACGGGCCGGTCGGACTCGTCGAGCACGTAGGTCCGCACATTGCGCACCGGCCGGCCGATCGGCGGCCGCTCGGCCCATCGGGTGCTCGGGCCGGTCATCGCGAAGGCCGTGACGACGTGCGTCTCGGTCGGCCCGTACTGGTTGTCGAGCGTGCAGTCGAGCTGATGGAAGAACCGCCTGATCGGCATCGAGATCTGCAGCTGCTCGCCAGCGACGATAATCTCGGTGAGCGTGGGCAGTGATCGCTGCTCGATGCCAGCGGTGACGGCGAGCTGGCTGAGCGCCACTGGGGGCAGGAACAGCCGGGCTATCGCGTACCGCTCGATGTATTCCGGCAGCAGCGACACGTCGTCGCGTACCTCGTCGGGTGCGACAACGAGGCTGCCGCCGAATCCCAAAGTGGAGAAGATCTCCTGGAAGCTGACGTCGAAGCCGATCGACGTGCGTTGCAAGGTCCGCCTGCCGGCCGGATCCTGACCGCGGTCGCGCTGCCAGATGACGAGGTTGACCAAGGTACGGTGGCGTAGCACCGCGCCCTTGGGCCGCCCCGTGCTGCCCGAGGTGAACAGGACGTACACGGGGTCGGCCGGGGTTACGCCCGAGACCGGATCGGCGGGAGCCGCATCGCTGCCGCCAGCGGCGGCGCCTTGATCGTCGACGCAGACGAGGCCGATGCCGGTGCCATCGAACACCTGGCGCAGCGCGGGTTCGGTGACCAGTAGCCGCATGCCCGAGTCATCGATCGCCATCCGGTTGCGGGCGGCGGGAAAGGTCGGCACGATCGGCACGACCGCCGCCCCTGACTTCAGCACAGCGAGCAGACCGACCAAGAGCGCAGTCGAGGCCGGCAGGCAGATACCCACCCGTTGCCCGCGGTCGGCCCCCAACGAGCGCAAGTGGCGCGCCAGCCGGTTGGCCCGCGTGTTCAGTTCGCCGTAGCTCAGCACCTCGGCGCCGAAGCACACCGCTTCTCGTCCTGGGTCGGCGCGCACCGCCGCCTCGAACAACTCGTGCAAGCACACGTCAGGAACTTCGGCCGTGCCGCCGTCGCTCCACCGCAGCATCGCCTCGCGCTCTGGCTCGGCCAGGTACTCGATCGCGCCGACCGTCCGGCTGGGATCGGCGAGGCCTTCGGCCAGGAACGCGCACAGGTGGGCACCAAAAAGCGAGACCGTGTCCTGGTCGTGGACGTTGGCGTTGTACTCGAGGTCGAGCCCGCGGGCCGGCGCCACGGTGATCGTCACGTCGTTGCGCAGATCGGGAAGCTGGTCGCGCGTGCTGTCGGTGAGGAGCACGACCGGTGCGAATGGGTGCCTGTTCGTCACCTCACCCCGGCCGAGCGTCTCGGCGAGGCCAGCGGTGCTGAC
>DATNEK010000130.1:0-62405 GCA_035553055.1 Streptosporangiaceae bacterium | reverse complement strand
CAACGCCGCCCCGAGGTTGCCCTGGCCATTCATGACTGCGTCCACGCTGCCACCCAAACCGCGACATAGTCATCAGAACCCCAGTGCCGATTCTGCCACTAGGAAGGCGCACGCCACCTGCATTGATAAAGACGCGACGTGCCGCGATGTCGTTGCCGAAACGAAGAAAGAAGATGAGAATCCGCGGCCGAAACGGCAACTGGGCGAGCGGGTTAGCGCCTGGGGGTCCCGCCCGCCCAGATCTTGCGCGGGCGAGCGGGCTGGCGCATGAGTCCCGCTCGCTCGCAGGCTTCGCTAGCCGACCAAGCCAACTTCTCGGTCAGATCCACGATGACCGGATGCGCTGGCAGCAGTCCACGAAGTTGAGGCGACAGTTTTGAGCGGCGGAAGTTCCGGTACGTCCGCGAGGTGGCGATACCTGGCCGGTTCGCGGCCAATCTGGCTGTCCGGACACTCTTCACTTACCACGCTCTGTGAACATTGACCATCATTGGCCCAATAGTTACGTTCAGCCCAGGCGGCGTACTCCTCGCCGCCTTGCCCGCGCTCACAACGTGGTGCGCGCGGGTGAGATCGCGATAGAAAGAGAGTATGCATGAGCCTGTCAGCCCCCGCCCGTAGATGGGCGTGCCGCGGCGCAACCGCCGTCTTAGCCTCGACCGCACTAGCGGCAGGGCTACAGTTCGCGGCCGGAGCATCCGCGGCGACGAACAGCCACGCGTCGGCCACCCCGGCCAGCCACGCGTCGATATCCCGCAGCCTGCTTGCCAGGATGTACTCGGCAGCTGACCCGTACGCCCCGGCGTTCAAGCACCCGTACCGGCACGGGGCGCTGCCTACCAGAAGCCAGTTCGCGAAGATGCGCACGTGGGCGCTCAGGCACCCAGGCGCGACGCCAGCACTGAACTCGATGGCGCTGTCGTTCGGCGGCGATGTGGACGGTATCGGCGTCACCGACGGCCCGGAGAAGGTTTACCTAGTCTTCTGGGGCTCGCAGTGGGGCTCCTCGGGCACTAACGCGCAAGGCAACGTCACGTTGTCCAACGACACGAACGGCGCCGCACCTTACCTGCAGAATCTGTTCAAGGGCCTCGGCACGGGCAGCGAAAGCTGGTCCGGCGTCATGACGCAGTACTGTGATGGCGTCGCCTCGGGAACCCAGACCTGCCCGACAGGCAACACCGAGCACGTGGGCTACCCGACCGGCGGTGCGTTCGCCGGCGTCTGGGCTGACACCGGCTCAGCAGAGCCGTCGGCGGCTACCCCGGCTCAGATCGGCAACGTGGCGGTCGCCGCTGCCTCGCACTTCGGCAACACAACCGCCGCATCCAACCGGCTCGCCCAGTACGACATCGTGTCGGCTCCGGGCACCAACCCGGACAACTACAAGACGGGCGGCTTCTGCGCCTGGCACGACTGGAATGGCGACGTCGGCTCGACCTCTACGGTCGGCGACATCGCGTTCACGAACATGCCCTATCTCACCGACGTCGGCACCACCTGCGGCCAGAACTTCATCAATGCGGGCAGCGCCGGCACCGACGACGGTTTCTCCATCGTCAACGGCCATGAGTACGCCGAGACCGTCACCGACCAGAACCCGGCAGGCGGCTGGACCAACACCAGCTCAGGCGAAGAGAACGGCGACCTGTGCGCATGGTCTCAGGGCCCAGGCGCTCCGGCAGCCAACCTGTCGCTGACCACCGGCACCTTCGCCATGCAGTCCACCTGGGGCAACGATGGCGCGGGCGGCGGTGACTGCGAGTTCAGCCACGCGACCGTCGGCAACGGCGGCGGCGGCGGCAACACGGTCACCGTTACCAACCCAGGTAACCAGACCGGCACCGTCGGCACCGCGGTCAGCCTGCAGATCCACGCGAGCGACTCGGCCTCTGGCCAGACGCTGACCTACTCGGCCACCGGGCTTCCCGCTGGCCTTTCCATCAACTCCTCGTCCGGCCTGATCTCCGGCACCCCGACCACCGCGGCCACCTCGAGCGTGACCGTGAAGGCAACCGACACCACCGGCGCCAACGGCTCGGCCTCGTTTACCTGGACGATCAGTAGCGGCGGCGGCGGTGGCTGCACCGTCACCCAGCTACTTGGCAACCCGGGCTTCGAGACCGGCTCGGCCGCACCGTGGACCTCGACCGCAGGGGTCATCAACGCCAACGGAGCCGGCGAGACCTCGCACAGCGGCTCCTGGTATGCCTGGCTCGACGGTTATGGCACCACTCACACTGACACGCTCTCGCAGACGGTGACGATCCCGGCCGGCTGCACCAATACGACGTTCAGCTTCTGGCTGCACATCGACACCGCTGAGACGACCACGACGACAGCTTTCGACAAGCTGACGATCACGGCCAACAGCACCACGCTTGGTACCTTCTCCAACCTCAACCACATCACCGGCTACCTGCAGCACACCTTCTCGCTGGGCAGCTTCGCCGGCACCTCAGTAACGCTCAAGTTCACCGGCACCGAGGACAGCTCGCTGCAGACCTCGTTCGTCGTCGACGACACGGCGGTCACCACCGGCTGATCGGTTCCCGGCTGATCGGTTAAGAGAACAGCCCCGCCCTTGAGCCACAAGGGCGGGGCTTGTCGGCCATAGTTCGGTAACCTCCGGATATGACCGTTAACGTTGTGGACGCCGGCCCGCGCAAGATCAGCCGGTCAGCCGAGGTAAACTCGCCCGCCGACGAGATATTCGCGATCATCGCCGACCCACGTCGGCATCGTGAACTCGACGGCAGCGGCACCGTGCTTGACCTGGTCAACGGACCTGAGCGGCTCAGCGCTGGCGCCGCGTTCTCCGTCCAGATGAAGCAGTACGGCGTTCCCTACCGCATAACCAGCCGGGTCACCGAGTTCGCTGACGGCCGCGTGCTCGAATGGCAGCATCCCCTTGGCCACCGCTGGCGCTGGGAACTCACTCCGCTGTCGGAAGGTGCCACGCTCGTCACCGAGACGTTCGACTACAGCCAGCTCGGCGCCGCCAAGGCCAGCGGCCTCAAGTGGTTCGGCAGCCTCAAGCACAATGCGACTGGCATCGAGACCACCCTCAGCCGGCTCCAGGCCAAGTACGCGCCGCCGGCCTGAACGTCAGCTCCCGAACACTTCGAACTCCCACAGTGAATAGCCGAACTGTGTCGCCCGGGTGGTGCCGTTCATCCTGATGTAACGGCCGCTGCCGGTGACGTTGAGCGTCTGGGTGCCTCCGGTCCCGGTGGTAGTGGAGAAGATCGTGGTCCAGGTCGACCCGTCGGTGGAGGTCTGGATCTGGAACGCGGTCGCGTAGGCGGTCTCCCAGTCGAGCACCACCTGGCAGATCGACCTGGTAGAGCCAAGGTCAACTTGGAGCCATTGCGGGTCGGAGAACGCGCTCGACCACCTGGTGCCGGTGTTCCCGTCCGTCGCCGCCGTCGCGGGGAACGAGGAACTCTGCACAGAAGACGCCGTGGTCGGCGCGTTCAGCGCTAGGTTCGTCGAACCACAGCCGCCGCCGCTTGAGGTGACGGTCCAGCTAAACGAGGCCGATCCGGACGCGCCTGTGCTGTCCTTGGCTGTGACAGTGACGCTCGATGAGCCCGCCGTGGTCGGCGTCCCCGAGATCAGCCCGGACGATGAGTTGATCGACAACCCGGCGGGCAGGCCGGTGGTGCTATAGCTGAGAGCCTGGCCCGATGCCGAGTCGCTGGCCTGAATCTGCAGGCTGGCGGCAGCACCAGCAGTCGAGCTCTGGCTTCCGGGGTTCGTGAGGGTCACTGTGTTGCCGCCGCTGCCCGTTGGCAAGGTCCATTGCTGCTGCGCCGAGTCGGTACAGGTCTCGATGTCGAGCCTGGCGCTGGTATTGCCGCCGGGGTCGGTGAGGCAGAGGTCCGAGTTGGGATTGACCAGCTCGCCATTGGCCTGATGAGTCCAACCCTGTGCCGCGGTGCCGTTGCACGGATACCAGTCCACGTCGGTGCCGCTTGTGGTGCCAGCGCTGACCACATCGAGGCAGCCGCCCTGCGTCCTTACCGTGTTGTCGGTGTATGGCGACCATTGCTGGCCAGCGCTGCCGGCGCAGGCGCTGACGCCGATCGGGTTGCTCGCCGTGTTCAGCGAGCTCTGGTTGGCCAGGCAGAGCCCGTTGATGCCAGTGACCTGCCCGGTCGCGGTGGGCGTCGCGGTCGGCGTGGAATTGCCGCCCTCCTCGTACACCGCCACGTAGGCGACGCTCATCGAAGCACCTGATGTAGTGGACGAGGTTGGCGTGGTGCAGTTACAGATGCCATTCGGGTAATTGCCGCCCATGGCCAGGTCGAAGATGATGAAGAACCCGTGGTCGATGGCCTCCTGCCAGGCGGTTGTACCGACCGAGGCTTCGGTGATCGTGCTCTCGACGGTTCCGTCCATCAGGAACTCAAGCGACTCCGCGCTCGTGTTCGTCCTGTTGACGATCACCGAATACGTGTGGTAGCCGGTCTGGCATCCTGAGCCCGCCGCCGGACAGGCGATCAGCGCGTGGCCGGGGCTGTTGGCCGCGTCGTGCAGCGTCTGGGATGCTTCGTTGAGGCCGTTGACGTCCTCCATCATGTCGATCTCACCAGAGGTGGGCCAGGTGCCGCCGGCCCGCATCGGCGAGCCGAGCGCCCAGAAGGCCGGCCAGTAGCCCAGACCGCTCGCCGGGTTGGGCTGCTCGATCGACGCGGTCATCTCAAGCTCGCCGCCCGCTGGCGCCTGGAAGTCGTCGCGCGTGCTCTCGATCCTGGCCGATGTCCAAGATCCACCGTTGTCGATCGCCTTGAGCACCAGATGGCCATTGCCGTCCAGGAAGACGTTGCTCGTCGAGTTCGTGGTGTGCTCGGTCTCGCCAGTGCCAAATCCGGTGCCGATGTCGTAGAACCAGTTGGCCGACGAAGGCGCGGAATTCGCCGTTCCGGCGAAGTTATCGCCGAAGACCGTGGTCCAGCCCGAAGGTGCGGGCGGAACGGTATCCGCGAGCGCCGGGCTGGTAGCCGTCGCCAGCGTAGTCAGCGTCACGCCAGTCAGGCAGGCGGCACCTAACAGCGCCGCACTGGCGGCACAACGCAGCCCGCGCCAGCCGGACCTGGTCACCGGTAAAGACATCTGAGCATCCATGAGTTTTTCCAATGCTTAAAATAAGCTTTTTCCGAAGATATAACTCCGCTCAAGCCGCCTGTCAACCCAACCCCATGCCTCGAACCGCAGCGTTGGACCGTTGCCGTTGTTCAGCCGAGCCGGCGAACAACAGCGTTGAACCCTAGGTGTTGTTGGGACGACCGCGTTGGACAGTTACTGCTGTTGGCCGTGCACCAGGGACTGGACGAAGTCGGCGATTTGGCGGAGCGTGCGGCACTCGCTGACCTGGGCGCACCACGGTGCGTAGCGGCTGATCACGGAGTCGCCGTCATCCCAGAACCGGCGTGGCTCTGGGTTGAGCCAGTACACCCGGCCTGCCCGGTCGGCTATCTCGGCGAACGCGGCCTCGCCTGGATCGGTGTAGTTCGACCTGGCGTCGCCGACTACGAGCACAACCGATCGCCTGGTGAGCTGCTGCGCGTACTCGCTGGCGAACTCGCACATCACGTAGCCGTAGTCCGAGCTTCCGCTGAGCCTGATCGCGTCCCGCGCCGCTTCTCGCTGGCCGAGCCTGCGGCCCGACGCCCTCGCGTCGCGTACCAGGTTGGTGATGTCGGCGAGACCGTCGACGAACGAGAACACCCGCAGCCGGTTGAGCCGGCTGTCCAGGGCGACCAGCAGGTCGAGAGTGAACCTGGAGAACGCGGCGACTGAGCCGGACATATCCGCGAGCACCACGATCTGAGGTTTTGGCGGCCTGGCCGGCTCGGTGGCCAGGCGGATCGGAACACCGCCTGTCCCCATTGCCTTGTGCAAGGTCTCCCTGATGCTGAGGTGACGCTTGCGGTGCGCGGAGAGCTGGGCGAGCACGTGGGTGAGCCGCTGGGCCAGCGGACCAATCACGGCAGCCATGGCCTCAAGTTCGGTCGCCGACGCGGAGGCGATGTCGATGTCCTCGGCCAGCCCGACCCGCATGGTGGCGCGCACGGCGCGGGCACCGCGGTCGGCGACCAGCGCGCGGCGCACCGCCGCCTGGAGCTCGGCGCGGAAGGCGGCCACCGACCGGTCCGCGCTCGCGGCTTCGAGCCTGGCGCGCAACCCGCCGGCCAGGCCGCCGCCAGAGCCCGACCCTCCCCCAGAACCAGACCCGTCACCGGAGCCAGAACCAAAGCCACTGCCGGAGCCATAGCCATCGCCCGCGACCTCACCCTGCTCGGCCATCAGTTCCGCCCTGATCGCGCCGAGATTGGCTGCCTCGTTGACGGCGATCGTGGCGAAGACGCCAGCCACCGCGCTGCCCGGCTCGATGCCGCCGAACCTGCGCACGTACTCATCGGCGAGCAGCCGCCTGATGTGCGGATCATCGGAGTCGATCACGGCACGCAGAACGGCCCGGAGCTGCTCGTCGGTCATCGAGGCGACCAGCTCAGCCCCTGGCTGCTCGCTACCGGCGGTGTAGAGGTCGAACAGCAGGTTGAACGTGTCCGCGTGGTCGGCGCGCTTGACCAGGGCGCACCGGATGGCCGCCCTGACAACATCGGGATCCGCGAGCGAGATAGCCGACAGTGCGCGCGCCGCGTCCAGGTGCTCTCCGACCGAGACGCCGATACCGACGTTCCTCAGCTCGTCGACCAGCGTGGCGAGCATGGCTTGCATCGGGCTAGGTCCGTAGCGGTGCCGGGCCGGGACGACCCTGCGGAACCCCCCGCAGGTCAGCCAGCGCGGTGTCGATGTCGCGCTCGTACTTGAGCAGCACAGACAACGTCTGCCTGATCACGTCGTCGGTCAGCTCGGTGGCGCCGAGCGTGAGCAGCGTGCGGGCCCAGTCGAGTGACTCGGCGATCGACGGTGGTTTCTTCAGGTCGGCCTTGCGCAGCAGCGCGACAAGCTCCGCTATCTCCGTTGACAGGTGCACGGCTAGCTGCGGCACGTGCAGCCGAACGATCTCAGCCTCCCGCTCGACGCTCGGGTAGCCCAGGTGCAGGAAGAGGCAGCGGCGCTTGAGTGCCTCCGACAGGTCCCTGCTGTTGTTGGAGGTGAGGAAGACCTGCGGTATGTGCCTCGCGGTGATCGTGCCAAGCTCGGGTATCGACACCTGGTACTCAGACAGCACCTCGAGCAGCAACGCCTCGCTCTCGATGTCAAGCCGGTCGACCTCGTCGAGCAGCAGCACGACTGGGTCATCGGACCGGATCGCGGCGAGCAGCGGACGGCTCAGCAGGAATTCCTCGCCGAAGATGCCGGCCTCGGTCAGGTTCTCGACCGAGGCGCCCTGCTGCAACTGAAGCTGGAGTAGCTGACGCCGGTAGTCCCATTCGTAGATGGCCTTGCTTTCATCGAGTCCTTCGTAGCACTGCAGCCTGATCAGCCGCTTGCCAGCGGCCAGCGCCGCGCTCTTGGCGAGCTGAGTCTTGCCAGTGCCTGCCGGCCCCTCGATCAGCACCGGCTTGCCAAGCTCAGCACCCAGGTAGACGACCGTCGCTATCGCGGTGTCAGCCAGGTATCCAGCCTGCCGCAGGCCTGCGAGCACGTCAGCCACCTGGCTTGAGCCTTGATCCATGGCACAAGTATCCAGCAAGCCACGTACCGGACCGACATCCCGATTACCGGCATCTCTCCGGCCGCCCGATGGCGACGTCGACGCCGGGTGAGTAGTGCACTAGCGGCGTTCCGACCGGTGCGGGCAGGCCCGCCGCGGTCAGCAGCCCGTCATCGACGGTTGTGGCTTCGGCCCGGTGCAGGGGCCAGGGCTGGTGGCAGGCCCTGGCCAGCCGCCGCCTTGACCTCGCGACGCTGAACAGGATCCACCGCGCGGTCAGGAAGTGATCACGCTCGTCAAGCTCGTCGGCGCCGATCCGGTCGCCGATCGCGACCCTGACTAGGCTCGACGCCGCCGGACCTGGAAGTCGGCGGTGGCAGCGATAGGAGATCTCACCGCCGCTGGCTGCCTGCCCGCCATCTACCTCCATCGACGACCAGAAGTACGGCAGTTGGTACGTCGTCCTCGCCACCGCGACCGCGCCGAGGCGAGCGGCATCGAGCGAGAAGAACCAGATCCCGGTCACGCCGTCGGCGTTACGCACGTAGGTGCGCACGTTGGTCTCAGGAAACCGGCTGAGCCAGGGCAGCATCCGACCGCCGGACGTCGCCACGTGCATGAAGAATGGCACGAGCCCAACCCATGCCGCCCCGTCGAACAGCTCAGGCTCAAGGCCAGGTGGCAGCAACCCAGCGACCTCATCCGGCTTGAACCGCCAGTGCAGGAATGTCAGCCGGTCCCACCGCTGTCGCATCACAGGACGGTCGATGCGGAAGGGACACGAGCCCGCGGGAACCCCATCGCTTACCGCCACGACACCATGATGACCGGAGCCCTTGAGCGGCACTTCGCCGGCTTGCCAGACAAACACCGGGTTACCCCGGGCGCCTACGTGACCCGCCGGCCAGGACGACCTGCTCGAGCACGGCCCCGTCGAGCTCGCGGAGTACGTCAGGCCGGTAAATCGTCACCGGCACTAATCGCTCCTTGAGCGTGACGCCACTGAGCATTCGGTGATCTACCTGGGCCTTCGATGATCTGTGAGAGACTTACTAGTAAGTATGGGTTCCCCCTACCTTTCCAGCCGATGGACGTCTTTGGAACACGCGATAGATGACAACGCGAGGGAGACATGTCACGCGAAACTAGAGATGCCAGATAGATGACAAGCTCTTCGGGGTGCCAAGGACCTGACCTGGTAGGTCAGGTCGCGGCCGAGATCAGGGCTCTGCGCAAGGGCCGCGGCATGCAGGCCGGCGATCTCGAGCAACGACTCGGTCCCCTGCTGGCCGAGTTCGCGATCGGGTCGCGCGATGCCGATCAGCTGCTTCGGCGCCACAAGCTGACGGGCGAGATAACGACGTGTTGCACCCACCTGGCGCCCGATCTGCGTGCGGCGATTTTCGCCAGCCTCGCCCTGTCGGCCGAGACCAAGCAGATGCCGTATTTCAAGGACCGGGTCTCCTGGCTCGCGTCTCATCTGAGGTACGAGTACCGCACAGCGCTGCGCCGCATTGACACCGCCGAGCAATTGGCCTCGGAGGAGATCGCACGCGAGCTGACCCGCCGCCGCGGCCGTTCGCCAGCCGCACCAGACGGCTGGCGGCTCGAGGAGCTCAGGACGCTGGTCCGGCTGGACACGCCGACACCAGAGGCGCATGAGCATAGGCGCATCGTCGCCACCCGCCCCGACCTGACCGAGGTCGTGGCGTGGATGGACGTGCCGCCCGGTCCCGGTCAGTCCCGCGCGGCGATGTCGGTCGAAGTGCTCTACGGCGGCCGGCTCGAGCGGAAGGAGCAGCCGTCAAGCAGCAGGTTCCAGTTCGTCGTCCAGCTGCCGACCCCGCTGCAGCCCGGCGATGAGCACGAATACGGCCTGCTGCTGCGGATACCTGAGGGTGAGTCGATGCGGCCGCACGCCGTCTTCAGCCCTGAATGCCCGTGCAACGTGTTCGACCTGCGAGTGCGGTTCGGCCTCGATGGACAGCCGGCCTGGATCAGGAGAGTCGACGGCGAGACCGTGCGCATGCTCGACACGGCAGAACCTGCCAACGGCCTCAGCCTGGATGAGGCCGGCGAGATCCACCTGCGCTTTCCCAACCCGACCATGTACCTGTGCTACGGCTTGCAATGGGGCGCCTAGTAGCTCGCCGCCACGGACGGCGCGGTTGACATGGCCACGGCCGCCGTGCGCGGCAGCAGCGGAGCGTGCTCAAGCCTGTTCAGGACATGCCTGGCGAACAGGTCGCCTTCGGCCGCGTGTGGGTAGCCGGACAAGATAAACGCCTCCATGCCGACGTCGGCGTAACTGCGCAGCTTGGCAAGCACCTGGTCGGGATCGCCTACGATGGCGGCGCCCGCCCCGGCCCGGCCACGGCCGACCCCGGTCCACAGCTGATCTTCGACGAATCCGTCCGCGTCGGCCAGATCTCGCATCTCGCCTTGCCGCAACTGCCCGGTCGAGGCTGGGTGCAGCGTGTCACGCTGCGCCTGCTCCCCGACCTCGGGATCGAGCCGGCTGACCAGGCGCCGCGCCGCGCTCCTGGCCTCTGCCTCGGTCGCCCGCACGATCACGTGCGCACGGTAGCCAAACCTCAGCGTCCGGCCGTGTCGCGAGGCGCGCTCCCGCATGTCGGCGATCACTGCCTTGACCTGGTCCATCGTGTCTGGCCACATCAGGAACACGTCGGCCGCCTCGGCGGCGACCTCCCTGGCCGCATCAGACAGGCCGCCGAAATAAAACGGCGGGCAGCCGCCGCTGGTCGGGCAGACTCGCGGCGGGCCGATCGTCAGGTTGATGAATTCGCCCCGCATGTCCACCGGCTTGCCATCGAGCAGGTCGCGGAGCACCCGCATGATCTCCAGGGTGCGCCGGTACCTCGGAGCGGACTCCAGCTTCTCCCCAGGCAGGTCCGAGGAAATGATGTTGATCGTCAGCCTGCCGCCGAGCATCTCGTCGATCGTCGCGAGTTGCCGGGCGAGCTGCGGCGGCCACATCTCGCCCATCCGCACCGCGAGGAGCAACCGCATACGCCGGAGAAACGGCGCGATCCCGGCGGCGAATGCCACCGAGTCAACCCCTGGCACGTAGTTCGACGGCAGCAGCAGGTTGTCGAACCCCGCTTCCTCGGCACCGAGCGCGATCCCGCGGCAATGCTCCCAGCTCGACCGCAAGCGCTCATCGGCGATCCCGAGGAACTCGTGATCCTCATCGCACAGCGGGCAGAACCACGCCACCTCGCAGCCCATCAGTCTCCCAGCTTCCGCCACAGGAACTCGTAAACCAAGGCCGCCTTCAGCGCGCGCTGCTCGTTGTCGGCGGCGGCGCCGTGCCCGCCTTCGATGTTCTCGTAGTAGCTGACCTCGTGCCCGGTCTCGCCGAGCAGGGCGGTCATCTTCCGTGCGTGACCTGGATGCACCCGGTCATCCCTGGTGGAGGTGATCAGCAGAACCGGCGGGTACTGCGCCTCGGCCGACACGTTCTGGTAAGGCGAGTACGGCCGCATGTACTCCCACTGCGTCGGCTCGCGCGGGTCGCCATATTCGGCCATCCATGAAGGGCCGGCCAGCAGCTCGTGGTAGCGCCGCATGTCGAGCAGCGGCACCTGGATGACGATCGCGCCGAACATCTCGGGGTAGCGGGTCAGCATCACGCCCATCAGCAGCCCGCCGTTGCTGCCGCCTTCGATACCGAGCCGGTCGGGTGTGGTGATCCCGCGCTCTATCAGGTCCTTCGCCACTGCCGCGAAGTCCTCGTACACGAGGTGGCGGTGTTCCTTGGTCGCCGACCTGTGCCACTGCAGCCCGTACTCGCCGCCGCCACGCAGGTTGGCCACTACGTACGTGCCGCCGCGAGCGAGCCAGCCACGGCCGACTACCCCGCTGTAAGACGGGGTGAGCGAGATCTCGAACCCGCCGTACCCGGTGAGCAGGGTCGGCGCGGGTCCGTCTGACGAGCCGACCACGAAGTAAGGCACTTGCGTGCCGTCGGCCGAGGTGGCAAAGAACTGCCGCACGGACATGGACGTGGCGTCGAAGAAAGACGGTGCCCGCTTGATCGGCTCGCTGTCACCGCCGACGTGACCGTAGCTGAGCGTGCCAGGCTGGATGAACCCGCTGGCGAGCAGCATGTACTCGGTCGAGTCGTAGGGATCCGCCTCCACGATGTCGGCCTGTGCGTAGTCGGGCACCCCAGGCAACTCGCTGCGCTGCCACTGGCCGGACGTCGGCGTCAGGACCGCCAGCATGCTGCGGACGTCGCGGAGCATGACCAAGATCAGGCGATCGCGCGCCCAGGTGTAGTAGCTGAGCGAGGTGTGCTCGTCGGGTTCGAACAGCACGGTCAGATCACGCTCGCCGGCTAGGTAGGCGTCCAGGCGAGCTGCGAGCAGGACCCCGGCCGGGTAGCTGACCGAGCCGACTTGCCAGGGCGATCGGGTCCTGATCAGCAGCCACTCGCGGTGCACGTCCACGTTCGCGTCCTCGGGCACGTCGATCCTGACGAGGCCGTCGTCGTCGCGGAGGTAGAGCTCGCTTCGGAAGAAGTCGATCATTCGCGAGACGAGATCGCGCTCGAACCCCTCGGTCGGATCGTGGGACGCGCCCACGCCGACGTCTTCTGCCTTGCCTTCGAATACGGTCTGCGCCTGCGCCAGCGGTGTGCCTCGGCGCCACTCCTTTACCAGCCTCGGATAGCCGGACGTGGTCAGCGATCCGGGTCCGAAATCGGTGCCCACGTAGATGCGGTCGGCGTCGATCCAGCCCACGTCGGTCTTGGCCTCGGGCAGAGTGAATCCGTCGGCCACGAACCGCCGCTGCTCGACGTCGAACTCGCGAACCACGCTGGCGTCGGCACCGCCACTTGACAGGTGAACGAGAGCGATTCGGTAGCCGCCTGGACGCAGCACGGTCGCCCCTTGCCAGACCCAGTTCTCGCCTTCGGCTCGCGCCAGCGCGTCCACATCGAGCAGGATCTCCCAGCCGGGCTGGTCACGCCGGTACTCATCGAGCGTGGTGCGCCGCCACAGCCCCTTCGGATTGTCCGCGTCCTGCCAGAAGTTGTACAAATAGCCGCCGCGCCTGGCGACAAAGGGAATCCGGTCGTCGGAGTCGAGCACCTGCCTGATGCCATCACGCAGCTCGGCGAACCTGGCGCTACCCGATAGCTCGGCGAGCGTTTCGGCGTTGCGCGCCCTGACCCAGTCGAGCGCCTCCTGCCCGGTCACGTCCTCAAGCCAAAGATACGGATCCTCGCTCATCCCGCCAGTCTCGCGCAACCTGGTCCGGCCAGCCAGATCGGGTCGCCGTAGCCTTGACTGGGGGGTAACTCCTTCAAGCAGAGGGGACCGGATGAACGAGCATGTCACTGCCGCCGCGGCCGGCACTATCGACGTCGGCGGCGACCTGACGGTGAACCGGATGGGGTTCGGCGCGATGAGGGTGACCGGTCAGGGAATATGGGGCGACCCGCCCGACCGAGCCGAGGCGATCGCGACCCTGCGGCGCGCGGTCGAGCGGGGGGTGAACTTCATCGACACGGCGGATTCGTACGGACCGAATGTGAGCGAGGAACTGATCGCCAGCGCGCTGCATCCGTACCCGGACGACCTGGTGATCGCGACCAAGGGCGGCCTCCTACGGCCGGGTCCTGGCCGGTGGGACCCAGACGGCCGGCCTGAGCACCTGCGTGAGGTCTGCGAAGGCAGCCTCCGTCGGCTGAGGCTCGACCAGATAGCGCTATACCAGCTGCACCGGCCCGATCCAAAGGTTCCGCTCGCCGAATCGATCGGTGCGCTTGCCGAGCTTAAGAACGAGGGAAAGATCCGGCATATCGGACTGTCCAACGTGTCGGAACACCAGCTCGAAGAAGCGCAGAAACTCGTGCCGATCGTGTCCGTGCAGAATCGCTACAACGTCGGCGACCGCTCGTCTGAGTCCATGGTCGACCTGTGCGAGCAGGAGCAGATCGTATTCCTCCCCTGGGCGCCGATCCAGAACACCGGCGCCAACGGAGCGATCGGCCAGGCCGCGGCCCGGCTGGGAGTCAGCGAGCGGCAGGTCGCGCTCGCCTGGTTGCTCGCCAGGTCACCGCGGATCCTGCCGATCCCAGGCACCGGCTCGGCTGACCACGCCGAGGCCAACATCGCGGCGGCCGCGCTCAAGCTGACCCCTGGCGAAGTGGAGGCGATCAGCCACTCCGGCTAGGTGAGGAAAATCCTCAGGCATAACGCAACTCACCTGCCCGGTCGCCCGACGCCGAACGAATGTCAGCGCAGAGCGGCGGCCAGGATGTCGCGGGCTTGTTCCTGAATCTTGGCGAGGTGATCAGGGCCGCGGAACGACTCGGCGTAGAGCTTGTATACATCCTCGGTGCCCGACGGCCGGGCGGCGAACCAGCCTGACGCGGTCACGACCTTGAGTCCGCCGATCGGCGCGCCGTTGCCTGGTGCTCGGGTAAGCATGCCGGTGATCTCCTCCCCGGCTAGCTCGCGGGCGGTCACATCGGTGGGCGAGAGCGCGGCGAGCGTTTCTTTCTGCTTTGGGGTTGCTGGCGTGTCGACACGGGCGTAGGCGGGATCGCCGTAGCGGCTGGTGAGCTCGGCGTAAAGCTGCGAAGGTGAGCGTCCGGTGACGGCGGTAATCTCCGAGGCGAGCAGCGCCATGACGATGCCGTCCTTGTCGGTGGTCCATACCGACCCGTCGCGCCGCAGGAACGACGCGCCGGCGCTCTCCTCGCCGCCGAAGGCGACCGTTCCATCGAGCAAGCCGGGCACGAACCACTTGAAGCCGACCGGCACCTCGAGCAGCGGTCGGCCGAGCCCGGCGGCGACCCGGTCGATCATCGACGAGCTGACCAGCGTCTTGCCGACCGCCGCCGCGGCTGGCCAGCCGTCGCGATGGGCGTACAGGTAGCCGATCGCGACGGCCAGGTAGTGGTTCGGGTTCAGCAGGCCGCCGTCCGGCGTCACGATGCCGTGCCGGTCGGCGTCGGTGTCGTTGCCTGTGGCCACGGTGAAGTCGTGCTGCCTGGCGATGAGGCTGGCCATCGCGTACCGCGAGGAGCAGTCCATCCTGATCTTGCCGTCGGCGTCGAGCGTCATGAACCGGAACGTCGCGTCGACCTCGGTGTTGACCACCGTGATATCGATGCCGAAGCGCTCGCCGATCTCGCCCCAGTAGCCGACGCTCGCGCCGCCAAGCGGATCGGCGCCAATGCGCACGCCTGAGGACCTGATCGCGTCCATGTCAAGGACCTGGTCGAGCGCCCCGGTGTAGGCACCGAGGAAGTCGAAGCGCCCGGTCGAATCGGCGGCGATCGCACGCGAATAGGGGATACGGCGCACGCCGGTAAGTCGGTCGGCGATCAGCGCGTTCGCCCTGTCTTGTATCTCTCTGGTCGCCTCGGTCCCGGCCGGTCCGCCATCAGGAGGGTTGTACTTGAATCCGCCATCGGACGGCGGGTTGTGCGACGGCGTGATCACGATCCCGTCCGCGCGCGTCCCGTCTGAGTTGGCGTTGTGCGCCAGAATCGCACTTGAGACCGCCGGAGTCGGCGTATACCCGCCGCGAACATCGAGCAGCACGCGGACGTCGTTCGCCGCCAGAACCTCGAGCGCGCTTGCCTGGGCAGGCTCGGACAGGGCGTGGGTGTCGGCGCCCAGGTACAGCGGCCCGTCTATGCCGCGGCCAGCCCGGTAATCGCAGATCGCCTGGGTCGCCGCCAGGATGTGATCTTCGTTGAACGTCACGGTCAGCGCCGATCCCCTGTGGCCTGACGTGCCGAACGAGACCCGCTGGCCGGTGATACTTGGGTCGGGACGCAGTTCGTAGTAGGCGGTGACCAGCTTCGCGACGTTGACCAGGTCGTCGGCCGCGGCTGGCTGGCCGGCTCGCGGGCTCACCATGCAGCCATCCTGGCATGAGCGCTTCCGCACGTGCTCGTGCCGGCGTGAGGAAGGCCTCAGGGCGTGTTCAGCTAACTTTCAGGTGAGCGGCTTAGGCTCTGGCGACACAGCTACGCAGCAGGTACGCAGCAGAAAGGCCACAACCGTGCAGGAGAGCGTGAATATCTCGCACCGGGGAAGCAGGTATGAGATCGGCAGTGGCCGCGGCTTCTACGGGATCTGGCTGCGGGGGGATCATTCCCAGGTCGAGATGTGGCCGCAGACTACGCAGGGCTGGCTGAGCGCCTGGTCGAGATTCGTCGCACTCGAAGTTCCCGGGTCGATCGCCGCCGTCAGCCCCGACACGGTGCGAACCAACACGGGGCTGTCCGACACCGTGCTGTCCACCACGGGGCTAGCCGCCACGGGGCTATCCGCCACGGGGCCGAGCCTCACGGCGCGGGCGGCGGCCGGCGCGGCCGGCGGTGCCCGCTGGATCGCAGTCGGACTGCTGACGCTCGGCGTCGCCCTCGGTATCGCCGGGTTGTTCCCTGGCTATCTCGGCAGCGCTAGCCTGGCGTCGCAGTCGGCCGAGCTTGTGCCGCATCTGGTCTACCTGGCCGGCTGGATGGCGAGCGCGGTGCTGCTGAGCTGGCGCGGCGCCGCCTGGCGCCCAGCGGCTGGCGCGCTTATCGCTGTCGGCGTCAGCGCCGTGACGTTCGGCCTGTTCTTCGCCGACCTGGGCACCGTATTCGCCGTAGGATCGCAGCTCTACGGCGCCGGGCTGCTGCTTGGCCTGATCGGGTGGCTGGCATGCGCGGCAGGCTCGGTGGTGGCCGTGCTGTTCGCGCGGCCTGGGTGGCCTCGCAGGCTGAGCAGCCGCGAGAGTGCCCTGGCGTTCGTGCTCACCGCGTTCGCCGGGCTAGGTGCCGCGATCGCCTTCGCGCCGTCATGGGACAGCTTCACGCTACGGACCGCCGAGGGCGTCGGGACGACCGTCACCCAGGGCAACGCGTTCGCGAACCCGGCCTGGGTCATCGTCGGCGACGTCGCCGTTATGGCGATGCTCGTCGCCATTGTCGTCGTCGCTGCGCTCTGGCAGCCGGTCAAGCTCGGCGCGGCTTTGCTGGCCGGCGCCACCGTCCCGCTGCTGGCACAGGCCATCTCCGCCGTGGTCCAGATCCAGTCGCCGGCCTCACCGTTGCAGTTCGGCATTCCGTCAGCACAGGCACAGCAGGCCGGGCTGACGATCAGCTCAGGGCTGACGCCAGCGTTCTGGATCTACTGCGCATTCGTGCTCGCGCTCGTGCTGATCGCGGCGCGAATGCTCACGTCACCGCCGGCCAAACCACCGGTTCAGGCGTCGGCGAGCCTGGTCACCGCCGATGTCGGCGGTGGTGCCGCGTCCGAATCCGGTAGAACGCCGTAGGCTTCCACCACGACCCGTAGTGCACGAGACTCACCGGCGAGCCGTAATCGTGAGCGCCGAAGGTGTAACCCCACTTCTTGAACAGCTCGACGTGCCCTGAGCCGTAGAACGCGAGGTCACCCTTGTGCGGATGGGAGACCCTGACCAGCAACGGGCTGGCCAGCATCTCGTACGTCGTCCTCGGCAGATGGATCCCCACGTGCCGGTACGCCATCATGACCAGCCCTGAGCAGTCATAACCAGGGCCGGTGCCGCCCCATTGGTAGGGGTGGCCTGTCTTCGTGAGCGCCCAGAAATAGGCCCGCAGCCTGGCTGGCAGACGCCTCCTGTGGTGCCTGCGCACCTGCGCCGACGCAACTGGCTTCGCGACGGCCAGCCTGACCACCGCGCTGCTCTGATGGGCGGCAACGGCCGGTGCGGCGCTCGCTGACGCCTGGAACGCGAAAGCCGCTGCCATCCCTGCGGGGATAGCGGCGGCTGCCATTTTGCTGAGCATCTTACGTTTCAGAGTGTCCATAAACATCCGATCACGTGAAGTGCACGCATACCCGCGGGGAAAGGACGTTGAACGTCCCAACGCGGCGGTAATGCGCCCGGTAATTTTTTACGGTAGCTGCTCCGGCAAACCGTGTCTGACAAAACGGCAAAGATGTGCCCGGCGCGTTTACCGCGAAAACGAGATCTTACTCGACTTTGATCAAAGCCATTCCTGGCCATAACATACGGCGGATTAGCTTGGCTGACATGGTTCAGGCGTGTGCTGTCGGGCAGGTTAACCGCCATGACTGTGCAGACCATGACTATGGACAACATCCGCGATCTGGCGCAGCAGCTGCGAATCGACTCGATCAGGTGCAGCACCAGCGCGGGATCGGGTCACCCGACATCGAGCATGTCGGCCGCAGACCTGATGGCAGTGCTGCTGACCAGGCACTTCCGCTATGACTGGCAACATCCGAAAGACCCGGCCAACGACCACCTGATCTTCTCCAAGGGGCACGCTTCACCGCTGCTTTACTCCATGTTCAAGGCGGCAGGCGTGGTATCGGACGATGAGCTGGTGAACACGTACCGGCGCTTCGGGTCGACGCTCGAAGGCCACCCGACCCCGCTGCTGCCGTGGGTCGACGTGGCGACAGGATCGCTCGGGCAGGGCTTGCCCGACGGCGTAGGCGTGGCGCTCGCCGGCCGCTATCTGGACGACCTGCCTTACCGGATCTGGGTGCTGTGCGGGGACAGCGAGCTGGCCGAGGGCTCCGTCTGGGAAGCCTTCGACAAGGCCGTCTACTACCACTTGAGCAACATGACCGTGATCGTCGACGTGAACCGTCTCGGCCAGAGCGGCCCGACCGAGCTCGGCTGGGACATGGACGCGTACGTCGCAAGAGTCGGAGGTTTCGGCTGCGAGCCGATCCTCATCGACGGACACGACCTGGGCCAGATCGACGAAGCCATGGCCAGGGCGGCAACCAGCGACCGGCCAGCGGTGATCCTGGCCCGCACCCGCAAGGGCCGCGGTTTCTCCGAGGTCGAAGACCGCGAGGACTGGCACGGCAAGCCGCTGCCGGCCGAGATGGCCGAGCGCGCCATCGTTGAGCTCGGCGGGGAGCGACACGTGACCGTGACAGGAACGCGCCCGCAGCCGGGCAAGCCGCGTCAGCGGCCAGACGGCGAGGTCAGCCTGCCGCGGTACGAGGTCGGCGCCAAGGTCGCTACCAGACTCGCCTTCGGCCAGGCGCTCGCGGCGGTCGGCGCCAGGTCACGCGTCGTGGCACTCGACGGCGAGGTCGGCAACTCCACCCACCTGGAAGAGTTCGCGAAGGCGCATCCCGAGCGGTACTTCGAGATGTTCATCGCCGAGCAGCAGCTCATCGCGGCTGCAGTGGGCCTGTCGGTACGCGGGTACGTGCCGTTCGCCGGCACATTCGCCGCGTTCTTCAGCCGCGCGTTCGACTTCATCAGGATGTCGGGCATTTCGGCGGCGAACATCAGGCTGTGCGGCTCGCATGCCGGAGTGGAGATCGGCGCGGACGGGCCGTCTCAGATGGGGCTGGAAGACCTGGCCATGTTCCGCACCGTGCACGGGTCGACGGTGCTGTACCCGAGCGACGCGACGAGCACGGCCAGCCTGGTACGGGCGATGGCCGACCGCACCGGCGTCGTATACATGCGGACCACCAGGGGCGCGTATCCCGTCATCTACGGACCTGATGAACAGTTTCCTATCGGCGGCGCCAAGGTGGTGCGGTCCAGCAACGACGACCGGGTGACGCTGATCGGAGCCGGAGTGACCCTGCACAACTGCCTGGCCGCCGCCGACGAGCTAGCTGGCCGCGGCATTCCCGCCCGCGTCGTTGACCTGTACTCGCTGTGCCCGATAGACACGCAGACCCTGCTCGCCGCCGCGGCGGCCACCGGCGACCGCATCGTCGTGGTGGAGGATCACTACCCGGCGGGCGGCATCGGCAGCGCCGTGCTCGAGGCGTTCAGCGACGCCGGCCATCCGGTCGCGATCAAGCACCTGGCGGTAAGGGGCCTGCCTGGTTCCGGGACTCCGGCCGAGCTCATGCGAGCCGCCGGGATCTCGGCCGACGAGATCGTGCGTGCCGCAAGCGAGACGGCAGGAGCCTGACACGTACCGTTGGCCCCATGCCACACATGCACAGTTATGCCGTCCGCGTGACCTGGACGGGCAATCAGGGCACCGGCACGAGCGGCTACCGCGACTACAGCAGGGACCACGACGTCAGCGCTGGCGGACCGCCGACGATCGCCGGCAGTTCCGATCCAGCCTTCCGAGGCGACCAGGCCAGGTGGAATCCAGAACTAGAGCTGTGTGCCGCGCTTTCGTCGTGCCACATGCTCTGGTACCTGCATCTGTGCGCCTCGGCTGGCGTCACCGTACTTGCCTACTCCGACGAGGCCAGCGGCACGATGGAAGAGGCAGCCGACGGCAGCGGACGCTTCACTGAGGTGGTACTCAGACCACGGGTTGTTGTCGCGACCGCGGAGATGACCAGCGCCGCGAAGCGACTGCACGCGGACGCCTCGGCGAAGTGCTTCATCGCCAACTCGGTGAACTTCCCCGTCAAACATGAACCGATCATCGAGGTCGCCGGCTGACGGCGCTTGCCGTAAGGTGCTCACGGGATCAGCGAGTACGCCAGGTATCTGTACTCGGTGAAGTAGGGGCTGCCAGAGACATACCTGATCCGCACCACGATCGAGCGCTTGCCTGCCGTGTACGCGGCGGGGATCATGAAGTCCGACTCGGCCCAGCGATGATAGATGTTGCGCCCAGCCACGTACCAGGTGCCGACGAAGCGACCGTCAACGAGCACCCTGGCCTGCTGGCTCGCGATGCCCTGGTCGTACATCCGGCGCAAGTCGACGCCTTGATTGCCTGACGCGATAGCGATCGTGAATTGGCTGTAACCGCGAAAGCCGCGGCCGGTCGCTGTGATGTTCTTGGTCTCGGCGGTGCCTTCAAACTGGTAGGAGCGCGTGCCCGACCAGGCCTGGCCGCTGACGACGGCGTGGTGCGCTCGCAGGCTGCCGCGCTCGCCTAGGTTGAGCCGGTCGGTCAGCACGGCCTGCGAGGTCGGCCGGTCGTAGTAATAGGCAAGTACGGCCGCGCTCGTGTCCTTGATGTCGTCTTGCGCTCCGTGCTGGATCGAGGCGACGATGCCATGCCGGAAACCGATAGCGTCTTGCAGCAGGAAACGGTAGCCAGCGATCTCGTCCGCGGTCTTGCTGATCACATGGGCGGTGTTGCCACTCACCGGCTGGCTGTAAGGCCCGTTGATGAAGTCGAAGGCGCCGTTGAAGAAATCCTCGGTG
Source organism: Streptosporangiaceae bacterium (assembly GCA_035553055.1). Taxonomy (GTDB): domain Bacteria; phylum Actinomycetota; class Actinomycetes; order Streptosporangiales; family Streptosporangiaceae; genus Chersky-822. The sequence goes on along the minus strand of DATNEK010000130.1, from coordinate 41,623 downwards.
CCCGTGCCGTAGTAAGCCGGCGACCCGCTCCCATCCACGTAGATGCGCTCGTCGCCTTCGAGGTACAACCTGGCGCGATCACCGGTCAGCGTCGCGGTCACCCCGACAAGCTTGCCGCTGCCCTGGGCTTTGAGAATCGGGATGTCCCTGCCGAGCCTCACCAGGTGAGACTTGGTATAGCTCGTCGTGAAGTAGCCGACGTCGCGGAAGCTGCCGCTCGCCGGCTGGAAGTGGCGGTACTGAACCTGATAGGCGATGTCAGCTATGGGGTACGGCCCTACGTCAACGAGTTGAATCACGGCCGTGCGCTTGAACGGCATCGGCAGGTACATGTACAGCGTGTTGCCGCTGTCCATACCCGCGACCAGGCCGTGGGTCGGGTAAGAACCGAGCTGGCCCATGGCGAAGAACGAGCCAACCGGGGCATCGACGTTCGGGGTCTTCGCGCCGTCCCAGTAGGCCCTGATCCAGATGTGATTGAGCCGCGTCGCCGCTGCGGCGCCCGCCGATGCCGTGACACCGGGAATGCTGAGCTTGATCGACTGGATCGAGTCAGATCCCTTGATGCTGGCCAGCGGCTGGGCGACGCCAGGCGGCAGCGACACGGTCCCTGAAACGGCGGTGTTCCCCGAGGTGGCGATCGGGTCGGCGGTCGCGCGTGCCCACTCGGCTTGCAACTGCGCCGTGCTGTCGGCAGGCGACCACGTCTTGATGTCGGCATTCGGCGGGTAGCTCTCGTAGCCGATGTCGTAGTACCGGTCGAAATTGGTGGTGATCTCAATCGCCTTGCGGTAGCACAGCGGCACGTAGCTCACGTAGCCGCCGCTCGACTGCAGGTTTTTCTGGGCGAGCGGGGCAAGGAACGGCGCGTCCGAGCCAGAAAACATCTGACTCATCGATACGTCGATAGCGGGCTTCGAACTGCCGTCGAAGTAAATCTTCACCCAGTCGTTCGGGAATTGGCGCTGCAGGCTAGCTATATAGATGCGATAGACACAGCCGGGACCACGCTGGTCGAGCATGACGTTGCCGCGTCGGCCGGTCGCGAGGAAGTTGTCGAAGTCGTCATGGGCGTGCTGCGGGTCGAGGTCGTTCCTGGCGAAGCTGGACTGCTCGCCCGGCATGATGTTGGGATCGAGATAGGGAAGCTGGCTGAGCTGCGTGGCCGCCGCGACGCCATACAACAAGGGTGGAGCAACCCCGCCTTGGCTCTGCGAGGCCACCCGCGCGGCCGCACCTGGGACCGCCGCTGCCAGAGCGGCGAGCCCCATCGCGGCGGCGGCGACGAAACCGAGCGGATGCGCAAGCCTGAGTGAACGCACGCAGGAGCCCCCCTCCCGACAGCCCGGCATACGCTACGGGAGTATAAGGAATCCGGCCAGTTCAACAACGGCGATGTGCACTTTGCTGTCGTTGCGGGCGCGCCCGCGGACCAGTAGCGCTGAACCACGCGGCCAGGCGATACGGTGCGCAGTATCAGGCCTACCTGCGGGATGTACCGGGGTGGTGGCCACGCTTGCGCACCTGGGAGAACCCGAGTGACTGACCATGACCATTACACCGCCTATTCCTACCTGCCAGCCAGCGACATCCGCCAGTTCGAGCTTGCCCCGGAGTTCGGACGGGTGCCTCCGTACGAAGCCGGCCTGACGCAGGAGCAGCGGGAAAGAGCCAGCCGCCTGCTCGCTGACGCCATGGTGATCAGCTTGCACGATCACCCGGTGCGCTTCCCGCTGCGAATGGAACAAACGCCGGAGTACAACCGCACCGGCAGGCAGCATGCCGCCTACGCCGGTCTGGCGGCGTCGGGCATGACCGTCGTGTTCGACAACATGATGGATGGCACCGCGTGTGTCACAGGCAACGCTCCCTGGCGGTGGAACGACGTCATCACCGACCTCGGCATGCGCCAGGCCGATCTGGCCCACCAGGGCGAGTTCATGGTGATCCGCACGGTCGCCGACATCGACGAGGCGCATCGATCTGGTCGGCTCGGCCTGGTATTCGGGCTTGAAGCGGCTACGCCGATCGAAAACGAGATCGACCGCCTGGACGTGCTCTACGGCCTCGGGCTTCGCCAGATCGGGATCGCCTACTCGGACGCGAACGCGCTTGGCAGCGGCTTGTCGGAGACCACGGACGGCGGGCTAACCGCGTTCGGCCGCCGGGCGGTGACCAGGATGAACCACCTGGGCCTGGCTATCGACTTGTCGCACTCGTCGGACCGGACGGCGCTTGACGTGTGCACCCGCAGCGAGCGGCCGGTCCTCATAACCCACGCTGGAGCCCGCGCGATCTGGGACACGGCCAGGATGAAGCCCGACGACGTGCTGCGCGCGGTGGCAGAAACTGGCGGCGTGATCGGAATGTCAGCCGCGCCGCACACGACGCTGTCGATGAAGCACAGGCGGCACACCATCGAGTCGGTGATGGACCACTTCAGCTACTGCCTCGACCTCGTCGGAATCGAGCACGTCGCCTTCGGGCCCGACACCCTGTACGGGGATCATGTCGCGCTGCACCGCATCTTCGCTCACCTGCTCAGCCTCAGCGCGGCCAGGGGGCCTGAGTTCGAGCCGGTGCGCTACGTCGACGGGCTGGAGAACCCGACGGAGAATTTCTCCAATATCTGCGGCTGGCTGGTACGGCATGGCTTCAGCGACGACGAGATCCGCAGCGTCATCGGCGGCAATGTCTACCGGGCGCTCCGGTCAATCTGGGTCAGCCCATAGCGCGTGCCGCCCCGGCCGGAATACAGCAAGGGCCGGGGCGGACTTTGCTCACGCGCGGTTCATGCGCGGGACGGGGATCAGGTGCTGCGCTCCCACGTCACAGTGAAACCGTTCCCGCTGCTGTTCAGCGCACCAGGCTGCGCCTTGACGAGGCCCGAGCCGTCGACCATGGTGAGCTCGTCGTCAGCGAACGTCGATATGACACCCGAGGTCGATCCGGACTTGACCGTCGCACTCGACGCGGTCCAGCTGTGGAAGTTGGTGAGCGGCAGGACACCGCTTGAGTTGCTCGGCGCCTCGGCGATCCACTCGGCACTTGAGTTCGCGCAACTCGAACACGTCTGCGTGGTACTGAAGCTGTTGCCCGACGTGGTTGAGTCGGTGACCGCGAGCGTGTAGCTCGTCCCGCTCCTGACGACGGATGCGTGGATGCTGTCCCCCGGCCGCACCGTCGAGCCGACCGTCTGGATGGAATTGGTCGGGAACATCTCCCACCAGGTGAAGTAGAAGGCGCGGCCGCCTGAGCATTCGATCAGCGTGCCGTCTTGCTCGACCGATCCGCTGCTGAAGCCATCGATGCCTACCCAGAACACCGCGAGCGAGGTCGTCGACGTGCAGGTCCCTGTTGGCTCTGTCCAGTTCGCCGTCAGCGAGGTGTAGGTGTTGCCTCTCGTGTTGTCGTCGGCGTAACCCGACCAGTTGGTGCTATGCACCTGGGTCAGGCCATTGATCGCACGCGTGTGCCCAGGCACCCGCTGATCGGTGCCGTGCTGCCCGACCGTGAGATGCCTGAGGTAGTCACGCGCCTTGATCGTGGCTTTCGCGAGCGCCGACAGGTGCCCCGTAGCTGGATGTCCGGTGTGGGTGGCCGCGCTAGCGGCGGGCATGGCGGCGATCGCCAGGCCAATGGCCGGTGCGCATGCCGCTAAGGAGATGGTCAATAACCTTGGACGACGAGAACTCATGAGCGGGATTGCCTCTCACTCGTGGCGGCCCCGCTTAGGCCGCTGTTTCCTGATCGTAACTTCCGGGGCAGCCCCTAGCATGAGCCGCCCCGGCCGAAACATCTCGGGGGGCCGGGGCGGATCGCGCTCGTGCGCTGGATGAGAAGGATCAGCTGCTGCGCTCGAATGTCACAGTGAAACCGTTCCCGCTGCCGTTCAGCGCGCCAGGCAGCGCCTTGACGGTGCCTGACGAGTTAACCATCGTGAGCTCGTCGTCAGCGAACGTCGATATGACACCTGAGGTCGATCCGGACGTGACCGTCGCACCCGAGGCGGTCCAGGAGCCGAAGTTGGCGAGCGGCAGGACGCCGCTTGAGTTGCTCGGCGCCTCGGCGATCCATTCGGCGCTCGAGTTCGCGCACGTCGAGCATGTCTGGGTGGTGGTGAAGCTGTTGGCTGGAGTGGTTGTGTCGGTGACCGCGAGCGTGTAGCTCGTCCCGCTCCTGACGACCGAGGCGTGGATGGCGTCCCCAGGCCGCACCGTCGAGCCGACCGTCTGGATGGAGTTGGTCGGGAACATCTCCCACCAGGTGAAGTAGAAGGCGGTGCGGTGTTCGCATTCGATCAGCGTCCCGTCTTGCTCAACCGAGCCGCTGGTGAAGCCGTCGATGCCGACCCAGAACACCGCGAGGGTCTGCTTGGACGTGCAAGTCGCCGACGGCTCGGTCCAGTTGGCCGTGATCGATGAGTAAGTGTTGCCCGCAGTGTTGTCGTCGGCGTAGCCCGACCAGTTGGTGCTCTGCACCTGAGTCAGGCCATTGACGCGCGCGTGCCCTGGTACCCGCTGATCGGTGCCGTGCTGGCCGACCTTGAGGTGCCTGAGGAACTCACGTGCCTTGATGGTGGCTTCCGCGCGTAGTGACAGGTGCCCCGTGTGGGTGGCCGCGCTGGCGGCGGGGATGGCGGCGGCCAGGCCAATGGCTGGTACGCACGCCGCTAAGCAAATAGTCAGTAGCCTTGGACGAGAACTCATTGGCAGGATTGCCTCTCGCTCATGGCGGCCCCGCTTAGGCCGCTGTTTCCTGATTGTAACTTTTGACCACTTAATCATCAATCGACCAGCCACAGAGGTGCCCCGATGACCACACTTGACGCCAAGCTCCAGCTCAAGCCCGGCCAGAGCATCGCCGTCGTCGGCGAAGGGCCCGCTCTCGGCCTCGCCGCCGCGTCAGTGGAGCCGGACGAGGCCGACGCGGTGCTGGCGTTCGTCGTGAACCGCGGCGAGCTGCGGTCGAGGTTCGCGGTGCTCGCCGAGATGGCTGGCCGGGGCGGGCTCGCCTGGGTGGCCTATCCGAAGGCCCGTCAGCTCGGCACCGACCTGAACCGAGATGTCATAGGGGAACTGGCTCCATCCGCTGGGATGGAGCCAGTTCGTCAGGTGTCGCTCGATGACACGTGGTCAGCCATGCGGCTGAAGGTGATATCGCACGCACCGGTAAACCACCTGTGAACACTGCGCGGGGCTAGAGGTGGTAGGCGTACTCGCGGAATTCCCAGTCGGTGACGAACCGCTCGAACCGCTCGATCTCGTTGCGCTTGTAGGACAGGAATGACTCGACGAAGTAGTCGCCGAGCACCTCGCACAGTTCGCGGTCGGCTTCGAGCGCGTCGAGCGCGTCTGACAGCCGCATCGGCAGCATGTCGGCCTTGGCTGGGTCGTAGCCGTAACCCTCAAGCTTGTCCCCAGGCTCGGCCTTGTTCTTCATGCCGAGATAGACGGCCGCGCCGATCGCCGCCAGCGCCAGGTACGGGTTCGCGGTCGCGTCACCGAGCCTGACCTCCATTCTTGACGCCGGGCCGCGCTCGGGCGGAATCCGCACCATCGCGCTGCGGTTGTCAAGGCCCCAGTCGATCAGCCAGGGCGCGAGCGTGTCTGGGCCGAACCGCTTGTATGAGTTGATCGTCGGGTTCAGCAGCGCGCTCAATGCCCGGGCGTGGCCGAGCACGCCGCCGACGGCATGCCTGCCGGTCGCCGACAGCCCGTCGGGACCGTCAGGATCACCGAAGATGCTGGCACCAGATTCGTCGTTCACAGAGACGTGCACATGGAATCCCGAGCCGCCCTCCTCGTTGAACGGCTTGGCCATGAACGTGGCGAGCAGGTCGTGCTGGCGCGCGATCTCCTGCACGGCCGACTTGAGCCGGAACGCCCGGTCGGCCGCGTCGGCCAGGTCGGAATGGGCGAGGTTGATCTCGAACTGGCCTGGCGAGAACTCGTGGTTGGCCGCGGTCACCCGGAGTCCGGCGTCCCGCAGGCGCCTGAGCATGTGCAGCAGCAACCCGCGCGGATCGCCCTTGCGGCCGACCACATAGACGTTGCCGACCTCGGCCGCGTACTGGCGCCACTGCCCGGCCTGGTCCCGCTCGCAGAGGAAGAACTCAAGCTCAGGCCCGCAGATCATGGTGTGGCCAGTCATCGCGAGCCGCTCGGCGACCCGGCCAGCGACCACGCGCGGTGACTCTGGCGCCAGCTCGCCGTCGGGCGTTGAGGCGTCGCCTAGGCACCAGACCGCGTTCGGCTCCCAGGGCAGCGGGGTCAGCGTGCGGAGATCAGGCCGGACGAGAACGTCGGGCAGGCCAGCATCAAGCCCGCCGCGCACCGGCACCACGTCGCCCATCGGCGAGGTGTGGTAGACCGCCCGGCAGAACGCCAGGCCGTGCTCGAGCGCTGCGGGCAACTCGTCAACCAGCACGTCGCGGCCGCGGTCGACGCCGATCAGGTCCGGATAGGAAACCCGCACCACGTCGACGTGCTCGGCGCGCAGCCGCTCGCAGATCGCCGTCACGTCGCGGTGCGTGTGGTCGGGCACAGCGGCTCCCGGGTCAGACCGTTCGGATACAAATGATCTGGCAGCCTAACGTTGCATTTACATCGCAGGCAATACCAGAGTAAGAAGGAGCGCGCCGTGGCTGAGATGGCCGGATTCTTTTATCCAAGGACGGCCGAAGGGCGGTCATCGCTGCTGCCGGCGCCGCCCTGGTATTACTCAGGGGACCTGCTCACCGTGGAGTACCGCACCGATCCGGCGAGGGTCGCCGCGCTGCTGCCAGCACCGCTCGAGCTGGCGCCGCAGGACCCTGGCGCGGTCGCGGTGATCTGGGCGGACTGGCAGTCCTGCGGGGCCAGCGGCGATGAGCTGCTCGACCCGGTCCGTGCCCAGTATCGAGAGTGCTTCGCGGTCGTGCGGTGCGCGTTCGGCGGGCGGGTGTACTCGCGGTGCGTGTTCATCTGGGTAGACACCGACTTCGCGCTGGCGCGCGGGCTTGTGCAGGGGTACCCGAAGAAGCTCGGCAGCATCCACCAGACCAGGCCGCACCCGTTCGGCCTGGCCGCTCCAAGGATCGGGCCTGGCGGCACGTTCGCGGGAACGCTGTCGTCGGGCGGTCGCCGACTGGCCGAAGCCGTGGTAACGCTGCGCGAGCGATGCGAGTCCAACGGCTTCGTCAACGCGCATCCAATGGCCCATCACCGCTGGATGCCGTCGATCGTCAAGGGCGGCGGCGACTCGCTCGCCGAGCTCGTGCTTTCCGGTAGCGCGAGCGTGGAGGCGGGGCCGGCCTGGCGCGGCGAGGCCCGGCTTGACCTGTTCGAGTCACCGACAGAGGAACTCGCCGAGCTTGACGTACGCGAGATCATCGCCGGCTACTACCGCCAGGTCGGTGTCACCTGGGACGGCGGCAGCGTGCTCGCTGACCTGGCGGCCGGCCAGGCAAGCTCTTGACCGGCGTCTCCGACAATTCATAAGGTTTGGAGCCAAACAACTTGGAGCCGAGCATGCGAACGAGTGCGGGCGGGGCCGGGAGCACGGGCGGGCCGTCCGTCGATACCCGGCACTGGATCGGCGGGCGCCGGGTCGCATCAGCCGAGGTGTTCACTGACTTTTCGCCGATTGACGAGCAGCCGATCGCCGAGGTCAGCCGGGGGGACGAGGCCGACGTCGCGGCGGCTGTGGCGGCGGCCGGTGAGGCGTTCGGCTCGTGGGCGGCCACGCCGCCGACCGAGCGCGCCGCGCTGCTGCACGCGATCGCCGACGGGATCGAGGCGCGGATCGACGACCTCGCGCGAGTCGAGACCGCCGACAACGGCGCCCTGCTCAGGTCGCATCGGCGCAGCGTGATGCCGAGGGTCGCGCACAATTTCAGGTTCTTCGCCGACTGGCTCGCCAACCTTGACGGCAGCGGCCTGGAGATCAACGGGCACCGTGAGCAGGTGTCATGGGCGCCATCAGGCGTGACGGCCGTGATAACGCCGTGGAACGCGCCGCTGATGCTGGCCACCTGGCGGATAGCGCCCGCGCTCGCAGCCGGGAACACGGTGGTGCTCAAGTCGCCGGAATGGGCGCCGCTCACCGCCAGCCTGCTCGCCGATATCACCAAGCAGGCCGGCCTGCCTGACGGCGTGTTCAACGTGGTCCATGGCCTTGGCGCGGAGGCCGGGGCCGCGCTGGCCGGCCATCAGGATCTAGCCAGGCTGGCGTTCACCGGGTCCGTCGCCGCCGGCCGGCTGGTCGCGGCCGCAGCGGGTGCGCGGCTTACCCCGGTCTCGCTCGAACTCGGCGGCAAGTCGCCCCTGCTCGTATTCGCCGACGCCGACCTCGATCTCGCGGTGCGACACGCGGTCGGCCAGTACGACAACGCCGGCCAGGTATGCCTGGCCGGCACCCGCCTGCTCGTCGAAGAGCCGGTCGCGGCCCAGTTCACCGCCAGGTTCGTCGAGCAGGCCGCCGCTCTGCGACAGGGCGACCCGCGCGACGAGGCGACCGACATCGGCCCGAACATCACCCGCGCGCACCTGGAACGGGTCGACGGCTTCGTGCGGCGAGCGATCGCGGCCGGCGCGCGGCTGTTGCTCGGCGGCAAGGTCAACACCGAACTCGGTGGCCTGTACTACCAGCCGACCCTGCTGGCTGACGCTCCGCCTGGATCGGAGATCCTGACCGAGGAAGTGTTCGGCCCCGTGCTCACGGTGCAGACATTCAGCGGCGAGGACGAGGCCGTCGCGCTCGCCAACAACACAAGCTACGGGCTGGCCGCGACCATGTTCACCGGCGACGAGGCCAAGGCCGAGCGCGTGTCGGCCAGGCTGAGGGCAGGCACGGTCTGGATCAACTGCTTCTTCGTCAGGGATCTGCGCGCGCCGTTCGGCGGTGCCGGGCTTTCCGGCATCGGCCGCGAGGGCGGCACCTGGAGTTTCGACTTCTACAGCGACGTCAAGAACACGGTCTACGCGGCACAGGGGTGGGTCCGGTGATTGAACACAAGGTGATTGAACACCATGGGTGAGGTCGTTGGCGCAGGCCTCCTCGCGCACGTCCCGACGATCATGCTGCCGAAAAAACAGCGCCTCGAGCTCAATGAGGGCAAGGAGATCAGCCTGGTCCCAGGTCTGCACCGGCTTCGGGCTGAGGTCTTCGAGGCCGCGAACTACGACACCGTGATCGTGCTCGACTCGCACTGGCAGACCACCGTCGAGTTCGTCGTCGCCGCCCAGCCGATGCGGGCAGGCCTGTTCACCTCTGATGAACTGCCGCGGGGCATGTGCCGAGTGCCCTACGACTGGCGCGGCGACCCCGAACTCGCCCGCGCGATCGCCGCCCACGGCGAGCCGCACGGCACGTGGATCACCGCGATCGATGACCCCTGGCTGCCTGTGCACTACGCGACCGTGAACCTGTGGACCTTCCTCGGCCGCGGCATCGACCGCCGGTGGATCACGATCAGCAACACCGCGCACACCGGTGACACCGAGGATTTCGCCCGCGCTGGGCGCGCGATAGGCGCGGCGATCGCGGACCTGGACCGCAAGGTGCTGCTGATCGCCTCAGGTGCGCTGTCACACAGTTTCTGGCCGCTGCGCGAGTTGCGCGCGCACGAGGCCAGCGACCCCGCGCATATCAGGACCGCGCGGGCGCGCGAGGCTGACCTGGCGCGAATCGACTGGCTGCTGGCCGGTGACCACGCGCGGGTGATCAGCGAGATGCCAGACTTCCTCACGGTGCTACCAGAGGCCAAATTCGCGCCTTACCTGATGATGATGGCGGCGCTTGGCGGACCCGCGGTGACCGCGCCGGGCAAGTCTTTCAGCCGTTATGAGAATTCAGTCGGCACCGGGCAGATGCACCTATGGTTTGAACGACCCGCGGGTGGCTGGTCTGCCCAAGTTGAGAGGCGAGTAATTGGCTGAATACCGCAGGATCCTGCTCGACGGCGCCACCACGCGGGTGCGGCGCGACGGCGACGAGCTGGTCGCCGGTGACGGCCGCCGGGTCGCGGCCGCGGACGCCGTGCACCTGCCGCCGGTCCGACCTACGAAGATCATCGCCGTGCACCTGAACCACAAGAGCCGGGTGACCGAGTTCGGCGCCAAACTGCCGCCAGCGCCAACCTATTTCCATAAGCCGATATCGGCGCTGGTCGGGCACGGCGGGGCGGTGGTCAGGCCAGCCAACTGCCAGTACCTGAACTACGAGGGCGAGGTCGCGATCGTGATCGGCCGCGCCTGCCGCGGCGTGCCGCTGTCTGGCGTCGGCGACTACATCGCCGGCTACACGATCGGCAACGACTTCGGGCTGCACGACTTCCGCGACACCGACGCCGGCTCGATGCTGCGGGTCAAGGGCTCGGACACGATGGCGCCGCTCGGGCCAGGGCTGGTCACCGGATGGGATTTCCGCGGCAAGCGGCTGCGCACGTACGTCAATGGCGAGCTGGCACAGGACGGCAGCACCGACGAGATGACCTGGGACATGCACTACCTGGTCGCCGACATCGCAAGGACGATCACCCTGTATCCGGGTGACGTCCTGCTGTCAGGGACGCCGGCGAACTCGCGCCCCGTAGCGCCAGGCGACGTGGTTGAGGTCGAAGTCGACGGGCTTGGCCGACTGGCCAATCACATTGTCGCCGGGCCGCTTGACGTCGCCGCCGACTTCGGCGCGCAGCCCACTGCGAGCGAAGAGGTCGTCTCGACAGCACTCGGCGGGGACTGGGAGTTCCGCGGCATCCGGCCTCCCAACAAGGGCTAGGGCCATGGACTTCAACGAGTGGCTGCGCATCGCGGCCGATTCGGTGGCGCGGTGGCAGTCGAGCTACCCGCCGTTCGAACCGCATAGCTCGCTCCAGATCAGCGACGAGCAGTTCGTTTCCGCGTTCGATGAGCTCGCCGACCGGATGCGCGGCAACTACCCGTACTTCCACCCGTCGTACGCGGGGCAGATGATCAAGCCGCCGCATCCGGCCGCCACGGCCGGATACCTGGCCGCCATGCTGGTCAACCCGAACAATCACGCTCTGGACGGCGGGAAAGTCACTTCCGAGCTTGAAAAGGAGGTGGTCGCTGATCTCGCGGCGATGTTCGGTATGCGCCCCCACCTCGGTCACCTGACTAGTAGCGGCACGATCGCCAACCTGGAAGCGCTGTACGTCGCGCGCGAACTCCATCCAGGTCGCGGCGTCGCCTACAGCGAGCAGGCGCACTACACGCACTCGCGGATGTGCGGAGTGCTCGGTGTCGCTGGCACGACGGTTCCGGTGGACGGGATCGGCCGGATCGATGTCGACGCGCTCGACGCGCTGCTGGCCGGCGGCCAGATCGGTACCGTGGTCGCGACGGCCGGGACGACCGGGCTCGGGGCGATCGACCCTGTGCACGAGGTGCTGGCGGTCGCGCGGCGGCACGGCGTGCGGGTGCACGTGGACGCGGCCTACGGCGGGTTCTTCACCCTGCTGGCGGGTGACAGCGGTCCGGCTGGGCTCGATCCGCTGCCGTGGCGCGCGATCGCCGACTGCGACTCGGTGGTAATCGATCCCCACAAACACGGGCTGCAGCCGTACGGGTGCGGTGCGGTGCTGTTCAGCGACCCGGCGGTTGGCCGGCTTTACGCGCACGACTCGCCGTATACCTATTTCACCTCCGATGAACTTCACCTGGGCGAGATCAGCCTGGAGTGCTCGAGGGCAGGGGCGGCGGCCGCGGCGCTGTGGCTGACGTTCAAGCTGCTGCCGCCTCGACCTGACGGGCTAGGCGATGTCCTGGCCGCGTGCCGGCAGGCCGCACTCGACTGGGCGAGACTGATGAGCGAGTCTGATCTGCTCAGGCTCTATCAGCCTCCCGAGCTTGACATCGTCAGCTACTACCCGGTGACCTCGCCTGCCAGCCTGGCCGAGATCGACCGGGCGTCGGCGCGGATACTCACCGAGGGCATGAATGATAGCCGCCGCCCGGTCTTCGTCAGCACGCTGACCGTGACCGCGCAGGCGTTTGCCCACAGGCACCCCGAGGTTGCCGCCGATCGGGACCAGGCCAGGATCTTGCGCAGCGTGCTGATGAAGCCTGAGTCGCGGACTTATGTCCCCTGGTTGCACAGCCGCCTCGAGGAACTCGCTGGTTAGGGGGCATATTCGGTCTGACGGCGTACCATCGTGGCATGTCCCGTCGACTTGCCGCCGACAGCGCAAGCGACCTCGTGCGCGCTGAGCGCGACATCAGGAACCGGATCGGAGATCAGCCGCTCGACTTCGCGGCGATGGCAGCCGTTTCGAATATCTACCGTGCGGCGAACGTGATTCGCAATCATATGGAGCGCAAGGTTCTGGCCGACGAGGAACTGTCATGGGCCGCGTTCACCGTGCTGTTCGTGCTCTGGATCTGGGGCGACCAGCAGACCAGGCATCTTGCCGCCGAAGCGGGGGTGACCAAGGGCACGCTGACCGGGGTGCTCAAAACCCTGGAAAAGCGCGGGCTCGCCAAGCGGCGCGGCCACACCGGCGACGGCAGGCTAGTGCTAGTTGGCCTTGAGCCCAAAGGCCTGGCCGTGATCGAACGGCTGTTCCCCGCTTTCAACGCCGGTGAGGCGATGGTCAGCACGAGCCTTACCGAGGCAGAGAAAGATCAGCTCGCCTCGCTGCTTCGCAAGATCATCCGGTCCGCTGAACAGTGCTGAGCGAGCCAGCGGCGAGGTTGGACTTCTGGCACGCTAGAAAGGACATACCGCATGGAGCGGCTAGGTCGCGATCAGCTTGATTTCGCGCGGCGGTTCGACGAGCTCTCTACGGCCAATCTGGCCGACGGCTGCATGCGGGCGGGCGTGCCGGTCCGCTGCACTCACATGTCGATGCGCCCGATCGAGGCGGGCGGCCGGCTCGCCGGGCGCGTGCTTCCTGCCAGGCACGCGGGCAGCGTGGACATCTTCCTTGAAGCGTTCTCCCGCGCCCAGGCGGGCGACGTGCTCGTTGTCGACAACGCCGGGCGGGTGGATGAGGCATGCGTCGGTGACCTGGTGGTGCTCGAAGCGCAGGCGGCCGACCTGGCGGGCATAGTGATCTGGGGACTGCACCGCGACACGGCCGACATCCGCGCTATCGGGTTGCCGGTGTTCAGCCTCGGCTCGTCACCGACCGGGCCGGCCAGCCAGCGCCCGCGTTGGCCTGATGCCCTGACCCGCGCCTGCGTCGAGGACTTGACTGTCACCAGCGACGATGTGATCTTTGCCGATGACGATGGCGTTATCGCGGTTCCGGCGGCGCATGCTGACGAGGTCATCTCCATTGCCAGGGCAATCCGCGAAACCGAGGCGGGTCAGGCCGATCTGATCAAGGCGGGGATGTCGCTGCGCTCTCAGTTGCGGTTCGATGAGTACCTGCGCCGCCGCGAGCAGAACCCGGAACTGGGATTCCGAGATCACTTGCGTACCGTCGGCGGGGCCGTTGAGGAGTAACCCGGTCTGGCCAGCCGGAGCGCGGTGTCGACTAGCGTCGCCGCGCGTTGCTTAGCGGCTGGTTCTTCGGCCGCGGTCCTGGCGAGAAGCTCGTCGGCATCCACCCCGGCGGCCGCGATCTCGGCGCGAGCGCCGACCTCCAGCCACGCTGCGAGCTGAACGCTGTCTACCTCGGGATGGAACTGCACCGCCAGGTGCCTGCCGACCGTGAATGCCTGTACTCCGGCCTCGTTGGTCGCGAGGATCGTGGCTCCGGCGGGCGGCAGGCACCGGTCACTGTGGAACTCGAGCCACGGGCCAACCGGAATCAGCGAAGCATCGGTCGACTCGACCAGCTTCCAGCCAATCTCCTTGCTCGGCGCGGCCTCGACCTGTCCGCCGAACGTCACGCAGAGCGCCTGCGCGCCGAAGCAGATGCCGAGCACGGGCACGCCGGCCTCGTCGGCCTGGCGCAGCCAGGCCATCTCTTGACTGATCCACAGGCTCGGCGCACCGCTGTCGTTGATCGAGGGGATGGCCCCGAGCACGACCACGTGGTCGGCGTTATCAAGAGCCGGAAGTTCGCCCTCACCGGGGAACATGTGCACGCTCACCTCGGCGCCCCGCGCGACGAAGGCGTCGGCGATGAACCCAGGAGAGTCCTCCGCATGGTGCCGGATCACGATCACCCTCATGTGGCTCTCCCTGATTGCCGTGCTTCTCGTTTGGTGCCAAACTATCTGCCATGACGACCGGAGCCGGAGGGTCAGATGGGTTTCGCCCCCGGGCCGACTCTGCTATCGATCTCACCGATCTGGACCTGTGGCTGCGTGGTGTCCCTTACCGCGAGTTTGCCCGCCTTAGGCGGGACGCGCCAGTGGCGTGGTTCTATGAGCTAGCGCCGAACTCGGGCTTCTGGTCGGTGTTCAGATACACCGACATCGTCGCGGCGTCGCGAGACGTGGCCACGTTCTCGTCGGCCCGCGGCATCTCGTTCGAAGAGCCGACCGATGAGGACATGGCGGCCAGGCGTACGATCATCGACACCGACCCGCCCGATCACACCAAGCTCCGCAAGGTACTGTCCGGGAGCTTCACCCAGCGCGCGGTCGCGGTCTACGAGCAGTTCGTGACCGGGCTGACCGAGGAAGTGCTCGATGCCGGGCTGCCCCGTGGTGGGCGATGCGGCGAGGCGTTTGATTTCGTCGACGCGATCGCCAAGGAAGTCCCTATCCGGGTGCTCGCCAAGATCATGAGCCTGCCGACCGGCGACCTGCCGCTGTTCATCGAGCTAGGTGACCGGCTCATCGCCAACACCGACCCCGAGATCACGGACGTGGTTTGGGGTCGCGACGACACCGACGCCTATCGCCGGTTCCCGTTCCGCAGCCCGTACGGCAAGCAACTGTGGGACCTGGGCCGGGAGATCGTCAGGGACAAGCTGCGCTCGCCTGGCGACGATCTGCTGTCGGTGTTGCTGGCCGCCGAGGTGGATGGCGACCGCCTGAGCGAGACGGACATCGACAACCTCTTCTCGATCATGGTGGTCGCGGGGAACGAGACCACGAGGATCGCGATCGCGCAAGGCGTGCTCGCCTTCTGCGAGCATCCCGAGCAGTGGGAACGGCTGCGGGCCGAGCCTGGCCTGATCGACACCGCGACCGAAGAAGTACTGCGGTGGACGTGCCCGACTAACTTCATGAGGCGCACCGCGGCTGTCGACACCGAGCTTGGCGGCAGGGCGATCAAGGCAGGCGACAAGGTCGTGCTCTGGTACGTGTCAGGTAACAGGGACGACGCCGAATTCGACCATCCGGAGGTGTTCGACATCGCCAGGTCACCCAATCGGCACCTGAGTTTCGGCCGGGGCGGGCCGCACCTGTGCCTCGGCGCCCACCTGGCCCGGCTGGAGGTGCGAGTCGTGCTGGCGGCGCTGGCGCGCCGAGTGGCGAGGTTCGAGCTGGCGGGCGAGCCGCGCCGGATCAGGTCGAACTTCACCAACGGCCTGCGCCAGTTGCCGATCATCGGCCATCCCACGGGAAAGGCAACGTGATGAAAATCGACGCCTTCGCTCACATACTCCCGCCGGCCTACGCCGAGCGCATGGAGTCGATCACGTCAGGCCCGCGGGTAAGCCAGCGGATACTCGGCTACCGGGCCTGGATACACGAGGACCCGGCGCTGATCGACCTGGATGCGCGGTGGCGGACCATCGACCCGTTCGGGGACTACCGCCAGATTCTGACGCTCGCCGTCCCGCCACTTGAGGAACTTGGCGACCCGGCGCTGGCGCTGGCGCTGGCCAGGGCCGCCAACGACGAGCTCGCCGAACTCGTCGCCAGCCACCAGGACAGGTTCGCTGGCTTCACGGCCGCGCTCCCGATGAACGATCCGCAGGCCGCGGCGGCCGAACTCGACCGGGCCATGGGCCAGCTTGGCGCGGTAGGCGCGCAGGTGCACAGCAACGTCGGCGGCGCGCCGCTCGACGGACCCGAGTTCGACGCCATCTACGAGGTCGTGACCGCCCACGACGGCATGCTGTGGATCCACCCGACGCGCAGCCCGATCTGGTCGGACTACCCGACGGAAGATCGATCTAAGTACGGCATCTGGTGGTCACTCGGCTGGCCCTACGAGACGTCGGTCGCGATGGCGCGGCTGGTGTACTCGGGCTGCTTCGATCGCCACCCCGGCCTCAAGGTGATCACGCACCACGCCGGCGCGATGGTGCCGCACTTCGCCGGGCGGCTGGCATCCCCCATCGAAGACGACGACCGGGCCGCCATCATGGCCAGCCTGGAGCGCGAGCCGATGGACTACTTCCGCCTGTTCTACGCCGACACAGCGATGTTCGGCGCCAGCCACGCGGTCAGGTGCGCGGTGGACTTCTTCGGCGCCGACCACGTGCTGTTCGGCACCGACATGCCGCTAGGCGGTCCGACGGTGGTAGCCGACACCATCGCCGATATCACCTCGCTCGGGTTGCCCGACAGCGCCACCGATGCGATCTTCGGCGGCAACGCGATGCGATTGCTTCGGCTGAAATGAGCACACCAGTCGTCCCGCTCGGCAGCAGCGGGCTCATGGTCAGCCGGCTGGCGCTTGGCTCGTGGCGGACTTACGAGCGGATCAGCCGGGAGCAGGGCGTCGCGGTCATGCGGGCGGCCCGCGAGGCCGGCATCACGCTGCTCGACGACGCGCGCTACAACGACGAGACCGGCACCGCGCCGATCCCGACCGGATACTCGGAGGTCGTATTCGGCGAGTTGTTCAGGGCGGCTGGCTGGCGCCGCGATGAAGCCGTGGTGTCGAACAAGCTCTGGTGGGAGTTCTGGCCGCGGCAGACTCCAGCCAGCGAGCTGGCGGGCTCGCTTGACCGGATGGGCCTTGACTACATCGACCTGATCTACACCGTCCTGCCGCCCGATGACGTGCCGCTCGATGACGCCGTCGGCATGATCACGGAGCTGATCAGCGCGGGAACCGCCCGTGCCTGGGGAACCCTAGGCTGGCCGCCCGACCTCATGGAGCGTGCCTGGCGGGTGGCGGAAGCCGCGGGTGTCCCCGGACCGGCCGCGACGCAGCCGCCCTACAGCCTGGTCAACCGGGCGGAGGTGGAGAACCAGCGAATGCGGGAGGTCACCGCGGCGCGTGAAATAGCGATCGTGGCATCGTACGCACTGGCCGGGGGCGTGCTGACCGGCAAGTACGACCATGACCCGCAGGCCGGCCGGGCCACTGGGCTGCTCGACACCCCCCGCTACGCCGCCGGCGTCGCCGCCGGTCGCGAGCTGGCCAGGTTCGCCGCCGAGATCGGACGTGACCCGGCGCAGCTCGCCATCGCGTTCGCGCTCGGCGATCCGTCCGTAACGACCGTGCTGTTCGGCGCCACCCGGCCCGAGCAGATCAGGTCTAACCTGGCGGCGCTTGACGTGGCACGAGAGCTGACCCCCGGCGAGCGGAGCCGTCTGGCCGCCATCGGCATCTAGCTCCGCCACGAGTTGACCGGCCGGACAGTTTTGCTTGGCCCGGAGGCGGAAACTCCGCAGTCGTCTATCTCGACTACTGAGGGGTTTCAGCGATGACGAATGCCGTCGCGGCGCCGACTGGCGCCCCGGCTCAGCTTGCGCTCACGGACACGGCCGCACGGCAGCTCGCGAACGCTACCAAGACAAGAGCGCAGCTCCGCACCATCACGCCGCGATGGCTGATCCGCATGCTGCCGTGGACACCGGTCGAGGCGGGAATCTACCGGCTCAACCGGGTCACGAACCCAGAGTCGGTGCTCGTCGCCTGCCCGCCAAGGGACGAGTCCGAGCTGCCGACCACGTCCGTCGGGTACGACGAGTCAGCGCGCGAGATCTTCCTAAGCTCCGTCTCGACTGTCGTCGACATTCACACGCGCGTGTCTGACCTTTACAGCAGCCCTTACAGCCAGATCGAAGAGCAGCTCAGGCTCACCATCGAGACGGTCAAGGAGCGCCAGGAGAGCGAGCTGATCAACAATCCCGACTACGGCCTGATCGCGAGCGTCGCCGCCGACCAGCGGATGGACACGCTGACCGGCGCGCCTACTCCCGACGACCTGGATCAGCTTCTGGCGATGGTGTGGAAAGAACCCGCGTTCTTCCTCACCCATCCGCTCGCCATCGCGGCGTTCGGCAGGGAATGCACCAGGCGCGGCGTTCCGCCGCCTACAGTGAGCCTGTTCGGGTCACAGTTCATTACCTGGCGCGGGATCCCGATAGTCCCGTCGGACAAGGTGCCGGTCGCCGCCGGCCGGACCACCATGCTGCTGCTGCGGGTCGGTGAGCAGCGGCAAGGTGTCATCGGCCTGCACCAGCCAGGGCTGACCGGCGAGCGCTCGCCCGGGCTCTCGGTCAGGTTCATGGGCATGAACAGGCAGGCGATCGCTTCGTACCTGGTCTCGCTTTACTGCTCGGTTGCCGTGCTCACCCCCGACGCTCTGGCGGTACTGGACAAGGTGGAAATCGGAAAGTTCCATGAGTACGCCCACACCTACCGGTAACGGGCACGCCGATCACCTCGGCAGGCTCGCGCCGTGGATGCTCGACGAAGAGACGCTTACCAGGCTGGCAGGGGATGTGCTTGCTAGCTTCGCCGCCGAGGCGCTGCCCGGGCTCGACTCATCGGCGGCTGCTTCCGCCGCCCCGCGGCAGGCCACCGCGCACCTGGGACATCCTTCGTACTATTTCATCGACGAGCAAGTACTCGGAGTCACCTCAGCGGCCGGCGCGAGCGCGCAGAGGATCGCACCGGTCGGCGCGTTCAACGTGGACGCCGTGCGCGCCGACTTCCCGATCCTTGGCGAGCGGATCGGCGGGCGGCCGCTTGTCTGGCTCGACAACGCCGCTACCACGCAGAAGCCGCGGCAGGTCATCGACAGGATCGCCTATTTCTACGGCCACGAGAACTCCAACGTTCACCGCGGCGCGCACGCACTCGCCGCCAGGGCAACGAACGCCTACGAAGACGCCAGGGCGAAGGTCGCGGAATTCATCGGCGCGCCGCCCGCCGACAGCGTCGTTTTCACCAGGGGAACCACAGAGTCGATCAATCTCGTCGCCCAGGCGTGGGGCAGCGTGCACGTCGGCCGCGGCGACGAGATCGTGCTGTCGCAGCTTGAGCACCACGCCAATATCGTGCCGTGGCAGCAACTCGCCGACCGGGTGGGTGCCAGGCTTGCGATCATCGGGGTCGACGAGGCCGGCCGGCTTATGCTCGACCGCTACCTTGCCCTGCTCAGCGACCGGACCAAGCTGGTGGCGATCACGCACGTCTCGAACGTGCTCGGCACCGTCGTACCTATCGAGCAGATGATCCAAGCCGCCCACCAGGCTGGTGCGCGTGTGCTGGTCGACGGCGCGCAGGCGGTCGCTCACATGCCTGTCGACGTGCACGCGCTCGACGTGGACTTCTATGCGTTCTCCGGCCACAAGGTGTTCGGCCCAACCGGAATCGGCGTGCTCTACGCCAAGCCAGAGATCCTGACCGAGATGCCGCCCTGGCAGGGCGGCGGGTACATGATCAGCGACGTGACCTTCGAGCGCACCAGGTACTCCGAGCCGCCGGCCAAGTTCGAGGCGGGCACGGGCAGCATCGCCGACGCGGTCGGCTTGGCCGCTGCGCTCGACTACGTCACCAAGCTCGGCCTGACCAGCATCCACGGCTACGAGCAGCAGCTCATCGGCTACGCGATGAGGCTGATCTCCGCCGTGCCGGGCATCCGGCTGCTCGGCACAGCACCCGACAAGGCCAGCGCGCTCGCCTTCGTACTCGAAGGTCACCGTCCCGCCGACATCGCGGCGGCGCTCGACCGGCAGGGAATAGCGGTGCGGGCCGGTCATCACTGCGCCCAGCCGATCTTGCGCCGCTACGGTCTTGAGAGCGCGGTGCGCCCGTCGCTCGCGATGTACAACACCTACGGCGAGGTCGACCAGCTAGCCGGAGCGCTGCACAAGATCGCCGCCGACGGCGGGCTGGCGCACGGCGACCAGCACGAGCGCGGTCGCCAGCGCCGAGCCGAGCGCGAGCACTGGCCAGACGGCGTGGCCTAGCCTGACGAAGAGCCAGCCGCCGATCGCGGGACCTACCGCCGTGCCGAGCCCGAACATGAACTGGAAGCTGCCGATGTAGTAGCTCTTGAGACGGGCTGGTGCGGCTACGGCCGGGTAGGCGAAGACGGCCGGACCGCCGATGATCTCACCGAGCGACCACACCAGCGTGCCGCTGAGGATGACAGCCGGCCCGAACGGCAATCCGTACAGTGCGATGCCGACTCCGAGAAGACCGAGCGTGAGTGCTATCGACAGCCGCATCGGCCACGACTGGGTGACCTTGGTGACAAGCAGCTCAAAGGCGATGACGATGAACCCGTTGAGCGACACGGCCAGCGTGTACCACGCGATCGCGATGCCGACCGTCTTGATGTTGAGCGGCAAGGTGGACAGGTACTGCACGTAGATGGCCGAGTGAACGCCGATCGCGACCAGGTAGAGGCAGTAACGCCAGTCGGTCAGCATCGCCAGGTATCCCGATGACCACCGGTCTGGCCGGGATGGACGCTCATCGGGCTTGGCGGTGCGCGACTCCGCGTTGGCCGGCAGGGCGACCCAGGCGAGTACCGCATAGCAGAGCGCGATCAGCGCTTCGCCCCAGAACACCAGGTTGTACCTGTGGCCGGCAAGGTAGTACAGGCCAAGCCCGACCAAGGGCGCCGCCGTCGCGCCCAAGTTGAGCCCGAAGCGGTACAGGGCGAACGTCATCACCTGCCGGTCAGCGGCGGTGAGATCGGACAGCAACGTGGCCGAGGCGGGCCGATAGAGCTGGCTGATCAAGCTGACCGTGACCGCCGCGGCGAGCAGCACGGGATAGGACGGCAGGTAGAGCCAGGAACCCATGATCAGGCAGGTGCCCGACATGCTGATCACGGTCGCGTTGCGCGGGCCGAGACGGTTAGCTAGCGTGCCGCCGACCAGCACGCCGACAACCGCGCCGCCGCCGTAGGCGGTCAGCGCGAACGCCGCTTGCTCGGTCGAGTACCCCTTCGAAGTCAGGTAAAGCACCAGGAAGAGGTTGAGGAAGCCCCCGAGCCGATTGATCAGCACGCCGACGAGGACGACCTTGACCGGCAGCGGCGCTTCGAAGAACGCCGCCCTGATGCCGACCCTGGCGGTCCGCTCGGCTGCCTGCGTCGCCTGAGTCATGGCCGGCGGGTGGTGATCGTGATCGCCGCCCTGACCCGCTGCTCGAGCTCGTCGAGCTGATCCGGAGCCGCCGCGTCGATAAAGAAGGTGATGGCGCGATCATCGGAGCTTTCGAGCTCGACAAGCTCGCTGCCACGATCCTTGAGCACGAGCACGGCCCGCAGCGTGGGCTCATCGTCGGCCGGGCCAGGCTTGATCTCCGGCCATACGCCGCCTTCGCCGATCCACTGCGCCTGGACATCGGGCCAGTCAACCGACACGTCATCGAGCACGCCTGGCTCGTGTTCGAGATAGACCTGCCTGGCAAACCGGCGCGGCGCCGGATAGCTGGCCTTGGCCCCGAGCGCGATGTTCAAGATCTCAAGCTCGAGCGGCTGGCCCGCGGCCAGGTGGTACAGCGCCATCAGCCCGTCACCGGGGGTACGGCCGGCCACTTCCATCAGGACGGCCCGGCCGTCCGAAGTGAGCCGCCACTCGGAATGAGCGATACCGTCGGAGAACCTGAGCCGCTCGAGCAGTACCGCGTTGACCGCGAGCAGTCGCTCGCAGACGTCCGCGTCGGGTTCGGGAACGCTATGTGACAGCTCGACGAATGTCCTGGCATGCGACTGCGTCGTCTCTTTCCTCGTGGCTGAGGCAAACACGATGACGCCGCTTTGGATCAGGCTCTCGACCGAGTATTCCTGGCCCTCCACCTGCTCTTCGACGAGCACGATCTCATGCTCTGGGTAGCACGCGAGCTCGCCGCGCAACTCATCGAGATCAAGGACACTAAGCACGCCCCAGCTCGAATGCCTGCTAGCTGGCTTGACCACGGCGGGAAAGCCGATGGCCTCGAACTCGCAGCGCAGCGCCGGGTCGAGGTAATCGCCGGTGATCCCGCGGAGCCGACGCGCCGCGGGCAGCACCATCGAGCGCGGGCTCAACTCGGGCACGTACCAGCGCTGCAAGTACTTGCAGCGGCAAGCCCTGCTGGCAAGCAGACCCGGGCCGGGCACCCCGAGCCCGTCGCTCAGCAACCCGGTCGGCTCGGCGAGCACATCGCCAACCGCGTATACGCCAGCGATGGCGTAGTCCTTTAGCCACGCCGTCACCGTGGCGATGGCTCCGGCGACGAACGAGCCCTCCACGGTCACGTCCCCGTCGACGAACGCGATCTCGGCAATGGCGGCCATCGGCCCGCCCTTGACCGCCATCTGCGCGGTGGCCCGTTCACGATAGGCCGACGACGTAATAACCAGGACTTGTAAACCGCGTCGTGACAACTCAGCTACATAGAGCGGATCACGAGTGATAACCGGAAACGAGCCAGTCAGTATAAAGGCGGCCGGTTTGGCCGACTCCGCGACGGTTATGGCCATGGCTAGACATGATGTCATGATTTATTAGATTGTACTAGTACGCACTTTGGTCTAAGCAGGTACAAATCTCCTGGCTACGTTCGGTAACTGCGTCTGGCACCATAGGTACGTGGTTGGCGGCGGTGCACCGGTACGACTGGTGCACCTCGGGCTCGGCAACTTCTTCCGCGCTCATCAAGCCTGGTACACCCATCACGCCGGCGACGCCGACGGCTGGGGGTACGCGGCGTTCACCGGCCGGAGCCCAGACCTGGCCGTCGCGCTGACCGCGCAGGGCTGTCGTTACACGCTGATTACGAGGGCGGCCGGCGGCGACTCCTGTGAGCGGATCAGCAGCCTGTCGGCGGCGCATTCGGCGGCCGATCACGAGGCCTGGCTCGGTTATCTGCGGTCTCCCGAACTGGCCGCGGTGACGATCACGGTCACGGAAGCCGGCTACTTTCGCAGGCCAGGCGGCGGACTTGACGTCACCAGGCCGCAGATCGCCGCTGACCTCGCGGCACTGCGCGCTGACCAAGCCGGCCCGGTGCGCACGGCCCCGGCCAGGCTGATCGCTGGCCTGCATGCGCGCCGACTCGCCGATGTCGGCCCGCTAGCCATCGTGCCCTGCGACAACCTGCCATCCAATGGCCCGATCATCAGGCGGGTGCTCACCGATCTCGCCGAGCTGGTCGACGACAGTCTCGCCGCCTGGTTCGCCGGAAACGTGACGGTCGTGACGACGATGGTGGACAGGATCACGCCCCGCGCCACCGCCGCCGACATCCGCGCGGTGCACGATCTGGAAGGATTCGCCGATCAATGCCCGGTGGTCACCGAGCCATTCAGCGACTGGGTGATCAGCGGAGAGTTCCCGGCCGGGCGGCCGCGCTGGCAGGACTGCGGCGCGACCTTTACCGACGATGTGGCGCCGTTCGAAGAGCGCAAAATCTGGCTGCTTAATGGAGCGCACTCGCTGCTCGCCTACGCGGGCTCGATCATCGGCCACGCAACTGTAGCCGACGCCATCGCCGACGAGACAGCCATGGAGTGGATCACGCAGTGGTGGGACGAGGCATCGGGACACCTGAGCCAGCCGGCCGCCGAACTCGCGAGCTATCGGGCCGCTTTGCTCGCCAGGTTCGGCAACGGCCGGATGCACGACCGGCTCGACCGGATCGCCGCCGACGGATCGCAGAAGCTGCCGGTAAGGGTGCTGCCCGTGCTACGCGCGGAGCGCGCCGCCGGGCATCTGCCACTAGGCGCCAGCCGGGTGCTTGCCGCGTGGATCTGCCACCTGCGCGGTCTGGGCGCCCCGGTCAACGACGCCAGGGCCGACGAACTCCTGCCGCTCGCGCACGGCGACATCAGACCCGCCGTCCTTAAGGTGCTCGGCTGGCTCGACGCCGAACTTGCCGGTGACCGCGACCTCGCCGCTCTGGTGACCGAGCAGAGCGAGCAACTCAGCCGCCTCCAGCCTTGACCCACCGCGCCACCTGGTCGGCCAGCGAAGGCGGACGCTCGTCAGCCGTGACTATAATTCAGGTCATGACGACTATTCCGTTGGCCGACGCGAAAGCCCGCCTGTCGGCGGTGCTTGACGAGGTACGGGACACCCATGACCGGGTAGTGATCACTCGTAATGGCCGACCCGAGGCGGTGATCATGTCCGTGTCGGATCTGGAGGCGCTGGAAGAAACCCTGGATCTGCTGTCCACACCGGGTGCGCTCGACGAAATCCGGGCAGCGGAGGCAGAGATCGCCCGCGGCGAGGCCATCGGCGCCGAGGAGCTTCTGCGGTTGATGGAACAGCGCACGCGAGCCGAGCAGGGCGGCGAGTGAGCGACGAGGCATACACGCTGGCGCTGGCGTCCTCTGCTCGTCGCGTCCTAGTCGAAGGGCCGCCTCGCGGTCTGCCGTCGGAGGTCGCGGCGGCAGTCACCGAGTTCCTAACTGGGCCACTGCTAGACAACCCCCAGCGGGTCGGCAAGCCTCTGACCCGCGAGTTGAGTGGCTATCATTCCGCACGCCGTGGCGCTTACAGGGTGATCTACCGCATCGATGAAAACGAACAGATCGTGCACGTCGTACGTATCGACCACCGAGCGGACGTCTACCGAGCCCGTTGAGTCTCTCGAAGTATTTGTGAAGAGAATCTTCCTGATATCCATTCCATCCAAGGTCGAAGGCCGACGGAATCGTCGCCGAGTGCGCTCGCAGGGTGCCCGAGAGGCCTCGCCGCACCAGGTTGGCCGGCGCCGACGGCATTACCATGTAGGGTTTTCCGTCGAGGTAGGCTTTTCCGCAAATAGCACGGAAAACGCTACGTCGACGGAAAACACTACCTCACAATTTTACGTTCTGCATCAATCGTCACAACAGCCACAGTTGATCTTGCCGGGACCCGGGCGGTGAGCTTGGCGATCAACTTTCGGTAGGTCTGGGCTGCGGACTCCGACGTGTTGACACGTTCCAAGATCACGCTCAACACTTGGCGACAGGGAGGGCGAAGTGGCAGAACGCGAGTCAAGCTCTAGGGCAGGCGGCGTCGAGGCGGTGCCGTAGGAATGCGTATCGCGCTGTTCGTGACCTGCCTGGCCGACACCTTGTACCCGCAGGCAGGAAAGGCGACGGTGCGGCTGCTCGAACGGCTCGGCCACGAGGTAGTCTTCCCGGCCGCGCAGACCTGCTGCGGCCAGATGCACGTGAATACCGGCTATCAGCGCGCGGCCCTGCCCTTGATCCGTCACTACGTGGAGACGTTCAGCGGTTTTGACGCGATCGTCGTCCCTTCCGGCTCGTGCACCGCGTCGATCAGGCACCAGCACGCGATGGTCGCGCGGCGGCTCGGCGACGACAAGCTTGCCGAGCGCGGCGACCAGGTCGGGGCGAGGACCTTCGAGCTCTCCCAGTTGCTTGTCGACGTACTCGGAGTGACAGATGTGGGAGCTTATTTTCCCCATCGTGTGGTTTATCACCCGACCTGCCACTCGCTACGCTTGCTTCGGGTGGGCGATCGGCCACTGGCGCTGTTGCGCAACGTGGCGGGAATCGATCTGGTGCCGTTGCCCGACGCCGAGGCGTGCTGCGGGTTTGGCGGCACGTTCGCGGTGAAGAATGCCGACGTGTCCACCGCCATGCTCGCCGACAAGATGCGGAACGTGCTCGCGACCGGCGCCGAGGTGTGCACGGCCGGCGACAGTTCGTGCCTAATGCACATTGGCGGCGGGCTGTCCAGGCTGAAAGCGGGGACCAGGACCATGCACCTCGCCGAGATACTCGCCGCGACGAGGGATGACCCGTGAGCACGTTCCTCGGCATGCCGGCGGGGTCGTCCCCTCGAGCCAGCACAGCGCCGCGCGGTGTCGGCCACCTGCGCGGGGACCAGCCTTTTCCAGCGGCCGCCAGGCTAGCGCTTGCTGATAGCCAGCTTCGCCGCAACCTGGCGAAGGCGACGACCACGATCAGGGCAAAGCGGGCGCGGGTGGTCGCCGAGCTTCCCGACTGGGAAGAGCTGCGCGAGGCCGGCCAGGCGATCAAGGCCAGAACGCTGGCGGGGCTTGACGGCTACCTCGAGCAGCTTGAGCGCGAGGTCACGGCACGCGGCGGCACCGTGCACTGGGCGAGAGACGCGACCGAGGCCAACCAGATCGTCACCGAGCTGGTCGCCTCGTCTGGCGCGAAGGAAGTCGTCAAGGTCAAGTCCATCGTCACCGATGAGATCGGGCTGAACGACGCGCTCGCGGACGCCGGGATCCAGGCCGTCGAGACCGACCTGGCCGAACTGATCGTTCAGCTTGGGCATGACCGGCCTTCGCACATCCTGGTACCGGCCATCCACAAGAACCGCGCCGAGATCAGGGACATCTTCCTGCGCGAGATGGGCGACGTGGACGCGGGCCTTACCGACGTGCCCGCTGCGCTGGCCGAGGCGGCCAGGCTGCACCTGCGGCGCAAGTTCCTCTCGGCGAAAGTCGGGATCAGCGGCGTCAACTTCGCGGTGGCGCAGACCGGCACCTTGTGCGTGGTCGAGTCGGAGGGCAACGGCCGGATGTGCCTGACCTTGCCGAGCACTCTGATCAGCGTGATGGGGATAGAGAAGGTCATTCCCACCTGGGCGGACCTCGGCGTCTTCCTGCAGTTGCTGCCTCGATCATCTACCGGCGAGCGGATG
Source organism: Streptosporangiaceae bacterium (assembly GCA_035553055.1). Lineage (GTDB taxonomy): Bacteria > Actinomycetota > Actinomycetes > Streptosporangiales > Streptosporangiaceae > Chersky-822. The sequence goes on along the minus strand of DATNEK010000130.1, from coordinate 14,951 downwards.
AACCCGTACACCTCTATGTGGACGGGAGTCACTCCCGGTGACGGGCCACAGCAAATCCACCTTGTGCTACTCGACAACGGCAGGACCGCCGCGCTCGCCGACCCGGCAGGCAGGCCCGCGTTGTCCTGCATCAGGTGCTCGGCCTGCCTGAATGTATGCCCGGTCTATGAGCGGGTCGGCGGGCACGCCTACGGCTCGGTCTACCCCGGCCCGATCGGGGCCATCTTGTCGCCGATGCTGACCGGCGTCGAGGACAACGCGAGCCTGCCGTACGCGTCGTCTTTGTGCGGCGCCTGCTACGACGTGTGCCCGGTGAAGATCGACATTCCGTCGATACTTGTGCACATGCGCGCCAGGCATGTCGAGACCGCCAGGGCACAGTCGTGGGTGCCGAGTTCTGAGGCGGTGACGATGGCCGCCGCTTCGTGGGTCATGTCGTCAGCTGCCCGGTTCGCCGCCGCGCAACGGACGGGCCGGGTCGGCCGGCTACTCGCACGGCACGGCGTCATTGACCGGCTGCCGCCCCCGCTGCGCGGATGGAGTCGGGCGCGAGACGCACCGGTGCCGCCACGCGAGACGTTCAGGCAGTGGTGGCGCCGCGAGCGCGGAGCGGCGGAACCTGGGAGGACCGATGACGGCGCGTGAGATCGTGCTCGCCAGGATTCGGGACGCGCTCGGAACCTCGCCCGGGCCGGCGCCGGGGCATGCGGGCGACGAAGTGGAGGCGGAGCAGACCTACCGTTCCCGCAGCGAGGTGAATACCGAGACCATGCTCGATCTTCTCGCCGACCGGCTGCTCGACTACCGCTGTTCAGTACGCCGGTGCGCGCCGGGAGATCTGAAGGCGACAATCGCGGCCGCGCTCGCGCAACGGGGTGCGCGGCGGGTCGTGCTGCCAGCGGAGCTTGACCTGCCGCTGCCCGACCCGGCAGACGTGGGCGCCGGGAGCGAATGGGTGGTCGACGACGGCCTGAACCCGGAAGCGCTCGACAGTTTCGACGCCGTCCTCACGACGGCCACCGTGGCCATCGCCGAGACCGGCACGATCGTGCTCGACGGCTCGGCCGGTCAGGGCAGGCGCGCGCTCACCCTGATTCCCGACTATCACCTCTGCGTACTGCACAGCCACCAGGTCGTCGGCCTAGTACCTGAGGCGATCGCGTTGCTGACGCCGCACCGCCCACTCACCTTTATCAGCGGTCCGTCGGCGACCAGCGACATCGAACTAGACCGGGTAGAAGGCGTCCACGGCCCCCGCACCCTAGAGATCGTCCTGGTCAGCTAGCCGCCCACAGGCAACAAAGGAACCCGAACGGCGAATGGAGTGAACAGCGTGGCCGTCGACATGGGCGAACTGCTCGGCGATCTAGCGGCCGAGACCGCCGATCTCAGGCTTATCTTGGCCGACCTGACTGAGCCCGGCTGGCGAACGCCAACGCCGGCCGCCAGCTGGACAATCGGCGACCAGATCAGCCACCTGGCCTTCTTCGACGATGCGGCGATCACGTCGGCAACCGACCCTGATCGCTTCAGGGCCGAACTTGCCGGACCAGCGGAGAGCGGCCAGCTCAGCAGCGACGACATCGCGGCCCGCCATCGCGCCTTGGTCGGCACCGATCTGATCGCCTGGTTCGATGGCTCACGGGAGCGGCTGATCCTGACGTTCGGCCGGCTCGACCCGGCTCAACGCGTCCCCTGGTTCGGCCCATCGATGAGCGCCGCGTCGGCGGTCACCGCGCGGATCATGGAAACCTGGGCCCACGGTCAGGACGTCGCCGACGCGCTGGGCCTGGTCCGCGAGCCGACCAGCAGACTTGCGCACATCGCACACATCGGGGTCAGGGCGCTTCCCTTCAGCTTCGTCGTGAACGGGCTCGCACCGCCAACCGAGCCAGTCAGGATCGAGCTGGCTTGGTCAGGCGGCGCGGTGTGGGCCTGGGGACCCGATGACGCCGCGAACCTGGTGACCGGTCCCGCGCTCGACTTCTGCCTGCTGGTCACGCAGCGACGGCACCGCGACGACACCGCCATTCAAGCTCGCGGTCAGGTCGCCGAGCAATGGCTCGGCATCGCGCAGGCCTTCGCCGGACCGCCAGGATCTGGCCGACGGCCGGGCCAGCACGGCAGATGAACGTAAGCGCTGGACCACACGCCAACTTGGCGAGATGGCAAATGCACAAGTTAGTGCATTTGCACATTCGCAGAAGACCAGGCGCCGGAGGGATCTGCGCGGCGGAGGATTTCATCGGCTTGATAACACCGCCGCACTGCCATGATAGTTATAGTCGATACATCCGGTCTGGCCAAGAGGGTAGGCAGGTGGACGGTATATCCAGATCTGTCGGGCTCGTACTTAGGCGATGGACATGCCGCTACCGCGGCGGAGATTTCGCGCTCGAACCCTTTCCATCTAACTTCATATACTGCTCCGCTAGTCCGGATGATAAGAGATGACCGCTTCGTCGATACCTGATCCGCAGAAGAAGACGGGTAACCCATCGGTTGAAACGGCGAAGACAGAGCCGCCCACGGTGAGTCCTTCCGCCAGCGACGCGGACCTGATCGCCGCCGCCCGATCTGGTGACGCGAGCGCCTACGGCGTGCTTTACGAGCGGCATGCCTCAGCCGCTCGCGCGCTAGCTCGTCAGATCGTGAAGACGTCCGCCGACGTAGACGATGTAGTCGCGGAGACGTTCGCCCGCGTGCTTTATGCGCTCAAGGGAGGGAACGGCCCGGTCGAGGCCTTTCGGCCCTATCTGCTCACTGCGGTCCGCCGGGTCGCCATCGACCTGGTCAACGGTCAGCGCAGGCAGATTCCTACCGACGACACTGACATACCTGACCCCGGTGAACCCTTCGACGATCCGGCGGTCGCTGACCTTGAACGTTCGCTGATCAGACGGGCGTTCTGGTCGTTGCCCGAGCGCTGGCGGGCTGTCCTTTGGCACACCGAGATCGAGGAGGCAAGGCCGGCCGAGTTGACGTCGCTGCTCGGCCTGTCGGCCAACGGTGTCTCGGTACTCAAGCGCCGGGCCCGTGAGGGCCTGAAGCAGTCCTACTTGCAGCTACATCTGTCCAAGCGGGCTAAAGCCAGCTGCACGTCAACCGCGGCCAAGCTCGGCCGCTACGTGCGCGGCGGGCTATCCAGGCGTCAGGCGCGCGAGGTCGAAGATCACCTGGCCGGATGTCCCGACTGCACCACGGCGTGCGCTGAGCTCGCCACCGTCAACGACAGCTTGCGCGGAGTGCTCGCACCGATCGTGCTCGGCACCGCCGCCGCTGATTACCTCGCCTCGGCCAGCGAAGCCCACAGCGCGGCCGCGACGAGCGCGGCGGCGGGCGGCGGGCGTTCCGCAGCCGCGCACATCAGTCGCTGGCACCCCCCTGGCCTGCGCGGCCTGCGACTACCCGCCCACCGCGCGGCCGAAGCGTTCTCCCATCATCCGATCGCCTCTGTGGCCACGGCGGTCGCGGCCGCTTCTATCGCGGTGCCCACCTTGTACCTCGTCCAGCCGACTCGCGCGCACCAGGCGGTCACACCCGTTCTCGGGCAGACGCACCGTCCTGGCGGGCCGGGCGCCGCCCGGCACGCGCCGGGCACGAGGCGGGCCAAGGGCGGGGCACCACCTGCCGTAGCGGTCGCATCGCCCGCGCCGACCACGATAGGAGGTGCCTCGCCTAAGCCGACAAAGTCACCGTCGCGGTCAGGTCATCCGACGCCGTCGAGCTCGCCGAGCACTCCCACGTCGGCGTCGCCAACCTCTTCGCCGCCACCGCCGTCACCAACTCCGACTCCCACGCCGACGGTCTCCGCCACCGCCAAGCTCAGCGTGTCGGTCCAGGTAGCCGGCGTGCTCAGTCTGGGCGTCACCGCGCTGGTCACTGTCAATGTGTCCAACCCTGGCAGCGCGGCCACCGGCCCGGTCACCACCGACATCTCGCTGCCGTCCGGCATTACCCTGCTCGGGCTGGCCAGTTCCTCGTCCTGGTCGTGCTCGGCGACAAGCGGAGGACAGACCTGCTCGCATGGCGCTATCGGCGCGGGCGTCGCATCCAGTCTGTCGTTTAACATCGCGGTGGTGAACCTGTCCGGGTGCGGTGAATCGGTCGTCGCTACCGCGGTCAGCGGCAGCCTGTCGGCCACCGGCGCGTCCCCGACCACCGTCCAGTGTGCCTGACCGCTAACTGAGCAGGCGCTACTTGATCGTGTAGGAGTACGGAATCGCGACTAGCTCGTCGCCGGTCGACTGGCCGTAAGGCGGCAGGGTGGGAACGGAGTCGTCGACATACAAGAACCCGCGCACAACTGTGCCCGGCTTCCCCGACGGCCTGATCTTCACGTCAATGACGCCCGATTTACCAGGATCGATCATCAGCCCGGAGAACGGTGCCGTCAGGTTGATCGACGCGAGCCAGAGGTCACCGACGTCCGTGGTGACGGCCGGGTCGAAGGCCTTCGCGGTAACGGTCATCGCCATGGTGACCGAGCCAGCCGTCTCGGCGTGCGGATACGGCCCGAACTCATCGGGATTGGCGACCCAGTTGCCTGGCTGCACGGTGCCATCGGCTGGAGTGAACGTGCCAGCGGCCCGGTTACCGGGAGCCGGCAGCGCGAGCAGATCCGCGTCGCCCTGCCCTGGGCCCCAGTCGAACTCGACCGGGAGGGTGGCCTTCGCCGTCACCCGCGCGCTCGATGCCTGCGTCGGCACGAACCATTCGGGCTGAACGGCCAGCGGGAGCAGGAACGTCTGGCCGTCAAGCGAGTCGAGCACGATGGTCGTCTTCTTGGTCAAACGCGCGTCGACGAAGTAGTTCTCTGCTTCCTTGCCAGTGTTGGTGATCTTCACCGGCACGGTCAGCGTGACCCCGCGCTTGAGCAACCGCCTGGGGCTGTCGGGCAGCCCGGTCGCGGTCGCCTTCGCGGCATCGAGCGTGATATGGCCGAAGAAATGGTCGGCGATCTCGTTGCCTGCTACCGGCCCCATGAAATCGACCACCAGGGTCCATGTCCCTGGCACCGGGTTGAGCGTATAGGCACTCAGCGACAACGCGGTGGTGCCCAGGAGCTGTCCGTTCTGACCGAACCCGAGCGCCTGGCCATCGGGCGCCACCAGGTACGCGCCCACATTGTCGGCCGGGTCGTTGGCCAGCGATACGTTCGCCGTGATGCTCCGGTGCCCCCGGCCGACATGGAATTCGAAGTAGCTCACCTGGCCGACCGAGGGGGGACGGCCGTTCCCGCCAGTCAGCACGCCGCCGAACGAGCCGCCGTCGGCGATGTCGACCATCGCCCGCAAGGTGACCGGAATCGAACCGCGTTCGGTGCCGACGCTGCGATCGGAGCCGCCCAGGTTCGAACCTATGACTATGGAACCAGCGGCGTCACCGGCGCGCGCCGGCAACGTCTCGGTCACGTGCAGCATCCGGCTCTGCCCAGGTTGCAGAAAGAAAGCACGGGGCTGAATGTTGCCGAATCCGGTATAGCGCTGCGTGGCGACTCGCCAAGGTATGGTCCCGTCGACGCCGCCGTCGAAGCCGGGCAGGCTGAACACGACCGCCGTCCAGACCCCTCGCGTTGGGGCTCGAACGTCAACGCTGCCGAAGCCGCCCGTGCCCTGCGGCACCGAGTCGGCGGCCAGCTTGCCTTGCGGGTCGACCAGGATCAGCCTGGCCGGGAAGCCGTCAGGCACGCTCCGGTAGGCGATCGAAGCGGTTAGCCGGTCCGCTCCCTGACGGACGGTGAAATGGAAGATCGCGTAGTTGTTCGCCAACCCTGCGGAGTCGGTGAACTCGGGGCTCGTGTTGTCGTGCAGCCTGACCGAACCGGTCTGTACCTCCTGGTCGGCGCCGAAGGTCCGCCCCCTCGCGGTTACCAGCTGAGCCCGGGCACCGGTGTTCGTCACCCGGATCCGCCACGTCTTCTTGCTGCCTGGCCAGCCGGTCGCCGACAGCTGGCCGCGCGAGAACAGCAGCGTGTCGCCGGTCGGTGCGGGCGCGGCCGCGCTGGTCTTGATCGACTCGGCGAGCAGCACGGCCTTGTAGGAGTTGAGCAACCCGGCACCCTGCTCGCTAGCCGGGAGGCCCAGGTCGGTCGCGGTGCTCGTCAGTATCTGCTTGACCAGCGCCGGGCTCGGCGCGGCTCCGAAATGCGTACTCCGGTATGCCTGTATGACCAGGGCGGCGGCGCCGGCGGTCAGGGGCGCGGATTCGCTCGTGCCACCGGCCAGTTCTACTGGCGACGGATTGCCCTGCAGGTCGACGCAGCCCTGGAACTCGCTGGTGTCCGTGCTGCACGAGGCGAAGTCCAGGTCTCCAGGCGCTACCAGGCTGACAGTGGTACCCGATTCGGTGAAGCCACCTGAGCTGAGCGAGCTGGCATTGTCATTGAGCCAGCCCGTCGAAGCGAAGTAGCGCGCCGCCGCGTAGTTGGTCGCGGCGTAGAACCTGAACGTGGTGGTCGCTCCCACCGAAATGACCTTCGGGTCGCTGGCCGGAGACGCGATCGTGTTCGTGGCCCCCGAATCGCCGCTAGAGACAGTCACCGTGGTCCCGGCCGCGACGGCCGCGTCATTGAATTGCTTGAGCACATTGAGCGAGGCGCTGTCGGGGATCGGGTTGGAGCCGAACGACTCGTTCAGCACGTTGACGTGGTCGGTCTCCACCGCGTAGCTGATCGCCTGAAGGAAGTTCGACTCACCGGTCAGCTCGAAGCTGCCGAAGACGTCGAGTCCGACCACCGACGCGCCAGGCGCCGTCCCTTCGATCCTGATGTCGCACGCTGACGGATCTGCCTGGGCGGAGAACCGTCGCACGTTGTAGACATGAATACCCTGGCCGGCGATCGAGTTCGCGTCGAGGAACGCCTCCGCACCCACGGTCAGCTGACCAGGACCATCGCCCGAGAAGTCCTGATAGTCACCGCCGAACGACCGGTTGAATATTGACCTGCCGTCTGGCCTGATGAAGTTCACGTTGTTCGGATCGAGTCCATCGGCGAGGTAGGCGACCCTGACGCCGGCGCCGGTGATGCCGAGCGAGCGAGCGGTCGCCGCGTTCGGATCGTCGGCGGCGGTCTGGGTGGTCCGCAGCCCTTCGGGATCGAGCGTCACCTGGCCATCGCGGCCGCAGGCGCCAGGAATCACGTGAAGGGGCGGCGCAGCCGCTGGCCGCTGGCGCTTCCCGAGAGACGGAAGAGGCGGGCTGAACGCGTCGGGAGAACCCCCGTGGACCAGGACATCGGGCACGACCTCGGCCACGCTTGGATTGGACCTCAAGCGTGCCGCCTCGGCGGCCGAGACCGTGGCAGCGAACGCGTTCACCAGCCGATAGGACCTCACATGGGCGGCGTGGGTAAGCGTCAGCTGGCGAAGCAGCGGAGCCTGAGAACTCGCGATCACCGCCGATCGGAGCGCCGCGGCCCTGGTCCCCGGCCTGACCGCCATTGGCTGGCTTCTCATGACCACGATCACCCGGTCATTGATCGGCTGTGGCCTGGCGATTATGGCAGCCGCGGTACGTGAGCCGCCATCCAGCGAACCCGAGGCCGCATAAGCCGCCGGTGAAGCGGCAATGAGCAGCGCCGATGCGATCGCTAGTCGCGGTGGGAGCCTCCTAATCGATAGTCGCCGCCATGACCCTTTTACCGCGACGCTGCTTCCCATCCCGCCTTGCCTACGTTGGGGTTGGACCTTTTCACCATTAACCCTTCCATAGGGGACTGTCAACGAGATTCGGCCTACCGGCTAGTCGTCGGTCGACCTGCGCAGCCGCTTGGTCTTGGCGCGGCGCTGCTTGGCGGCTAGCCGCCGCTCGACCGATGCCTTCGTCGGCTTCGTCGGCCGCCGGGGCGGCGCCGGAGGCGCGGTCGCCTTGGTCAGCAGCTCGGAGAGCCTGGCCGCCGCCGCCTCTCGGTTACGCAATTGCGACCGGTACTCGGACGCGACGACCGTGATGACGCCGTTCGTGAGCCGTCCGGTCAGCGCGCTCATCGCTCGATCCTTCAGCCGCTGAGGAAGCGCGGCCGACTCCGCCAGGTCATAACTAAGCTCGACCCTGGTGTCAGCGGTGTTGACCGACTGCCCGCCCGGCCCAGGAGACCGAGAGAATCTCCAGGTCAGCTCGTCTGCCGGGATGATCGTCCCCCGCACGTCCACTTCAAGACTCATCGCGCTGAGTGTCCAATCGCGCCCGCTAGCTGCCCAGGTCGGCCAGCCAGGATAACCTGTCCGGCACTCGCATCGGCGTGGCTTGCGCTGGGCATGACTCCGAACACATAGCGTGACTATGCTGTCACGGCAAGGTGTTGGGGGGTGCACCCTGATGTCCGGAACACTGCAATCGGAGAAGATCGGGCCAGTCGACGTCGCGGTCATCGCATTCGATGGCGGCGAATTCGACACTAGCGTGGCTCCGGCCCTGACCGATCTGCAAGCGAACGGGACCGTGCAGGTCATCGACCTAGCTTTCGTTCGCAAGGACGCCAACGGGAACACATCCATCATCGAGCTGGCCGACGAGAGCGTCTCCGAGGTATTCGACCAGATCACCGACTCTCAGTTCGACCTGCTCAGCGAGGCCGACCTGGCTGATATCGCCGGCAGCCTCGAGCCGTCATCGGCCGCGATGGTGATCGTGTGGGAGAACAGCTGGGCCACTAGGTTCGCCTCGGCGATACGGAAGTCTCACGGCCGCGTCGCGATGCTCGAACGGATTCCGCGCGACAACGTGCAACGAGCGATCATCGCGCTCGAGGAGTTAGCTCCGGCTCCGGCGAAGCAGCCGTGACCTGGGACTTCTGAGCGGTATGCCAGAATGTTCCCCATGCAGCCGCCACTTGACACGCGAGGTACCCCGGACGGCGACCGCCACCAGTGGATCGAAGAGGGTGCCTACGAGGTAGCTAAGGGCGTCTACCGGATCCCGTTGCCGCTGCCTTTCGACGGGTTGCGCGCGGTCAACACCTACGCGATCGAGGTCGACGGCGGCCTGATCATGATCGACTCCGGTTGGGTACTCGAAGAGACGAAAGACCAGCTTGAGCGCTCGCTAGCCAGGATCGGAGCCGGGCTCGGCGACATACGCAGGTTTCTGATCACGCACATACATAGAGACCACTACACGCAGGCGATCGCGCTCCGCAAAATTTTCGGAATGAAAATAGCGCTGGGTGAGGGCGAGAAGCAGTCGCTCGACGTAATGCTCGGCCGGGACTTCGGGCTGCTGACGGCGCGCGGTGAGCGACTGGCCATCGCGGGCGCCCAGCCGCTGATCGAGAAGATGATCGAGGCCGGCATGCGGCGGCCCGACGGCGATCAGGGATACGACGAACCCGATGAGTGGATCGCCTCTGGCCAGAAATTCGAGTTGGGCACCCGAACGCTCGAGGCGATCGCGACACCCGGGCACACGCACGGTCACGTTGTGTTCGCCGATTACTCGGCCGGCCTGCTGTTCGCCGGAGACCACGTGCTGCCGCACATCACGCCGTCGATCAGCCTCGAGGCCGCGCCCCAAGAGCTGCCGCTCCGTGACTTCCTCGACTCGCTGCTCTTGGTCAGGCAGATGCCCGATCTCGTGCTGCTTCCCGCGCATGGGCCGGTGGCGCCGAGCGTTCACGCACGGGCCGATGAGCTCATCGACCACCACGACCAGCGGCTGCGGGTGATCGCGGCCGAACTCGCTTGTGGACCGCGCACCGCGTACGAGGTCGCGCTGGCTGTCCGCTGGACCTCAAAGAACCGCAAGCTGACCGATCTTGATCTGATCAATCAGACCCTCGCGGTCGGCGAGACCGAAGCGCACCTGGACTTGATTGTCGCGCGTGGGCAGGCCAGCGCGTTCCTTGACGGCGGGGTCAGGCTGTACCGCCTGGTCGGCTAGCCCGCAGACCGGGCGAAGGCTACGGCTACCTCCCCGGCTAGGCCGGCGTTGTCGGCGATGAGCGCGCGGTTGACCTCGATGCTGCGGCCGTCGCTCAGCTCTTCGATCAGCGCGAGCACCGCGGGAGTGACGGCCTGGCCGGTAATGCCGCGCTCGCTGACCTGCACGACGGCCGCCGCTATGAGCTCCTCGATGTCGAGTCCGTCGGACGGCGGCCTGGCCAGCAGCAGCCCGCCGGCCGGGTTGATCGCCCAGTGCAGCCTGGCCACGCTGGCGGCTTCCGCGCTAGTTTTCACGACCGCCGAGACGGCAGGGCCGCCTTCAGCGGCGTAGAAGAGCGGTAGGGTCGGGGTCCGCCAGCCCAGGACGGGCACAGCGAGCGTCTCGAGCACTTCGGACGTGGCGGGCACGTCCAGCATCGACTTGGCTCCCGAACTGACCACGAGCACCGGGGTGCGGGCAAGCTGCGGCAAATCCGCCGATATATCAGCCGACTTGGCGAATCCTCGGTGCACGCCGCCGAGGCCACCGGTGGCCATGAAGGAGATGCCGACCAACCGGCAGACGGCAAGCGTGCCGCCGACCGTGGTCGAGCCGATGTCGCCTTGGACAACGCAGGCGGCGATGTCCCGCGCGCCTACCTTGCGTGCCGCCGTGCCGGCGGCCGCGAACTGGTCGAGTTCACCGCGATCCAAGCCGACCCTGATCTCGCCGTCGAGCACGCCGATGGTCGCGGGCACAGCACCGGCTTCCCGCACCCGGCGCTCAGACTCGACCGCGGCTTCGAGGCCACGTCCCGCGGAGAACCCGTGCGAGACGAGCGTTGTCTCCAGTGCCACTACGGGGCCGCCGTCCGCCAGCGCGGCCGACACCTCGTCACTGATCCGCGGCGTCACGGCATCCCCCCGATCGTGGCCACTGCCCTGGCCGCGGCTGCTAGGCCAAGGGCGACACCGCCGACAAGATAGCCGGCCGCGAACGCGTCTCCGGCACCGGTCGCGTCGACCGCCTCGGTGCGGGCAGCCGGATAGCGACAGCCGCCGATATCGACTCCTTCCGCGCCGAGCTTGCTGATCACCTCGATCCCTGGCAGCTCGCCAACCAGGTCGGTCTCCGCCTTGTTGCCGAATACGAGGTCCGGCCGAACGTCGCCGATCAGGTCGCGGAACGCCGCCAGTCCGAACGCCGAGATCGCCGCTGTCGACGACAGGTCAACGCTGATCTTGGACCCGTTGCGCCTCGCCGACGTTATCGCGGCCAGCGCGGCGCCCGCGACAGGCTCGGCCACCAGGCTGTAGGCAGGCAGGTGCAGCCACGTGCAGTCATCCAGCCACGCTGGGGCGATGGAGGCGGCCGTGAGCTGTGGCCCGACGCCACGATCGGTCAGCATCGATCGCTGGCTGCCGCCATCGGACAGCGCGACGACTATTCCGGTGCTGCCGCTGACTACTGGGCCGACGAATTCGACCCCTCGGCTGATCAGCTCGCTAGTTACCAGCTTCGCGGCCAGATCGGTGGCCTTAGCCGCGATCAACCGGCTGCGACCGCCGAGCGCGACCACCCAGGCGGCGACGTTGGCCGCCTGCCCGCCAACCGAGAGCCTAGTGCTCGCGGGAGTATCGGTATCGGCCGCGTGCGACCCGGTCAGGCCGACGACGACGTCGATGTGCGCGTCACCGAGAACGCAGATCACCCCGCCCGCAAGCACCGACTCCACCAGCTACGCCCCCAACCGCTTCGCCCACCCCTGCGCACAAATGCCGACAGGTCAAGTCGACAAGCAGCGTAACGTGAAGGAAGCGGGAGGCGGAAAGGCGGCCGATGAAGCTCAAGCTCGACCTGCACGACATCTACAACCAAGGCAGGGACATAGACAAGGCGCTGCAAGACATCGTCGACGAGGCGGTCAGGATTAAGGCGCCGATGATTGAAATCATCCCAGGCAAGGGTTCCGGCCAGCTCAAAAAGCATGTGCTGCGGTTCCTCGAACGCAAGGACATCAAGGCGTTGTACCACCGGGTGGAGAAGGACTCCAAGAATTTCGGCCGGCTGTTTGTCCATTTCCGGTGGAAATAGCTTGCGCCCGGGGCGCGGGGGAAGGTCGCCCCGCCTCCGCGCCCCTGGTCCTACGGTTCCCTCCCGCTAGGACGCTGGTCGTGGTGCTGCTGCCATCGCGTCTTCCTCGCCAACGCCGAGATACCTTTCGCGGGCGTAGATGAGTGTGGCACTCAGCGTCCGCAAGGCTCGCACCATCAGCGGTGGCCTGCAATGTCTTGGCCGGTAGACCGGCCTGCTCCAGCCGTCGCGCAACACCGTCGGGCTGCTGTCGGGCAGCAGCCAGGCAAGTAGCATCCCCCGTTACCCCGATTCGCGTGCTTTCATGGTCACCTGACGCCGACAGCGCTAGGCGACTCCCCCGATGTCCCCGACCGATGCTGTCATCTCTGATCGCATGAGTCCAGCGGCCTACGCAGATGCCGAGAGGGACAGATGTGGTGGCGTACCTTTGCTACAGATCCCCCGCTGTGCCCGGTCTCGGATGGCAAGATGACCGCATGAAGATTCTGCTCAAGCTCGTCATCACGGCCCTAGCCGTCTGGATCGCGACACTCGTCATACCTGGAATTCATCTGTACACGCACAGCACTTCGGGGAAGATTGGCACCCTTGTAGTTGTAGCTCTAATTTTCGGCATTATCAATGCGCTATTGAAGCCCATTGCCAAGACTATCGGTTGCCTTGCCTATGCGATAACCTTCGGCCTGATCAGCATCGTCGTCAACGGGCTGCTTTTCTGGTTGACCAGCTATGTGGCTGGCAAGCTGAAGGTACCGTTCCATATCACCGGTTTCGTTCCTGCCGTGCTTGGTGCGCTGCTGGTCGGCGTCGTCGCCTGGCTGCTGAGCCTGATAGTCGATCGGAATGACGACTAACCCGAACGCTGAGTGGGGGCAGGATCGCGAAACCCTGCCCCACCTAGTCGTCGTGGCCGCAGGTCCTAGCGGCTCTAGATCTCGGTGATGGCCTGGTCGAGTATTCGGTCCACCTCTTTCGGACTGACGTCGATTTCCTTGGCCGTTTGCTTCTCTGCTCTGGTCACCGCCCGCTGGAGCGGCACGGCGATCTTGCTTTCGCCGACGACAACGAGGCCAGCCTCGCCTGGATCGATGAAGTCACCGAGTTCCTTGGCCTCCGACCTGGATATCCCCTTCGCCAAGTGACCGCTGATGCCACCAATGACGCCACCGGCAGCGGCCGCGCCGATGATCGACGGCGGGAACAGAACCCCGACCGCTGCCCCGGCCGCGATGCCCCACCACGCGCCGTGCCTGGTTGCCGTTTCGTGCTTGCTCTCGTGTATCTTGCCGCTCGTATCCTTCGTGATGACGGCGGCATCGTACGACCCGACCAGGCCCATCGCGTGCGCATCCTTGACCGACTCGTAGTCGTCACGCGCCGTGAGCTCGTCGGGATACGTTGCCACGAGAATGAATGTGCCGTCGGACTTGGACATGCGGTCATCCCCTCCCACGCGTGCACGTCGCCGTGCGGTAATCGCGAACTCCTGTTACCAGGCTCCGGGCGGCATGGCCGTACTGGCATCACCCGCCGCGAGTGATTCAATGACTGGGTGCGAATTGTCGCGATGACGGCCAGCTACGCCGCCGAGATCGGGACATGGCGTTACGAACCGCCCTACGACTTTTACGACATGACCAGTGCCGATCCGGCGTTCCTTGCGAGCGCGGAGAGCGGTTTCTTCGCGCTCGTCGACGTCGACGAGCTCATCGGGTTTCGGTCATTCGGCGATGACGGCCAGGTGCCGGGGGGCAAGTACGACCTGTCAGCGCTCGACACCGGCGGCGGCCTGCGCCCCGACCTGACCGGCAGGGGACTCGGCAGGCTCGCCATATCGACCGGCCTTGAGTTCGGCAGGCAACGGTTCGCGCCCGCCGCTTTCCGCGTCACCGTCGCTACCTTCAACGCCAGGGCGTTGCGCGTCGTCGAATCTCTCGGCTTCGGCGCCGTCGAGGACTTCCTCTCCAGCAACGACGGACGCGACTACCGGATCCTGGTCAGACCCGAAGGCGTCAGCGCGGTGATTTGTCCCTCCGGCCGCTGACCACGCCGGCCGCGCCCGTGATGCCGTAGGCGATCGCACCATGCCACACCGCAGTGAGCCCGTCGCCGAACAGGCCGTTGCCAAAGACGACGGAGAGCACGAACACGATCGCCGCCGTCGCCACCCCGGGAAGCACGGCGAACTGCCAAGGGTTACGCCGCGCCCACCTGACCGCGCGACTGGCCCGACCACGCACGAGGACGCCACCGCCCGCGACGGCGAACAGCGCCACCGCGCCAGCCGACAGCGCGCTGCCAGGTGCTATATGCCCGGTTGTGAGATGGAGGAGGAGATCGGCGCCGGTCACGACCGCGCCCGCGGCAACCGCTGCGCCCCACGGCACTTCGCTCATCGCCGCGGTCGAGACCGTCATCTGGTCCCGTCGGGTCAGGTTCGGTTCGTCATTGCGCAGTGGTACCGACATGGTGACTCCCGTGCTTGACTAGATCCAGGTACTCAAGATATATCGCTTCTTCGCACCGCGCCACTCGGGATGACTCCCAGTCCGTGCCCCCCGGCCGCCTAGGCTAGGACCCCCGACTCGCGCGGGATGACCACGGACGCGATGAATACCCGAATTCATCGCAGAGCCCTCGACCAACCGCGCGATGGATACCCCGGCTTCACACCCGGTTTCCCTGATGAAACCCCGGATCCATCGCAGAGGGCGCGCGGGACAGACGCGATGAAACCCCACATCCATCGCACACGGCCGCGGGACAAGCGCGATGAAACTCCGGATCCATCGCACACGGCGCACGGGACAGACGCGATCAAACCCCGGATCCATCGCGGATGGTGCCTGGGGTAACCGAGATGCCGCCCCGCCTTCTCGGGCTGGCATGATGGCTGTGTGATTAATTACGCCAAGTTTTCTATGTTTTATGATGAAATCATGGGCGATCGGTCGTCCGACGTTGATCTGATCCGTGACTACATAGTCCGTTTC
>DATNEK010000129.1:0-36241 GCA_035553055.1 Streptosporangiaceae bacterium | reverse complement strand
TAGCTCTCGCACAGCGGAGACATCCCCAGATCCACGAAAGTGCGAGTGAGGTTCGCGCCGCACAACCTGCACGCGGGTAGCGATGACACGCAGGCCCCCCCAAGTCCTGGTCTGATGCGCAGTACGTTAATACTAAATCACCAAGCCGTATCTGTTGATTACGATTAGTTAATGTTGGAGGAATTTATATGCCAACGTGTCGGGCATGTCGTCATACAAATGGTCAGATAGTTCTCGACCTTGGCGAGCAGCCCGCCTGCGACTATTTCCCGCGCGGCGACGATCCTGGTCCCGATCCGGTGTACCCGCTGCAAATGTGGCTGTGCGCGCGCTGCGGGCTGGCCCAGCTCGCCGCTGACCCGACGGTGCCTCGGGAGCCGCGCGCTACCGAACCTGCCGCGCTGGTCGCGCAGGCCGCTGACGCGGTTGGCCGGGCCGCGGTCGCCGGCCTGCTGCCGGTCGGAGCGCGGGTGGCCGAGTACGGCAGCCCGCACGGCGGCTCCTGGCTGCCGCTGCTGCGCGACCGGGGCCTTGTGCCGGTCGCCAACGGCGAGCCGGCGGATGTGGTGGTCGACTGTTTCGGCCTGATGCACGCGGCCGATCAGCATGGCGCTCTAGCCGGGCGGCTGGCCAGGCTCGGTGCTGGCGGAGTCTTGCTTGTGCAGTACCACTCGCTTGCCACGATCATCAAGCATGGGCAGTGGAACGCGCTTCGGCATGGGCACTACGCGTACTACTCGACCGAGTCGCTGCTCGCGATGCTCGCGGCCCAGGCCTTCCGCCCTCTCACCGCGTGGCGCTTCGACCTCTACGGCGGAACAGTGCTGCTGGCAGCCGCGCGTGACGCCGAGGTCAGCGCGGCCGCATCGACGACGCCTGATCGAGATGGCATCGTGGCCGACCTGCTGGCCGAAGACGCCAGGGTCGGGGCGGCCGATCCCGATGCGCTGCGCGGGCTGGCGGACCGCGCGCGGGCGACGGCGGCGGGCCTGGCCGACTGGCTCGCGGCCGAACGGGACGCCGGGCGGCGGGTGATCGGGTACGGCGCGGCCTCTCGCGCGGTAGCGCTGCTTTGCATGGCAGGAGTGGATCGCCGTTCGCTGCCAGCCATCGCGGACGCCTCGCCGGCCAAGCACGGGCTGCGGATGCCTGGCACCGGCATTCCCGTCGTCAGTCCCGCCCAGATGTCAGCCTCGCCGCCCGACTCAGTGCTGCTGTTCGTCTCCGACTTGCGCTCCGAGGTCAAGGCCGCCTTCCCCGAGATCGAGGCCGCGGGCGGCCGCTGGCTCGACGCCGACTCCTTCACTCGCGTTCGCGGCTAGCAGCTTCGCTGGAGTATGAGGGCCTTGAACAGAGCGCCCCACTGGTAGACGATCTGGTACGGCCAGTTGGTCTGCGTGGGATCGGGCGGGGCGGTGACCACGTAGACGCGGCCGGGAAAGCAGCGCTCGATCCGAAGACGGGCCCTGGTGTCCTGCGGCGTGATCGTGACGAGGGCGACCGACCGCCAGTCGTGCCTCCTGGCGAGCCGGCCGACGAATTCCGCTTCGCCCTGGGTTGACGCTGGGACGGGGTTGAAGCAGACGAGCTTCACCCCAGGTATCCGTGGCGGGCACTGATTGCCGGACTGGGGCTTGCCGAGCGAGATCACGAGGAACGGCGCGCGGCCGGTGCGCGCAAGGTCAACCGCCCGGCTGAGCAGGTCACCGGGGCCAGCCAGCATCACGATCGCGCTGACCTTGCCCGGCAGGCCCTGCGCCGGCCAGAGGAACAGCCTCGCGGTGGCGGCGGTGAGCACGGCGATGGCAACCGCCAGCGCCAGCAGAGCCGTCCGCAAGGGAATACGCCGGTGCGGCAGGCTGACGAACCAGCGGGACCTCACCGCAGCCTCCCGTGCCCCCATGGGCGCTAGGCTACCGGCGGCTTGCGCTTGGCTGGCCGATTGTGCCATCGCTGCTCGCCTCCGGGTACCGGTGACCGCCAGCGCCAGCGGGCCCGTTCGCCGGGTCCGGGTCACGCGGACTGCAGAAGCTCGCGCAGCCGCTCTAGGCAGCGGCCTCGGGTCGGGCCGATGCTGCCGACCGGGAGGCCTAGCTGGGCGGATATCTCCACGTAGGAGGCCGGAGGGTCGGACATCAGCAGCTCAAGCAGCCGCTGCCAGCGCCAGGGCAGACACGACAGAGCCTGCCTGACGGCCAGGGCGCGTTCATCGGCGAGCAGGCGCTCATCGACCTCGGGCTGGTGCGAGACGACGTCGGCGAGTGCGTCGTCGTCGTCTTGGACAAGCACTAGCCTCTTGCGGGCCGCGAGATGCCGCAGGCATTCGTGCCGCGCCGTAGTAGCCAGCCAGGAACCGAGGCGATCGGGATGCTCGATGCGATCGATGTGCTCGAGCAGGCGCAGCCATGTCGCCTGCACCACGTCGGCGGCGTCGCTCTCCGGTAGCTTGAAGTCCCTGGTCATTGCCCAGATCAAACGTGAGTACTTGGCGACCAGCCGCTCCCACGCCCATCTATGCCCCTGCGCGGCACGCTGGACGAGGTACGCGGCGTCGGTCGCACCTATGCCTATTGCCACCTGTGCGTGCGGGCCGTCGTCGCGACGGCTGATAGTACCGACCCCCCCGGTCAAGTCATGTCTCCTTAGTCAGATGCCGATGATTGCGATTGCTGGCCGCTGCCGACGGGTCAGTAAGCACCGTCTCCGCGTGTCACAGCGGCCCAGGTCTTCCAGAGGATCTGCAGGTCAAGGACGAACGACGAGTTCTCGACGTAGGACACGTCCAGTCGGACCGCTTCATCCCACGGCAGGTTCGATCGGCCGTTTACCTGCCACAAACCGGTCATGCCCGGCTTGACGGCGAGTCGTCGCCGCACATGATCGGCGTACAAGGTCGCCTCCTCCGGCAGCGCGGGCCGAGGACCGACCAGCGACATGTCGCCGATCAGGACGTTGAGAAACTGCGGGAGTTCGTCGAGCGAGTAACGCCTGAGCAGGCCGCCGATCTGGGTAATCCGCGGATCCTTGCGCATCTTGAACAGCACGCCATCGCCGTCGCTGCGGGACAGGAGCTCGGTCCTGCGCCGTTCCGCGTCGATGACCATTGTCCTGAACTTGAAGAGCGTGAACGGCTGGCCGTTCTTGCCCACCCGTGTCTGGCGGAACAGGGCTGGCCCGCCGTCCTGCAGCTTGATGACCGCCGCGATCAGCGCCAGCAGCGGCATCGCGAGGACCAGCGCGACCCCGGCGGCGACTCGGTCGAAGGCCGACTTGACGAGCCAGCGCATGCCGGTGAACTCGGGATGGTCCATGTGCAGCAGCGGCAGGCCAGCGATCGGGCGGATCGTCGTGCGGGGCCCGGCCACATCGAGCAGTGCAGGCGCGACGCACAGGTCGGTGCCGGTCTTCTCCAATGTCCAGGCGAGATCCCTTAGTCGCGTGCCGATCATCTCCGGGCAGGCGAGTACCGCCACGGTGTCAGCCTGACAGCGCTCGACGATGTCCACGATGCTGCCGACCCCGGCGACCGTCGGGATCCCATCCATGGCCACCTGGCTGTCGGGGCCGACGATGCAGGCGGCGACCACAGAAAGCCCGTGATAGGTATGCCGTCGCAGCGCTGTGGTGAGCTGGGTGATAACGTCCGAATACCCGACAACTACTACCTTCCGCATACATTTACCCATAGTGCGTTGGTGATGTAGTCGTTTCCGCAATTTAAAGCGGCTGAGCACGTCAAAGATCGTCATACTCGGCAAAGCGACCACCACGTAGCCGCGGGCTATATCGGTCTTTGTTGCGTACGACAGGACTGCCACTACCGCAGTTAGACTTATGCCGGCGTTTATTACCCGCCGAAACTCATCTGAGCCAACTCCGATAAACCGGACGTCGTAAGCACCGGCCAGCTCAAGCGCGATTCTCCAGAGCACGGGAAGCCCTACGGCGAGCCAGAGATAGGCTGAATCGCCGAAGTTTTGGCGGCCGAACCGCACCTGGAACGCCAGTAGTCCCGCCACTAGCGCGCAGCCCGCGTCCAGGGCAATCAACTGACGTATATACGCCGTCGCCCAGTCAGTCACTCGGCTGACTGGCAGCTCCCTGGCGGGTCTGACCTGCACTTGGTCATGCAGGGACGGACTCTCGGACATGTTTGTTTCCCCCCACGGGTCCCCACCCTCGTACGAGCCCGCCAATCTCCAGGAACAGGCGGGCTCGCTACGACACCATGAAGTTCTAACACAGAGGAGCCTGACCAATACAGACTGTGAGTAAAAAAACTTACGTGTTCTTTAGCCGCGAGTGACGTATCTAACCTGCACAGGGAGTGTTATCACTGGCCAAAGTATACAAATACGACAAGAACAGATCGGGTACGAATTAATGGCACGTGACCCCGATGTTCAGGGGGCTTTCAGGTAACATCAACCGTATTATCAGCTAGTGCCAAGACTTGTCACTTAAGCAACGTGGTGTCGTAAAGTGCGGAGCCCCCGCCGACCCGTGGGTGATGGCTCTGCCATGGCGACGCCAACGAACGCCCTACCGTGAAGCCGACGGTCGCCACGATGGCCGTCGGCCATCCCCGCGAGGCCGACCTGCGGAGTCAGCTCATTATAAGTACTCAGGCACGTGCCAGTTGCGGACGGTAAACGCGACGGTCAATAGTTATGATCTGCTCAACTGAAAGTTCCAATTACCTAAAGCTTCAATGCCCGGCGTGCCTCAATTTTTCGTATTACGATAATTTTCTCAGTTGACGATTATTCCGCGGGTGGCTGCTCATCGGCGCCAGCTTGGAATGCGGTCGAGCCAGGGGATGAGTCGCTCGTCGAACGCCATGAAGTGGTCGTCAAGCCTGACCCGCAGGCTCGGCGCGATCGGTGGTCGCGGCCTGGCGTTGTGGCGCTCGAATGCCGGGTAGCCGCACCTGGCCAGACCGAGGAAGTCGAGCACGCCGTCGTAGACCGGTTCGGGCTCGCCGAAGAAGTCTCCACTGTCCACGACGTGGATCCGCATCCGGCCGAACAGCCGCGCAAGGCGGTCAAGCTGCTCCACATACCGCCCGCGGGCCAGATAGGCGTGGTGCTGGTGGCTATGGCTGAGGCGACCGAGGGCGGCGACGCGCTCGGCTTCGCCATCGAGCCGATCCGGCTCAAGGGCGATCGCGCGCTCGAACGGCTCGGTCTCGAAGCCGCGGGCACGTTCGTGCGTGTGCGCCGAGTACGCCCGCT
The DNA here is from genome assembly GCA_035553055.1 of Streptosporangiaceae bacterium. GTDB lineage: Bacteria > Actinomycetota > Actinomycetes > Streptosporangiales > Streptosporangiaceae > Chersky-822. The sequence goes on along the minus strand of DATNEK010000129.1, from coordinate 31,007 downwards.
CGACCGGGTCGCGCACAAGCACGATCAGCCTGACGCCGGGCAGATCGGCCGCGATCCGTTCGGCGGCCAGCGGGTGGAACATGTAGTAGGGGCTGGACTCGAACGTCACCCGGCCAGTGGCGGCCAGCGGGAAGTGCGCGCGATACCAGTTGATGCCGCGGTCATAGTTCATGTCGAAGTAGTGCACGCCCTTGTGCAGCACAGCCTTGCGCACCGCCGGGTGGTCGGCCAGGGCGCGGTACATCGAGGTGGTGCCGCAGCGCTGAGCCCCGACAATGAGGAAGCCTGGCAGCATCCGCAGCGGCGCGGTGGCTCGCCCAACGGCCACCGATATCAGGTGCGCGGCCCGTTTGGCCGGGGGTGATACTGACCTCGTCGCGGTCATAGCTGGCCGATGCCCGCTTCGATGGCCGGCATCAGCCAGCGCTGCGGCGCTCCGAGCCGTGCGCTGGCGTCGGCCTGCCGGTCGGTCAGATAGCGTACGGACAGCTCGGCCAGGTAAGCCAGGGCGGTCAGCCTCGCCGGCGCGGGCGGCACGTCGAACGGGGCGAGCAGCCGCGGTGCGGCGGCCACGCACAAGGTGGCGGCCTCAAAGGGATCGTTGCGTGGGCGGACGACCCGTGCCTGCAGCCAGTAGTGCAACGCGTCGAAGCCGACAGGAACGCCGTCGGCGAACCGCTCCCAGTCCCATACCAGCAGGCCAGCGTCCGTGCAGGCGAGATTCCATGGGGTCAGGTCACCGTGCCAGCAGCCGAAGGTCATTCTGGTCGAGCCTGCCGCCTGAGCCAGCCGCATGATCAGCACCCGGAGCGGTTCCGCGCCGGGCACGCAGAGATCGGCCCCGTGGAAATTAACACCGTGGAAATTAACACCGTGGAAATTAACACCGCCAAGCCGGCTGAGCAGGCGCTCGGCATAGCCGCTCGCCGACAGCGTCGACCGGGAAAGACCCGTTGACCCCGCTAGCTCGACCAGCGCGGTCGCGAGCCGGTCATCGGCGAGCCTCCTGCGGCGCAGCCACACGGGCAGCGCGTCGAGCAGCAGCACTTCGAGGCCATTCCAGCTACCTCGGGCGAGCACCCCGGGCAGCCGCATCTGGGTAAGCGGGACCGAGGCGAGCCGAGTCAATGCGGCGTGCTCGCCAGTGACCAGGTCGGCGGTCAGCTGGTTGATCCCGATCTTCGCGAACGCGATGGTGTCGCCAGCCGGGGTAAGCAGCTGTAGCACTGGCTTCCTGTTGGCGCGCGCCGCCCCGACGTGCAGGCCGATCTCAACCGGCTGCCCAGCCAGTTCGGCCAGATACGAGCCGATAGCCTGGCCGCCAGGGGGGACGCGGACGACCAGCCGATCGCCAAGAACAGGACGCAGCCCGCCGGCCAGCATGATCGCCAGAGCTCTGGTCGCGAGCATGGTCTTCGCCGAGCCAGGTTCGCCGTACCGGCGCACGGCGGCCGCGGCCGCTCTCCGGCCGCCGGGCACGATCAGCTTCGGCCGCGCAGCGCCAGGCAGCACGATTAGCTCGCGGTCGCCAGGCCCGAGCCGACCAAGGCGTGCGGACCGCCTGCCGGTGAGCGCCGCGCTCGCGGGCGGTGGCCAAAGCAGCCGGCACACCTGCGCCAGGTAGTCACCGGGCCCCGGCAGCGCGCTGATCGCTGGCGCGGTCATCAGCCTGCCCGCGCGGTCGCGGGGTTGAAGTACGGAGCAGCCGCCAGCCGCGCGAACGCCCTGAGCGCGCGAGCGTGATCGCCGAGCCAGTACATGAACGGGTTGCCGTTGCTGTCCTTGCCGTTCGCGTCGAAGTAGGCGATCGCCTTGATCCGCGGGTGCTTCCGCGCGAAACGACCAGCCGCGGTCAGCCACGACGGCCAGGCCGACGGCGCGCCGTTCACAGCGAACTCGCCGATGATCACCGGCTTGCCCGTGTGCGAGGCCCAGGCAAGGAACGGCGCGGCCGCCTGCCCGAGCGACTGCGCCGGCGAGTACGAATAGACGTCCGCGCATACCCAGTCGACTTCGGCGTTGCCAGGGTAGAACGCCTGCGCGCGGCCGACCTGGAAGCCATATCCAGTCGGGCACCAGACCCAGCCGACATTGCCGACTCCGGCCTGGCGGAAGATCGCCCTGATATGGTCCCACGCCTTGATGTAGGCGACCGGCCCGTGCACGGCCCAGCGCAGATTGGGCCGGTCCATCTCGTGCCTGAACTCCATCAGGATCGGTCGGCCGAGTTCCTTGATGGCCTCGGCTCTGGCCATGATCATCTGGTCGTAGCGCCCGGCGATGATGTCCTTGGTATCGGGCGTTCCGCCCCAGGTCAGCAGCAGCGCCTTGCCCGCGTCAACGAAAGTGCGATCGGCCTGACTCGGAAACGGCTGATTCCATGGGTGGTAGACGTGGACAAGCTCGAGCGGCCTGCCGATCTGCCGCTGGAATGAGCGCACCGCCGCGACCTGCGCCTGCCAGGAGTACCCGGTCGGCTGGACGTAGGCGCCCAGGTACGCGCCCGCTTTCGGGACGAGCACGCCGGTCACCCGCACCGGGGCGATCGCGGTTTGGTGGCTGCGGCCGGCGAGGTGATGACCCTGCGGACGCGGCCGGTGGCTGGCGGCGATCCCGAGGCTGACCGGCACGCCGATCGCCAGGAGCGCGGCCGGCAGCGCGGCCAACGCGGCCAGCCGCCGACTAGGACGTGGCCTGCGCCTATGCGTCACCATCGCGGCTCCGCCGGCATCGGGGTGCTGATCCGCCGAGAACCCGCCGCGCTCGCGACGCCCGCGCGCGCTTGGCTCGGGCGGCCCACCACAAAATGCACAGCGATTATGAAAATTACCAGGAGCAGACTGCCGTACAGCAGGCCGCTCAGCGCGTCAGTGAACCAATGCAATGACAAGTACACCCTGCTGTATGCCTCGTTGAAGCCAAGCGCCGCGACGGCTGCCGCGATCGCGATCGCGGTCCTGCGCTGGCCGCTGAACTCGCGCCAGAGCAGGTAAGCGATCAAGCCGTAGAACAAGATGACCCGGTCGCATCCCCCGGAAGGGTAGGTGCCGAGCGGGCTGGTTGGCGGTCCTAGCCGGTGGAAGACATGCCTGAGCGCCAGCGTGGTGAAGTGGTCGATGACAATGGTCGCCGTGAGCACGACCGGTGGCAGCCACTTGCGGTGCCGCCAGGTGACCGCGAGACACGCCGAGGCCGCGAGCGCCGCCCCCCAGGTGGTCCACGTGTTGCCGAGCTTGGTGAGCCGCTTCATCAGCGCGGCCAGCACGTGCACCTGATGCTTGGTCATCCAGTCGAAGATCGGCCGGTCGATCGCTAGGCCGTGGTGGACCACGATCAACCCGAGCGCGCACATGAAACCGAAAACAACGAGCGTGCCGGCGAGCGCCACCGCGCCGAACCTGGCCGAGTCCCACACCGCGTCGGTGACCTCGGCCGAGATGCTTGACACCTTGTGGCCGCGACGGCCGTGCTGCGCACCCGGTGCTGCGGCTACCGCCTGAGCCTGCGCATCGAGCCTGGTAATGAGCAGGTAGGCGAAGCCAGCGAGCACCGCGAGGCCGAGCGGCCAGATCAACGCGACCAGGTACCTAAGCACTGTTCACCCCTTATGCTCGAAGGACTATATCCGCCTGCCGGGCTCAATCGTTGTCAAAGCGAACGACCGGCGCTGGCCCGCCGATCAGGGGTAGCTGAAGGGTCCAGCGAAGCGCCCACGTCCCGGCCGCCATGACCGCGCAACCTATCCCGATCGCGGTGACGGTGACTGTGACGGTGTCGCCGACCAGGATTCGCGCGGTCAGCGGGATGATCGCGAAGCTCAGCGTGGTGAGCAATAGCGCGGCTGCCGTACCCGATCCGAACGGATGCACTCTCGCCGCCAAGGCCACTTGCACGAGCGGGATCAGGTTGGTGATGCCGATGGCGGCCGCCCAGCCGATGGCCGCTCCCGTGATCCCGATCCTCGGAATGAGCGCCAGGTCAACGCCGACGTTAACGCTCATGGCCGCCAGCCCGTTGTACAGGCTCCAGCTACTGCGCCCGGTCGTGACAAGCACAGTGTCCACCTGGCCGCACGCGGTCGCGACCAGCATGGCCAGCGCGAGTATCAGCATCACCGTGGCGCCCGCGTGGTAGCTGCGGCCGAATATCAAGAGCACGTCAGGGCCGAAGATGGCGACTAGGAGGTAGAGCGGCCAGGCGAGCAGGATCAGCCAGCCGGTGCTCGCCTGGTAGACGGCATTGGCACCGGCCCGGTCGCCCACCGCGAACAGCTTGGCTAGCTGGGGCTGAGCCGCCATGCTGATCGCGGCGTTGCCGAGCTGGCCAGCGACGAGAAAACGGGTCGCGGCAGTATAGAGAGCGGCATCGACCGGACCCTTGAGCACGCCGACGAGCACGATGTCGAGCCGCTGGATCACGATCTGCGCCACGCTGGCCAGCGACCGCGGCCCGGTGAACCGCCAGAACCCCTTGGCGTTCGGCTTGCCGTGCTTGTTGTCAACGACCGGCTGGCCGGCGGCTGGGTGGCGGACTGGCCGGTCTGGTCTGCGCGCGGCAGGCTGCCGCACGTGCCGCCGCATGATCCGCCTGAGCCAGAAAAGAGCCGCCGCGCTAGCCCCCAGGTACGGCAGCGCCCACAGCGGCGCCAGCAGAGCTGAACTGCCAGCGAGCGCGGCGGCGATCACTCCGATCGCCTGCAGTCCCGACCGTCCGATCCGGTCGACGAACACGGTCGGCGCCATGTCGTGGTAACCGCGAGTGGCGCCGAGCAGGGTATCGGCGAGCGCTGCGGACGGCAGCGCGACCGCGAGCGCGCGCAACGCCGCGGCGACGGCCCTGATGCTGACTCCGTCGGCGGACTGCCCGTCGGTCAGCAGCCTAGCCAGCGGGTGGGCGAAGACGAATACGGCGAGCGCACCGGCAACGGACGAGATGAGCACGGGGAACACGGTGGCGCGCATGATCGCCGGGATCCTGCGGTCGGCGTGTAGCGCCCGCAGCCGCGCGATGAAGTAAATCGTGCCGTTGTAGGCGCCTAGGTTGGCGACCGCCTCGACGATCAGGAAGAACGACATCGCGACGAAGAACGCGCCGGCGATCGACCTGGAGAAGTTCTGGGTCACCACCACGACCAGGCCAAGGCTGGCGATCGCCGAGAGCAGCGCGCCACCCAGGTTCGCCGCGCCGCCCCTGGCCACGCGAGCGATCCCCGCTCGCTGTGTTGGTTCGGGGGGTCGCCCCTCCGTATCCCCCCGTTGTGTCTGTTCGGGGGGGCGATCCCCCGTATCCCTCCGTTGTGTCTGCTCGGGGGGGCGACCCCCCGTAACCCTCCGCTGTGTTGGTTCGGGGGGGCGGCGACCCCCCGTAACCCCCCGCTGTGCTGGTTCGGGGGGGCGACCCCCCGTAACCCCCCGCTGTGTCGGGCCGCCGGGGCGGGCGTACTGGTCAGGCTCGCTCGACGGTCTGCCGTCGGTGTCGGTCTCGGGTGGTGCATCGAACATGGCGAGGTCGATGGCGGGCAGCGGCAACGTCTCGGCCAGATAGGAGAGCGGATCGCCCTCACGCTGCTGGCGGCCAAGCGCCGACGTGCTCCGTTCCATTCCGGTCACTTAATCGCGGTAGGTTCCAGGCGCCCCGACTCCCAATGCCGGGAACTGCCCGGGCGGGCAGGAGGGCCGGACCGCAGCTGCCTGCTCGGGCATTCCGGGCAATCATCGCGATACGGGTTCATGATCTGGGAGACTTTTTGTTTCTGGGAGAGTTTTCCGCTCATAGCGTTGGAAAGTCTCCCAGATCATGAAACTCCGGGCTCTGGACGCGGCCGGCCCGCCGGGCCCACACAGCGTTCTTCCACATGAGCGCGTAGGCGAGCATGGTGAAGCCAAGCGGCGCGGGCACCGCGTCGTAGGTGAACATATACACGAACGACAGCACAAGCACCAAGATGCCTGCCAATGCCTCCGGACTCTGATCGCGCCGGTAGTACCAGATGCCGCTAGCGAAAAAGGCCAGGTAGAGCGCGGCGCCGAGCACACCGTTGGACACGAGTAGCAGCCACAGCTGGCCTGTGCTGCCGACCGCGAGCTGGCCGCACGTCGGGCACTTCAGCGACGGCCCGATCGCGATCGAGTTCGGGCTTCCCTGCTCCTGCCTCGTGTCGCCAAAGCCAATGATCGGCGATGCCAGCGCGTCGGTGACGGACAGCGACGAGAGGTTCGCGCGCAGATTGTTGCTTTTGCCGTGCTGGAGCCTGCCGGTGATCACGCCCTTCAGCGGAGTGACGACGATAAGCAGCGCGCCGATCGCGATGATCGCGGCGAGACCCGCGAGCAGCGCGGTCTTGCCGCGCAGCGCGAATCTGATCGCGAGGTAACCGATAGATACGCCAGCGCCGATCCACGCGCCGCGGTTGAGCGAGTAAAGCAGCGGAACGATCGCGAGCACCGCGAGCGCGAGCACCACGAGCTGCCTTTTCCTGGCCGCGCTCCACCAGCCGATGAACAGGAAAGGCAGCAGGATCGTCAGGCAGTCGCCCCAGGTGTTCGTGTAGTCAAATGGTGCCTTGGGTCGGCCGGCCGCGCTGCCGAGCACATTCTGCACCTGGGACAGGCCAGGTTCCATGGACGCCTGGATGTAAGGATTGACTCGCGCGCTCTTCGGCAGCAGGTGCAGCAGCGGCGAGGTGAACTGCAGGTGCGGCATGACCATGCCGGCCAGGCCGCCGGCGACGGCGTAGAGGCCGACGAGACCGAGCATCCAAGCCAGCCGCCGTCTGCTCAGCTCCTGCTCGGTCAGGTTGCCCGTATAGAGGAGCAGCACGGTCAGCCCGCCGTAGGAGGCGAGGCGGTTGATGTAGGAGAGCACTCGGTGCGACACCGGGCTGGCGACCGTGCCAGGCGCGGTCAGGCTGATCGCCGCTATGCCAGCGGCGGCGACGATCAGGAACAGCAGCCAGATTCCGAACCTCGGCGGTACCCGGAGCCGCCGGTCGCCTCGCGTATGCCAGGCCACCATCTGCGAGATCATCGGTGCGGCCAGGATGATCCACATGAAGTCGGCCAGGCCAAGTGCCCACCACAGCGGGTAGCCGACAAGCAGCGCCGTGACCGGCCAGGCGGGATGGCGCGCGGCGAAGCCCGATCGGGCAGCGGTGTGCGGGCGGGTCGCCGAGCCGCTCGCGGCAGAGCCAGGTCCGACCGGCGAGCCCGGGTGGACGGCTACCGAGCTTGGCACGGTCAGCTACCGATCGGCGGATCGGCGGCACCCGCCTCTTCATCGCCGCTGTCCTTCGCAACCCCGCCGAACCCCAGCGAGTCCGTCAGCGTGGTCTGCGGGAGCGGCCAGGTCTCGCTGACGCTGCGAGGCGTCCACGCCCGGCTGAGCGGGCTGTCGTCTCTGGCCGATGTCCCCTCGTCGGCCGGTTCGAAGTGGCGACCTGGAGCGGCGTGCCTGCTGCCGCCGTTGGACGATCCTGACGATGGCGCGGCCCGTCTGCTGACCGGCCTGATCACGGGCTGACTTGAGCCGGCGGTTTCGTCCCTGGACAGTGGGCGCGGCTGGCTCGGCCGGTACGGCTGGCTTGACTGGTACGGCTCGCTTTGCTGCCGCGATGAAGGCTGGTGGGATCGGGACGCATACGCCTGCGCGGCGGGTGGCTCTGGCGTGTAGGGGGGCGCGGGTGAGTCCATGACCTCGGCGCGTCTGCCCCGGCCGGCCGATGAGCGTTCGGCCGGGGGAATCAGCACGGCGGCCAGCGCCGCCGTCCGCATCCGTTCGAGCCTGCGCACGCAGTCGGTGAGATCGCCGGGGTGCGCTGTGCCGGCCTCAACGGCCACGACCGCCGCGTCGGCGAACTCGGCCACGCTGAACGTGTCGGCGTCGAGACTAGGCGATGGCACGTCGATGACCACGTAGCGGACGTCCTTGCGCAGCTCGCGCATGATCCGCTGGACCTTGTCGTGACGCATGTCATAGACCGCCCCGGCCGCGTCGAGGCCGGGGGTAATAACCCTGAGCAACGGCACGTCTGCCGTCCTCCTGGTGACCTCGGCGAGGGCGGCCGTTCCCGCTAGCAGTTCGGCGAAGCCGCGTCCGTCGCCCGCGCCGTGCAGCCGCAGGATCGCGGTACCGCCTGGGTTCGCGCAGATCAGCACCGTCTCTCCGCGCGTGCGCGCCAGCGCGCTGGCCAGATTCGCTGCCACTGTGCCGCCGCCGGACTCAGCCGTCGCCGAGGCGACGAGCAGCACGTGGTGCCCGTCACCGAGCGCCGATCCCACGTACTGGGCGACTTCTGTGTACACCTGCCCGGTACGGGACCTAGGCGGCGCGAACACGGCATGGGCGCCGGGCTTCACCTCGGTCAGATCGAACACCGTCGGCAGGTCAGCATGGCGCTGTACATCGCGCGCGGTGCGGATGCGCGGCCGCCGCCAGTCCAGGAAGAAAGCAAGCACAAGGCCGATCAGCAGCCCAGCGGCCATTCCGCTCGGAAGCAGCAGTTTCTTCTTGGGGCTTACCGGCGCGAACGGCTTGACCGCCGGAGTGACGATCTGGCCCACAGCGGTGTTCTTCGCGGTCAGGTTGGCTTCGAGCGGGGTCGCTGAGTTGATCTTGTTCTGGATCGTCTGGAGCCTGGCCAGCTTGGCGGTGAGCTGCAGTTCGGCCACGCCACGTGCGGGCGATCCCGCTGGCAGGCCGTGCCGGCCCACCTTGGCTTTCAGTTGCTCGATGCTGGTCTCGAGCGTGCTGGCTTGCGCGTTGAGTGCCTTGATGCTCGACGTGATGAGGCCGAGCGCGGTAGCCCTCCGGTTGTACAGGTACGCCCGACCGAACGCGTTGGCGCACCGCTGCGCCAGGTCCGATGTGGCGGCGCTGCACGTGATCTGCAGGAATGTGGTGTTCGGCGGAACCGCGACCTTGACGTCCTTGAGCAGGCGGGTCACTGTCAGCGGGCTATGCAGCTTGGATTTCACGATTGCCGCGACCGTGGCCGACTGGGCGATCTGGCCCTCGTTGTCCATGTTGACCGGGCCGCTGGTCCGGCCGCCGAGCGCGTTGGCGTTGTTCTGAAGCGCGTTGACCTGGACGAGCACGGTCGCCGCGTAGGTGCGCGGCGCGACGTAGTAGTAAGCGCCGGCCAGCGCGACGCCAGCGAGCGTGAGTACCAGCACCATCAGCCAGCGGCGGCGGAGCACGCCAAGGTAGTCGGCTAGCTCGAAGTAGTCCGGTCTTGGCTGCACGGTCATCCGCGGCACTCCTCACGCTGCGTACGCGAACCGCGCAGGTCGCGCTGCCCCGATCGCAGCTCGGCTAGTTCGGGGAACTGCAACAAGAGCATAAGTGGTGAACTGTGACGAGGAAGTTGATCAGGTCTTTTGGTCAGTACAAGACCTAAACGCGCTAAGCCGCGGTCACTGACCGCAACTGACATCCCGGGAGCTGACATCCCGGCACTACCAGCCGGGCAGGCGCCAGGCCTGCTTCACGCTGCCGTCGCAGCTCGCGATCCGCAATTGGGTGCCGTTCCCGGTGTTGAAGCTGGGATCGTCCAGGCACAACCCCGAGGACTGCTGAACGAGGGAGTCATTGACCCCGGCCGTCCAGATCTGGCTGCCGTTGCCGTCGCACGGGTCAAGCACCACCGCGCCGCCGGTTGAGTCGAGGCACGATGACTGGCCGATCCTGATCGTGCCGTCCGGCTCGGCCAGCCAGGTCTGAGCCGCGTCGCCGCGGCAGGTCCAGAGCTGGACCTTGTTGCCTGCCGCCGTCGCGTCGTTCGCGTCGTCCAGGCAAGGCTGCTGCGTGCTCGACTGGACCTCCTGCGGGAAGACCGGACCTGACGGAGGCCCGGCCGCTGGACCCGGCGCGGCCGGAAGCGGCCAGACCTGGTTCTGCGTGCCCGAGCAACTCGCGATGTCAAGCGCGGTGCCGCTGGCGGTATTGCCCGACGGGTCATCCAGGCATACCTGGCCGCCCCGGGCCGTGCTCGCGCCCTGGTTGATCACGGTGTCGCCGCTGCCCTGCGTCCACTGCTCAGTGGCGTCGGTCGATGAGCAGGAGGCCAGCACCACACCGGTACCGTCGGTCGTGCCCCCGCCGGCTGTGTCCAGGCACCGGCCGTTGATCTGGATCTGCCCGGTCTTGCCGGTGGCCGGCACCGACCAGTTCTGCTGAGCCAGGTTCAGGCAGGTGGCGATGTCCACGACGGTGTCAAGCGCCGAACTGTCATTCGGGTCATCAAGGCACATCGGCGCGTCCGTATCGGAACCGCCTTCCTCGTTGAACATCCCTGAGGGAATGACCCCGAACGGCGTCTTCGTCGTGGCCGCCATGACCGGCAGCAACGCGTTTTCAGAATGGTAGGTGCCTGCTATGACGTCGACATCCGTTCCGAGTGCCAGACCGGAGTGCGAGGCGTCGTAAGTGTTCGTGCCGAACGTGTTCATGTACATGGTGCCGGCGCCGCGCAACGTGATCGGGTGCCACCAGGCAAGACCGACGCCGGTGTTGGCATCGAGCGCGGACAGGCCGCCCTGGTACAGCGCGTTCTGCTCGCACAGCGAGTCGGCGCCGCACTGGTTGTTTATCCACCGGTTGTGGCCGCCGGTGTAGACAACGCCGCCGGCTACCGCGACCGAGTAGAACGAGTCACCGCCTGAGTAGTTGATCCAGGACGGCCAGACATCAACCGCTGGTCCCGTGGTCGAGGCAGCCGCGCCGACATTGAATCTGGCCGCAGCGTCGCACACGCTGTATGGCGTGCTTCCGTCGCTCTGGAAGCCAGTGTCCGCGACCACGAGGTACGAGCCATCGGGGGCGAAGCTCAGCCCTCTCACGTAGTCGTGCTCGGCCGAACAGCCGTTGGCCAGAATCGGCGCGGTGAAGTCGGTCAGGGCTGATGGCGCGTTGAGCGATCCTCCGGTCGCCACGATCGCGAGCCGCGGCCGCGATTGCCCGTTGACAGCCAACGCGGTACCCGAGAAGGCGAGCAGGTTTCCGTTCGCCGTCAGGTCCATCGCCCCGATCTTGAGCGGCAGCCCGCTGACCGGATCGCCAAGAGTGAAGTGGAACGAATGGTCGACAGCGCCAGTCTTGGCGTTGACCCTGGCCAGCGCTGTTTCTGGAACTCCGTTGACCGTGACGAACTGGCCGCCCGCGTATAGCGCGGTGCCGTCAGGGCTCAGGGCTAGGTCCCTGACCATATTGCTGACGTTGGCCTTGAATCCAGTCACGATCGTGCCGTCGGCGTTCGTGCCAGTGGTGACGCCGGGATTCACGTGCAGCTGGACAAGCCCTTTCCTCGTCGTCCCGTTGACGTTGGTGAATGCCCCGCCCACGTAGACGGTATCGCTGCCGGCCGGGCCCGCTATCACCGTCCAGGCCGGGCCCTTGTCGAGCTGAGGGGCGAAATTCGGGTCGATCAGGCCGGTGCCGGCCCGGTAGGCGAAGATGTCGTTCCTGGTCACCTGGGTACCGGGTTTGCACAGGCCCTGCGCAAGCGTGCCTGGCTGACAGGCTCGCGTGAATGCCCCGACCACCACCACGTCGCCGTTGACATAAGCCGTGCCGTAAACCTCGGACTGGCAGCTTGTGGCGCTGCCGAAATAGGTGCCGTCGCAGCTTGACTGGCCAACCACGGTCCCGGCCGACACGTTAGGCGTCCACGTCACCGGGCCTTGCCCGACCAGATCGGCTAGGTGCGGCGACGACGCCGCGGCCTGCGCTATTCCGATGCTGGCAGTCGCCGCGACGAGCATGACAACGGCGATCCGGCGGTAGCGCATGAAACGTTCCTCCCGTGAACTGTGCTCAGTCAGGGGCCGCCCAGGGGCCAACGCCGCGGGCAGACTAGCCTGCCGAGAAGCCGGGCAGGCGATGGCGGCTCGATGCCTGATTGGCAGCTTGCCACATGAGGTCACGGTTCGGACTCATTGTGACCGATGTGTGATCACTCGCCTTGTGCTTCCTGGGCCAGACTGGACAAAAGGTGGGGCTACTCCGAGGAGCTGTAGTGACCGAATTTAGTGAAGTCGGCGAGTTCATCGCGGTCCCCAGGATGACCGCGCTGCGGCTGTCGCCCGACGGGCAGTGGCTCGCGGCGGTGGTCGCGACCTTGGCGGCGGACAAGAAGAAGTACGTCAGCAGCATCTGGCGTATCGACGCCCAAAGCGGCGCCGCGCAGCGGCTCACGAGGTCAGCCGACGGTGAGAGTGATCCGGCGTTCCTGCCCGACGGTTCACTGTTGTTCCTGTCAAGCCGGCCGGATACCACGGCCAAGCCCGCCGACGACGAGGCTGGTCGCTGCGACAAGGCCGCGCTGTGGTCACTTCCCGCGGGCGAGGGCGAGGCACGCAGGGTCGCGGCGCCGCCAGGTGGTGTAGCCAAGGCAGTCACGGCCAGGAACGCCACGTCCTTTCTGGTGTCCGCTCCGGTCTTCGAAGGCACCAAGGACGAGGCCGAAGATGTGGCCAAGAGAAAGGCCAGGGCCGACGCGGGTGTCAGCGCCATCTTGCACACGGGCGACAGGGTCAGGTTCTGGGACGCCGACTTGGGTCCTGAGCGTCTGCGGCTGCTCGCAGGTCAGGTCGGCGCCGATGGTGAGGACGACGAAACGGCCAGCCTGAGCGACCTGACACCCGACGCTGGCCGTGCGCTCGACGAGCAGTCGTTCTGCTTGTCGCCTGACGGCTCGCTCGCGATCACCGGTTGGCAGGTAACGGACGGGCCAGGCGATACCAGGACTGAACTCGCCGTCGTCGATGTCGCCACCGGGCAGCGGCGCAGGCTCATGTCAGCCGAAGGTTACGACTTCGAAGAGCCGGTCATCTCACCGGACGGCACGCTGGTGGCCGCGATCAGATCGGAGCACGGCAGCTACGAGCGGCCAGGTGACGTCACCATCGTGATCGTCCCGCTCGCTGGGGGAGCCGGCCAGGCGCGCGACCTGCTTCCCGGCTTTGACCGGCGGCCGGAGACCGCGGTTTTCAGCGCCGACTCTGGCACCATCTACTTCACCGCCGACGACAACGGCAGGTGCCCGATCTTCGCCGTCGCTGTCGCTACTGGCCAGGTCCGGCAGATCACCACCGATGACGGAGCCTACGACAACCTGTGCTCAGGACCAGACGGGCAGGTTCTCTACGGGCTCAGGTCAGCCATCACCGAACCGCCGACCGCGGTGCGCATCGATGTAAGCGACGTGGCTGCCGACCCGGTGCGGTTGCCTGGCCCGCTTCCTCGGCTTGAGGTGCCTGGACAGGTCAGGGAGGTGTCAGCGACCGTCGCCGACGGCCGAACCGTCCGCGGCTGGCTGGTGCTGCCCCAAGGCGCGACGGCGCAGGCGAAGGCGCCGTTGCTGCTCTGGGTGCACGGCGGGCCGGTTTCTAGCTGGAACTCCTGGTCATGGCGCTGGAACCCCTGGCTGATGGCTGCGCGCGGTTACGCTGTGCTGCTGCCCGACCCCGCGCTCTCCACTGGTTACGGCCACGACTTCATCGCCAGGGGGTATGGAAGCTGGGGTGAGGCCCCGTTCACCGACGTCATGATGATCACCGATGTGGCAACCGCTCTTCCCGAGATCGACGCCAGCCGGACGGCGATGATGGGCGGCTCGTTCGGTGGGTACATGGCGAACTGGATCGCCGGCCATACCGACAGGTTCGGCGCGATCGTCTCTCACGCCGGGCTATGGGCGCTCGACCAGATGTTTGGCACCACCGATGGCCCGTCCTACTGGCGCAGGGAGTTCGGCCACCCGGAGACCAAGCCTGAGCGCTATGTGGCGAACTCGCCGCACCTGCACGCCGCCGCGGTCAAGACGCCGATCCTGATAATCCACGGCGACAAGGACTACCGGGTGCCGGTCGGCGAGGCGCTCCGCATGTACTCGGATCTGGTGGGCCGGGGCCAGCAGGTGAAGTTCCTTTACTTCCCCGACGAGAACCACTGGATACTCAAACCGGGAGATGCCGCGGTTTGGTATGAGACGGTGCTGGCCTTCCTCGCCGAGTACGTACTTGGCGAACAGTGGCAGCGGCCGCAGATGCTGTAGCTCACCCGTGCTGTAGCTCACCCGTGCTGTAGCTCACCTGCGCGCTAGCGCGTGGTCCGACTCGAGTTGGGCGGCGTTCTTGTGCCAGTCGAAACGTTCTTCGGCTAGTTGCCTCGAATAGGACTGCATGTAGCGCCTGCGTGGCTGGTCGCGCAGGATATCGAGGAATGCTGATCTGAGCGCGGCAGGCTCGGGAGATACCAAGGCGACCCCGGCCGGGTCGATTCCGTATCTGGCGTAGCCGTCGTCATCGCTCGTGACGACGGGGAGGCCGCACGACATCGCTTCCTGCATGGCCAGCGTGAGCATCTCGCCGACCGCGGGGAGTGCGAAAATGTCGCTCGCCTGATACAAGCCGCGCAGCTCTTCTCTGTCCACAGGGCCAAGGAATGTCACGCCAGCGGGACGGTCGTCGGGTATCTTGCCGGGTCCGGCAAGCGCGATGTGGTATTCGGGACCGCGCGCGTCGATCAGCTTGTCGACACCCTTCTTGGGCACCAGCCGACCGACGAACAGCACGACAGGAACGTCGGTCGGCAGGCCGAATCTTCCTCTTGTGGCAATGGCAGCGGGCTGGTCACCTGGCCGGAACTTCGCCGTGTCGATCCCGTTGTAGCTGAGCCTGATCTTGCTGTTCGGCACGCCTTTGCTGGCTATGAATCCCTCGACGATGGGGTTGTAGACGGTGATGGTCGCTGCCCAGCGCCAGAGCAGCCGGGCGACCGATGAGTAGACAAGATTCTGGAAGAACCGCACGGCGGCGGTGTCGTGATCAACGATCGCGACGTGCTGGGTAAGAAAGAGCGGAAGACGAAGCAATTTCGCCAGGCCAGCGGCGATGATCGATGAGGCGTGATAGACGTCGTGTACGTGAATAACGTCGGCCTTGCGAATAAGGCGGGCTAGCTTCAAGAACGATACTGGGCTCCAAATCGGCAGCGGCACACCTTTAAGGTCCTCAAGTCCGTTCCAAGCCGGAACCCGAACAATGGTGAAACCATCTACTTGCTCATGCTTAGCAACGTTCCGGTCGCAACGGCTGGTGACGATGGTGACATCGCGCCCAAGTGCGGCAAGAGTCCGCGCTTGCTGGCCGGCGACCACCTCAACGCCGCCGAGGTGCGGTTCGGCATAGGCAGAGACGATCAGGACTCTGTCGTGCCGCGTTTGTAGTTTGGCCTTCGCCATTATTCCGCCACCGTATCCGTCCGCGTGATCTGCCTAGCCTGCGGCCAGAGTCAGCTTGGCTCGCCTGCCGGGGTTACTGATGTCAGGTGATTGTTCCACACGCGCGCGGCACCGTGTGGCGTACCGACGGACGGCTCGGCAATCCTCGTGGTGGTCGCCGAAAATTCAGAAACCTCCTATACCGGACATAACATGTGGTATGTCATGCGATGGTATGTACCGAGTTAGGGAAGATGCTACCGTAGTCGTCCGTGTCAGCTATGCTTCTGCTATCCGATGAAAGCCCAATATTCATTGTCGTCCAACTTTGATTTTATTTAGATTTTGATCTTAGCTAGTCCGGAGCGAGCACAGATAATCATAGAGGGGGGCTTGTGTCGTCCGAGCTCATCGGGCCGGGTGAAGATTTGAGTGATCCGGTTCTGACCACCTTGAGTGGTTTCCTGGATACCGAAATGATCGACATCAGCGTCGTTATGCCATGCCTCAACGAAGAAGGCAGCGTCGGAATTTGCGTGCGGAAGGCGCGGGACGGCATCCAGGCCACTGGCCTGAGCGGCGAGGTAATTGTCTCCGATAACGGCTCTACCGACCGTTCTGTTATGGAAGCTATGGCGGCCGGCGCCCGCGTCGTCCACCAGCCGAACCGTGGCTACGGCAACGCCTACCTGAAGGGTTTCAGCGTAGCCCGCGGGCGGATCATCGTGATGGGCGACTCGGATGACTCTTACGACTTCACGGTGATTCCCGAGCTCATCAAGCCCATCGCGGACGGCTTCGACTACGTGCTCGGGTCTCGATTCGCCGGCCAGATCAAGCCGGAAGCGATGAGCTGGAGCCACCGCCGCATCGGCAATCCGATCTTGACGAAGATACTTAACATTCTTTTCAGGCTAAAAGTCAGTGACGCGCACAGCGGTTTCCGAGCGTTGACAAGGACCGCCCTCGACAAGATGGCGCTGCAATGCGAAGGAATGGAGTTCGCTTCGGAAGTAGTGGTGAAGGCGGCTCGCGCCAGGCTTCGCACGATCGAGATTCCGATAACGTATCATCCGCGCATCGGCGAGTCTAAGCTGAACGCTCTGCGGGACGCCTGGCGTCACGTGCGGTTCCTGCTGCTTCTCTCACCTGATTATCTCTTTGTCCTGCCTGGAGTGATCTTCACCGCACTCGGCTTTCTTGGCCAGCTATCCATGCTCGGCCTCGCCGGAAGCCCGTATACGCTGTTCGGGAAGGTCATTCTCGCGCTCACCGCGCTCGGCGGAAGCCAGCTGCTGACCCTGGGCCTTTTCGCCAAAACCCACGCAAAAAGCATCGGTCTAGAGAACAGCAGCAGGATATCTGAGTGGGTAGAGAAGCTTTTCACGCTAGAGAAGGGCCTGATCGTCGGCACCGGGCTGGTTGTCGTCGGCTTGGCGATGGTGCTCGCGCAGGTCATCGCTGGCTTCGGAACGGTCGGAGCCGGAGGTGCGTCGGCCTCCATACTCATACTTGGCCTCGTCAGCCTGGTTCTAGGCGGCAAGCTCTGGTTCGACGCGTTCTTCCTGAGCATGATCATGTTCAGGCCGCCGACCCGCAACGTGCCGACCCGACCAGACGCGGAAACGAACTTCGGCGGCGCGGTAGTGGCCAGCGTCGCGGCCGGCAAGGAAGCCTGACCGAGCCAAGGCCGAAGTCGACCCAGGCATCGACCACGGAAACGGACGTATGTCTGGCAATCGACCGGGCGCCTGCGTCGGGGGTGCGCGATGGAGTTGGGGTTTCACACCCGGTTTCCCTGATGAGTTGCCGTATCCATCGCGGTGCATGCGTGGCTTGGACTAGTGGATTGCCATGGTTTGGGCGATTTGGGGTAGCTGCGCGGCTGGGTCGCCCTCCGGAGCGGCGACGCCGGGGGGTTGGACCGGGTTAGGGTTTCCTGGCGATGGCTCGCTTGACGGCGTAGAAGGCGGGCTTGGCTCGGTTGAGGCTGGTCAGCAGGCCGAACCAATCGGCATTGGTCCTCGTGTCCGTGCCGCCGTCTTGCCAGGTGTACACGAAGAGCGCGCCGATCCACCTTGTCGTCTTCGAGATCGCGATCGCCTGCCTGAGTTCCGCTGCCTGGCCGCTGGCGCCGACGCCGCTCGGTCCGTTCGATGGGGCGCCGAACTCGGTGATCCAGATCGGCTTGCGCCAATCCCCGTGATTCCTCATCACGCTCCTGATCGACGGATTGGTCGCTGACATCTGGGACCATGCCGACCATGATTCGTAGGTGCCTGGCAGGGCGGGGAAGCTGTACGGATGAAGGGCGACCGCGTCGAAGAAACCCTTCGCGCCGTGGGCGTACATGGCGCGAAGGAAGGCGATCGAGCTGATGCTGCCGCGGTGCGTTGTGACCGGAGCCAGGCCGCCGGCGATGACGAACGCCGATCGCTCGACGCGCTTGATAGCCCGATAGGAGTACTTGAGCATTCTCGTGTAGAACGTCGGATTGGCGGCCGGCTGCCAGAACTTCGTGTCGTTCGGCTCGTTCCAGATCTCGTAATCCTTGACGCCTAGCGGCCCATATCTGAGAGCGACGTCAGCGGCCCAGCCGGCGAACTGCACAGCGGAAGCCGGGCGCGGGGCTGAGTCGTTGCTGGTGCCAGGCAGGGCGGCCCAGGGAGGACAGCCGTCTATCACCAGGTCAACGTTGATCTTGGCGGCCCGGGCAGCGTGGATTTCGCTGTCGAGCTGCGTCCAGTAGAACGACTGCGGCCCGCTGAACTGTACCCAGTCCCAGTTCGCGTCCAGCCTGATGGAGGTGATCCCGATGGATCGCATTCTGGCGAGCTGCCTGGCCTGGGCCCGACTGGCCTGGTGGATCAGCTTTGGGTCGGAGACGCCGAAGCTGACCGGGTGAGGGCGGACGACCGGCCGGGAAACGTTGGTGTCCTGCCCTGCCTCCGCTCCGCTCTTGCTGTGCCAGAGCAGGCTAGCGGCGATGAGACCGCCGAGTGCCACGACCGTGACCGGCACGAACACCTGCCGGCCTAGTGTCTGCCTCCGCATCTGTCAAGAATAACAAGGAAACGGAGCCGCGCCGTAGGTCTTTCGCGTATTGGGGCAAAGTATTTGGAAAGTCGCATGGCGCTCGGCGTCCGTTGGAGCCAGCCGGCCGGTGTCGTTGGCGGGCGCTGCTGCGCTCGTTATCGATATATCTCCATGGCGCCATTGTCATAGACCAGGTTCTTGTTAGTTCTCAGTACTCCGGTCGGATATCTGTATGGTATAAGGTCGCCATCGTAAGAAGCGGTGGCCAGGCCGGTGTGAAGTATCGAGTTGTCAAGAATGACCCACGCATGCTGGCGTAGCAGGGCAGGAACGGCATCCTCGATGAACTGCTGCCCGGTAACCGCCGATGGCGACGTGAACAAGAACCTATTCGAGAAATGGGTTGCCTGGATCCCGGAAGGGAGCACGCCACTTTGGCCTGACAGCCAGGCCACCCCCGCTACGTCCTGTGAATCCATATAATAGTTGTTATAATATTGACCGCTGTTATTGAGGCTGAGCTGAGCGGGATAGCCGCCAAGCACCTGCGGCAGCAGGCCGGTTGTCGAGACGAATATACCTAGGCAGACGGCTGCCGCTGGCCACGCCGCCCGCGCGTCTCCAAGCGGCTTGAATATCGCGATAGCTCCGGTTACCAGGACGGGAGCGATGATGATCAACGCCTGCTGGAATACCCGCAGCACTCCGTAGTCGACCGAAAGATCAGGCACGATCGTCACAACGGCGAGCACCACCACGCTGCCGACGGCGATGCAGAAGAATTCCCAGCCCACCCGTTTCCTGATCCAGCGCGCAAGCAGCAGCGCGATGATGCCAGCGCCGACAAAAAGCTGCTCGATCTGAGCAGCGGTCAGTCGTATGACGGTGTTGAGGCCAGCGACCGGGACACCCACATCGGAGAGCAGTCGGCCAGCGGTGGTGAGCGGGAGCAGTGGCTCAGGCACGGCTCGAAGGTTGTAAGCGGACGCGACGCCGGGCGGCGCTATGTAGGTGGTATCTCGCAGCGTGGCTTGTCTCAGCTTGAGCGCGGCGTTGGTGTAATCGTCGAGCACTTGCTGGTTGGACGGGGTCCGCCAGAACAGCAGGCTGTACCCGACATTATTCGATCGGGCACCGACCTGGTGGCCAAGCAAGCCGGAGATCGCCGACTCGGCGTCGGTCAGTACCGCACCGGCTGACTGGGTGGCCAGATAGCCCCAAGCGAAGGTGAGAGCGCAGACCGCGAGCAAGGAACGGACCTCGATAGTCGACGCTGCCTGCGCCCAAGGCGGCGGCACCGCGTGGGCTGCCCGGCTGCGGTGAGTCCGGTGGCGCAGGCGCATGGTCGCCTGCATGATCCAGGCAACGAGCATGGTTCCGAGAAATATGTACATGCTCGAGTAGTGCGATACCTCTACGCCCAGGCACGCCACGATCAAAGTGATCGAGCGTCTTCGCGGGCTCCACGTCTCATTGGTCAGCGCGAGTACCGCGACAGCCACGAAGATCAGCGCGATTTCCTGGCGGTTTATGAACGGCATGTCGGCCAGGAAGGTGGGGAAGCTGATGAAGAAGATGCTGGCCAGCATGGCCACCGATACCGGCCAGTAGCGGCGGGCGATCGTGTACACGAGTACCGGACAGGCCGCGAAGATGAGCTGGAAGAACACCTTGTATATATAGGGGTTAGCGACGCCGATGACCCGCGCTAGCTCGGTCGGCAAGATCGTGATGGACAGGCAGGCGTTGTACGCGTTGTGGAAATTCGCGATGTCCCACCGGCCATGGGCCATGGTGAGCTGAAAAACCTGGTATTCGGTTTGGATGTCGTGCCCGGTGACGAACCAGCCCCTGAGCGAGGTCATTAGCAGCAAGCTGAGCGACAGCAAGTAGAGCACGATATTCGTGGTCGTTTCCCTGATCTCGTGCCGCCAGATCAGGAGGAACACAAGCGTCAGGACCGCCGTCACAAGCGCGGCCAGGCTCAGCTGATCGCCAGCACCGTTGTTCAGCCGGTTGGCGCCGAGTACCGCGAGAACGACACAAGCAGCCGCGGCGATCAGCGTGCGGGTCTCCTCCCGCGTGACCGAGGCGATGCTGATGCTGGCCGCGCGCTGCGCCGGATAGCGCCGTTGGAGCAGGAAGACGCCGACCGTCGCGATGTCGGCGAGAGCGAGAACGGGTATCGGGTCGAGCGGGCGCCGAAGGCCCACGACCGGCAGCATCACGTCGGCGGCGAGCCCGGCGAGCATCAGGTAAAGCAGTACCGAGGTCAGGCTCAGGCCGACCCGCTCGGCGATGGACATCTGGCCCCAAAGCGATGTCCTGCACAGCACGTAGACCGGCTGAACCACGAGGAACCAGAAGCCGAGCGCAGGGCCGATGAATGGCGGCAGCGCCAGCCCGGCGATGACGGATACGTTGAGTATCACCACCAGGCACGCGCTTGCCGCCAAGGCCCACGAGAACTCGATACGAGGAAAGTCGCGCCAGGAGACGTCGCGCCAGCGTTCCGTTACATCGATGCCCGCGTCGGGAAAGTCCGTTGCCACGATCTCACGTTCGTCGTACATGATGCCTGCTAGCTGAGCGTGACGACTTTCTGGCCTTGTGCTTGCGCGCGGCGTGCTTGAGTATGACAAGGAAGTCGATGCGCTCAGGGTGCCCGGGAACTGAGACCTGGATGCGGCACGGCGGTACCAGGCTGCACCTCAGCTTGACGTCGACCGACACCGTCCATGTCCGGCCTGGTCCTAGCCTGCGGGCCGCGGTCGCCATTGTGGCCGAGAAGTCCAGCGGATCGGCTTCGCGCACGACGTATCTGTAGGTCAGCGTCCGGCCCTCCTGGTTGCCGACGGTGAACGAGACCGGTATCGCGCTGCCGCTGATCCCGGTCGTCGGCAATCCCGATGCGTCCTTGAACGCCAGGACGGTGTAATGAGCCGGCTGCCGGAAGATCGACAGAGCCCACTGGTGGCGGCCGGCCGGCAGCAGCAGGCTGACGGCCACCGCGATCGCCGCGATGGCGCCGAGCGCCGGCCACCACCGTCGCTCGCCCGAGCTCGTGCGGAAAATTTCCGTGCCTCCGTCTTGGTGGCCACCGAAATGAGGGACGGGGCCTGGAGCAACTACTGTACGTCCAGAAACGACGGCGTGAAGTGGCCGGCGACTACCTGCCCCATCTGTCATCATGGCCGCATCGGCCCAGGGGTGCCAGCCAGGGCGGACGACCCCCAACGGAACCCCGCGCACGGAGGTCTGCGATCAATGAATCGGCTCGTTCAGATTGTCCCGCATTACAGCCCGCCATACGTGGGCGGGATGGAGATGCGGGCCAGGGACCGAGCCGACTGGCTGGCGAACTCCGGCTGGGACGCCATGACCCTGACGTCGTCAGGGCTGACCCACCCGCACACGGTGGCGGAAAGGAAACCCGCCGGCGGGCAGCTGACCGTGCGTTACCTGCGGAGCCGGGAGATAGCTCATACCCCGATCATTTTCTCGCTGGCCGCCGCCCTGGCGAAGGTGCCCAAGGACAGCGTCGTGCACCTGGAAGCGGCGCTGGCCTTTAGCCCAGAGATCGCGGCATTGGTCTGCAAGCTGCGCAAGATGCCGTACGTGGTGCGGATGGCGCTCGACACGGAGGGGCACACGAGGTTCAGGGACGCGCTGCTGCGTGGGTATCAGCGGACGATGCTGACGTGGGTCTACCGGGGCGCGGCGCTCGTCATCGTGCTGACGCCCGATGACATTCCGCTGGTGACCGACAAGTACGGGGTCGCCAGGGAGAAGATCAGGGTAATACCTAACGCGACCACCCTGACTCCAGTGAAGACGCACAGAACCGCGCCGCACGAGCCGTTCCGGCTGCTCTTCGCCGGTCGGGTCGCCAGGCAGAAGAACGTGCCGTTGCTGCTGCGGTCGCTGCGCCGCTTCCTTGACACCTACGCCCTTCCCGTGCACCTCGATATCGCCGGCGACGGCGAGGAGATGCAGCTGGTGCGGCGGCTGATATCGGAACTATCGCTGCACGAGCACGTGGACCTGCTCGGCTTCGTTCACGGCCATGACTTCGAGCGCCTGTACGAATCGGTTGACGCGCTGGTCTTGCCGTCAACGCGCGAGACGTTCGGGCAAGTCATGCTCGAGGCCATGAGCAAGGGCGTGCCGGTGATCGCCAGCAACGTCAGGTGCGTGCGCACGATCGTGGCCGATGGCACAAGCGGCCTGCTCGCCGATCTCGACGAGCAAAGCTTCGCCGGCGCCATCTATCGTCTGGTGGCCGAGGATGGCCTGTACGAAAAGCTGTCACGCGGCGCGCTCGACCGCGCGAAGGGCTACAGCATGGCCGCCACGATGGACGCCTACGTCAGCGCCTACGCCGAGTCCAGGCGGCCATGAAGGTCATAATCGTCGCTCCGCATTTCCACCCTCGGATCGGCGGGGTCGAGACCTACACGCTCAATATCGCGACCCGGCTGGTCACGCTCGGCTGGCAGGTGGTCGTCGTAACCACCGGGAGCGAAGAGACCGGCCGACAGCTAATAGCTGGCCTGCCGGTATATCGGCTGCCTATCGCGCTGACCGTATCCAATACCCCCGTAGGCTTTCGCTGGCGCCGCCGCCTGGCGCGTATCTTCGATGAGGAGCGCCCGGATGTCATCGACGCGCACACGCCGGTTCCTTACCTAGCGGATATGGCACAGCGGGCCAGCGTACCGACGCCGTTCGTCCTGACCTACCACAACGACGTCGTCAAGGACGCGCTGCTCGGGAAGCTTGCGGTGGCGACGCTGCAGCGCACGCTCATCGACAGAACGCTGCGCCGCAGTACCCGTATCATCGCCACGTCTGACCATTACCTGCGTGAGTCACGCTACCTGCGCGAGTATGAGAGCAAGGTCAGTGTGGTGTCGCCGGGCGTCGATCTAACGGTATTCAATCCCGACGTTCAGATAGCGGCCGACCTGGCGGCTCGGTATGCGGGCGAACGAGTGATATTGTTCGTGGGCTCTTTGAACAAATCGCAGCAATACAAAGGGCTTGACATACTGATCAGGGCATTCGGGCGTATTCGCGAGGCAAGCCCGGACCTGCGCCTTATCGTCGCTGGCGCGGGCGATGGGATCGATATGTACCGCCAATACGCCGTCGCGGCCGGCGTGGGCGACCATGTTGACTTCGCTGGCTACGTCGGGCACGACGAGCTCGCCCAGTACTACAAGCTGGCCAGCGTGTTCACCATGCCATCGACGAGCCGCACCGAGGGCTTCGGCATGGTGTATGTGGAAGCTGGCGCCGTAGGCACCCCCGTCATCGGCTCGAGGATCGGCGGTGTGCCCTATGCCGTCAAGGACAACGAGACCGGCCTCCTTGTGGCGCCGGGAGACGCCCGTGACCTGGAACGGGCGCTCGCTCGGGTGCTAAACGACGCCGCGCTCGCTCGGCGCCTCGGCGACGCGGCGGCGACCAGGGCGCGGGCCGAGTTTGACTGGGACTCCCTGGCCGGGCGCACGAGCGACGTTCTCGCGATGACCTGTCGGCCGACGGCGGCAGTTGGCGGGGAATATGCCCATGAGACAAGGTTCGTGCCCTAAGATCCCACGGGTTAGGTCAGGCGTTCTACCTTGGGGGAAGCGCGTCCAATGATGCGAGCCTACGGCCATTCACGACGATCGCGAGGCTATCGGCTGGCCGCGCCGCTGGTCACCGCCGCT
Source organism: Streptosporangiaceae bacterium (assembly GCA_035553055.1). Taxonomy (GTDB): domain Bacteria; phylum Actinomycetota; class Actinomycetes; order Streptosporangiales; family Streptosporangiaceae; genus Chersky-822. Next base: position 7,037 of record DATNEK010000129.1, on the reverse strand, counting down.
CTCGCGGTCGCGACCTGCACACTTCCTGGCGAATCCGCCGCGCTCGGCAGCGTGGTGTCGGCAGCGTCAGCGCGGAGCCTCTACGCCTACGCGGCCGGAGCTGCGCGATCGCCGCGTAGCTGCCCGAAGACAGCTCAGCGCGGCCGGGAGTGCAGCCTGACCCAGGCGCTTAGCCTGGTCAAGCCGGGAGGCAGCGTCCTGCTCGCCACGGGCGGCAAAGCCGGCGCGTACTACGGGAACTTCGTGATCGGCACCCGCCATACGTCGGCGGGCAAGCCGGTCACGATCAGGCCGGCGCCTGGGGCGGGTGGCCCGGTCATCAACGGAGACGCCGCGGGAAAGGTCAGGTGCCCGACTACGACGTGCCACGGCCCCGTGCTGACCGTGCGCGCCCGCGTCGTCGCGAACGTGCGGTCGGTCACTATCACCGGCGGGCGCAATGCCAGCCGGCATGGTGGTGGCGGCATCGATGACATGGGCGCGGTGAACCTGACCGGCGTCACGATCACCAACTGCTCGGCCGAGGTCGGAGGCGGCGTCGTGGTCGCAAAGGGCGCGCGGCTGGCGGTGAATCACTCGGCCTTCACGGGCGACCGGTCCGACTTCTTCGGCGGCGCCATCGACAATGGTTCGGTCATCGCCCAGGTCGCCGGGAGCGGCCGGCTGGTCGTCACCGATTCCGTATTTACCCGCGATCACAGCCAGCGCGGCGGTGCGATCGACAACGGCAACGGCGGAACGGGAACGGCTACCATCGCCCGCTCGACGTTCTCCCGCGACAGCGCTTCCGACCACGGCGGTGCGATCGACAACGCCGACAGCGGGCACGGCACGCTGACCGTGACCGGTTCGACGTTCTCCGGTGACAGCGCCAAGTTCGGCGGCGCGATCGACAACGCCGACTCCGACGGTGTCGGCACGCTGACCGTCACCAGCTCCACGTTCTCCGCCGACAGCGCGGTCCACGGCGGCGCGATCGACAACGGCGAGCGCGGCAACGGCACGGTGACCGTGCGGACCTCGACGTTCCACGCCGACAAGGCCAGCGACCAGGGGTCCGTATTCGACACCGGCGACGCGGGTGGCGCCGGCACCGTGGTCATACTCGACTCGACCATCGACAATAACCTCGGCAAGTCGGCGATCAGCAGGCTCAGCGGCTCGGTGCAGATGGCCGGCAGCATCCTGGCCGGATCGAAGGCTAGCTGCAGCAGGGCCATCACCGATGCCGGTTACAACCTGACCGACAACACGCGCTCCAACTGCGGCTTCAGCCTCGGCAACACCGACCTGGTCGGGGTCCACCCGAACCTAAGGCCGCTGGCGCGTGCGGGCGGGCCGACGGCCACGATGGCGCCGGCCTCGGCCAGCCCGGCGCTCGAGCAGATCCCCAACCCGGCCGTGGCGCAGATCGACCCTGGCAACCACTCGGTGCGCCTTTGCCCGATACCCGATCAACGCGGCGACAAGAGCGCCGAGGCGGTCGGCTGCGCGATCGGCGCGGTCGACCCGGCCTCCCGCGTTCCCGTGGTGACCACGCTCGGGTCTTCGATCGGGCCGGCCAACGGCGGCCGCACAGTCGTCATCCACGGCGGCAACTTCGCGGCCAGGGCGACCGTCTCGTTCGGAGCGGTGAAGTCCCCGCACGTCACGGTCGTCTCCGCGACCAAGATCACGGCGACGATACCGGCGCTGCCCTCATCAAGCTCGTCACAGACCGTCACCGTCACGGTCAAGAACCCATCCGGTCCCGTCAGCCGGTACCGCGCCGCCGCTATCTACACCTACTACACGCCCGACTGGTCGGCTTATCTCGGCGGCGCCAGCCACTCTTCGTACAACCCGGCCGCCACCTCGATCAGCAGCGCCTCGATGGCGAACCTCCGGCCGATCTGGCAGTGGCTGCCGCCACCGACCTTGCCGAGCTCAGATGCCGGCGGAACCACGACCGACGACGCGAGCCCCATCGCCTATAAGGGCGTCATTTACGTCGGCCTCGAAGACGGTTACATGGAGGCCATCAACGAGAAGACGGGGCAGCAGGTCTGGCCGAACCCGGTATTCCTCGGCGTCGAGCTCGGCAATACCTGCGGTAGCGCCGGATTCGGCATCATCTCAACGGCCACGGTGGCAACCGACCCGGTCACCGGCAAGCCGGTCGTCTACATCAACGCGCCCGACGGCCACCTTTACGCACTCGACGCGGCGACCGGTGACGTCCTGTGGAAGTCGGTGGTCGGCATCCCGTCGACGTCCATCGACAACTTCTACGCCTGGGGCTCGCCCACGGTCGCCAACGGCAAGGTGTACATCGGCATCGCGTCCAATTGCGACGTACCGCTGGTGAAGGCCGGCGTGCTGTCCTTCAACCAGCACACCGGCAACAAGATCGCCTACTGGGACTCGCTGCCGCCATCGGTGGTGGGCGCGAGCGTCTGGGGCAGCGTGGTCGTCCTGCCGAACGGCGACGTCGCGGCCACCACAGGCAACGCACAGAATGACAACAACATCCCGGACTCCGAGTCGATCAACGTCCTCGACGGAAACACGCTGAAGCTACTCGGCACCTGGGAAGCGCCGCAGAAGCAGGCGTTCGGCGACTCGGACTTCGGCGCCTCGCCAACGGTGTTCACCGCCTACCCTGACGGGGTCGCCACGACGATGGTCGGCGCCTGCAACAAGGACGGCATCTACTACGCGTTGCGGGCCAATGACATGAGCGCGGGCCCGCTGTGGACGCGCAAGATGGGCATTCCCACAAGCGGAGAACTGTCCAACGAGTGCGATGCCGCGGCGATCTGGAACGGCAAGTACCTGATCGAGGGCGGCGGCAGTCAGGCCACCATCAACGGCGCGACCTACGACGGGTCCGTGCAGGCGCTCAACCCGACGACAGGCAAGCCGATCTGGCAGACCGGCCTGGACGGGTGGATCGTCGGCAGCCCGTCAGAGGACGGCGCCGGCGTCGTCGCTGCGCCCGTACTGTTCTCTCCGTTTGACGCCGGCCACGGCCCGACCGGCGTCTACTTGCTGTCGGCGGCCACGGGAAAGATCTTGAAGTTCATCAGCACCGACCCCCAGGGTCTCTTCGCTCAGCCGGTCTGGGACGGCACCGACCTGCTGATCGGTGACGACTCCGCCGCCCTGCCGCTGACCGCTTACGCGGTAACGAAGAGCACGCAGACCGCTCCGCTCGGCGTCTCGCCTGGCGACGTCAGCAAGAACACGACCGTGACGCTGATGCTGACCGCCACCGGCGGCGCCGGGTTCACATCCCCGCCCAACGTGATCATTTCGGGTTCGCAGGTTGTCGTCCAGTCGGTGCAGGTCGACAGCTCAACCACGCTCGAGGTCACGGTCAAGGTGCTGAACGACGCGGAATCGGGCGCGGCACTCGACGTCACGGCGACCTTGCCCAACCTGATCTCCTATTCCTGCACGCAATGTCTAGCGATCAATTAGCCGCGGCCTCTCGACGCCGCCCAGCCCGCGCTCCGCGTCGGCTGGCGGCGTGCGATGGGGCCTTGGCCGGGCATAGCGCCACGGTCAGGGTCGCTACTAGCGCGGCAGCGAGCGCGCCGATCGGCCAGGCCGCGCTCAGGAATGCAAGGCCGCCAGGCGCGAGTATCCAGGCCAGGGCGCAGATAGCGACCGTATAGACGACGCTGCTCGCCACGATGGCCGTCAGCCGCCCAGAAAGGCGCAGCACTGTCCACGACCAATTGCACGCCGCGATCGGAATGGCGGCGACGGCGAGCAGTATCAACGACGAAGTGCCGAACTGGCTGTACTTCGCGCCGAACACCAGCATGACCCAGCGCGCCGCGAGAATGACAACGATCACGGCAGGCAGGTACAGCGCGACGAGGATGCGCCTGCTGCGCTTGAACAACTCGCGGCGATTGGTGCCCGCATACGAACCCTCGGCCAGAAAGGCCTGGCCGACGGCGTACGCCGCCGAGTACAGCAGCGTCGCGATCTGGAACGCGACGAAGTAGTAAGCGGCGTCACGAGCGCCGAGCCGGTCAAGGACGATGAGCGGGACGACCAGGACAGGCAGCAGGTTCAGTATGTTCGCCACGTAGTTGGCCGCCGAGAACCTGAGCAGCGGCATCAGCGTAGCGAACGGGTTGCGCAGGGCCGGCCGACAGCGGAGCACGATGACGATCAGCGCGATGCTGACAAGCGCCGACGCGGCGAACGCGCCGGTCGACGCGGCGAACACGCCGTACGCCCCCGCGCCGGCCAGCGCCACCGCGCTGACTATCTTGCACGTGCCGCCAATCGCGCCATCGGTCAGCGCGCACAAGCCCGCTCTTCGCGACGCGACGAACACCGAGTCGGTCAGCAGGTTGACGCTCGCCGCCGCGGTCAGCACGACAAATCCGATCGCGAAAAGCGCGTGATGCTCGATGAAGTCAAGGCGCGGCGCGATGATCGGGGTCGCAAGCACGTAGAGCAGCCCGATCACGGCTCCGCACGCGGCGACGAGCATCAGGCCGGCGCTGATCAGCGAGTCCGCATCTGGGGCGGTCGGCAGGTACCTGACGAGAGTGCTATTAAGCCCGAGCAGGGCGAGATACGCGATCACGACCGTCGCGGAGATGAGGGAGCTTGCCCTGCCCACGTCCGCGGTGCTGAACAGCCGGGCCGCCACGATCCAGAACGCGAAGCCAAGCCCAGCCTGGACCCCGGAACTGATGATCAGGTACAGCGAATTGCGCACCATATGATCGGTGCCGAGCCTGGCTCGCAGCGCACCGATGGGCCCTTGTGCCGCTTGATCTCCGGCTGTCGGCGGTGGCTCCCGCCTCGCCCCCGCGACCTGCGGTTGGGCTGGCGCGGCTGACACCAGCGAGGTCGATGCCTGCGACACGGCGAGTGAAGTGTGCACGGCGATCGCGAGCAGCGCCGTCAGGCCCTGCGCCTGCCTGGCCCGCAGCGCGGCGTCAGCCGGCTCCGCGGGCTCATTCCTTGCCGCCCTACCTGACATGCCCCCCGACCTCCGATCTGCGCCGGAGTCCCGGCGAGCAGCGGTCACCAACCCAGTATGCATCGAGCTGACGCCGGCTTACGAGCCGAGCAGAGGTCGCGACCGTGGCGGAAGGTGCCTGGCGCCGCGTGTAAACCCTGCGGCGTGCTCACGCGTCTTGGTTACGAAGCACGATGACAGACGGGCCAATAGTCAAGAAGCCGCCGAGATATTGATAGCCAATCACTGGAGCAGTTATGTATGGCGATATTCACACCGGTATTGGTTTAGCGATACTCGCGATCGCGCTATCTCGATCATCTTCAGGCGGTATCTTGTCAAGCGTTTCGCTTGGTGAGCACCGGGTCGAAGATGATCATCCGAACGCCGATGCCTGCCCGTAACGATCTGGTTACTGAATCGACCAACTAGCGCCCTGTAAACCTAGACGGCCGTGATAACGTCTGACACCTTGGGGGGCACATGCCCCACAGCTTGTGATCTGAGCCGTCGATCCCATTAAGTTACCTAAGTCGCATTCGCGACGCTGAGACCGGAGGTTCCTTGAATCGCTGGGGGAGCTTGTGCCCAGGCAGGCCGCAGGCCAGGCCAAGCTATCGATGGACAACGCGATCGCGGGTCTGCTGGCCATGACTAACCAGCAGGACTGGCCGACTTCCGGCCAGCTGGTCGCGACGCTGCCGCTGCCCGCGGTGGTGGTATCCGACCTAGCCGGCGTCCGGCGGGTCGGTGCACGAGTCGCCGAGCAACTCTCCGGCTCACGCCCAGCCCAGCGGTCGGGCGGGCGGCACGCGGCACCGAAGCATTCGATGCTGCCTCGCGTATTCGACGGGTCGCGCTTTCTGCTGTTCAGCGCGATTGGCGGATTCGTATTCCTGCTCGGATTCGGGCTGCAGGCCTGGCTGACGAGCGGCTTGCGCGTCGCGCCAGTGGTGTCCTACCTCGCGCAGGCTGTGCTCTCGATCGAGACGAGCTTCGCCCTCAACCGGTGGCTGACCTGGCGTGACCGCGACACCCCGTTGCTGCTGGCTTTCGCTCGGTTCAACGCGCAGAAGACGGTAACCGTGGCGCTGAACCTGGCGATGTACTGGGGCTTGCTGTGGCTTGGCATGAACTACCTGGTCGCGAACATCGTGCTGACGGCGGTGTTCACGGTGATCAACTATGTAGCTGGCGACCGCTTCGTATTCGTGCCCGCCGGCAGTCGGCTGGCCGGACGGGTCAAGGAGTCGCCGCCGGAAGCGGTGGTGTCGCTCGACGCGCCGCCCGGGCCTGCCCCGCCCAAGACGACCTCACCGCGGGCGGCGTGCCCGCGGGTCAGCGTCGTGATCCCCTGCCGGGCCAACGAAAGCACGATCGGTGCCGCGGTGCGGTCGCTGCTCGCCCAGGACTATCAAGGACTGGCGCAGATCATCTTGGTGGGCTCGCCCGGTGACAGCACCTGGGAGGGATTGACGGGCATCGACGATCGCCGGCTGGTGACGATGGAAATCGAGACCCCTCCTGGGCTGCGTGACGCCAATTTCAAGCGCAACGCGGGGATCAGGGGCGCGACCGGTGATCTGATCTCGCTGGTTGACAGCGACATCGTGCTGCCGCCCGACTGGATGGGCCGGGCCGTAACCGCACTGGAGAGCAGCGGAGCGAACTGCGTGACCGGCGGCATGCGCTCGATCCACGACACGTACTGGGGCCGGTATACCGACAGCACCAGGCTCGGCGCGAAGACGCCGAGGATCGACGCGTCGTACGTGGTGACCAAGGCCAACTTCGGCGCCGGCGGGCTGAAGCCGCCGATCACCGCGAACACCTTGTTCACGCCGGATATGTATGCCGGGTGCCCGATCGACGCGTCCTGGTCCCACGGCAGCTATGAGGATTACGAATGGTTCTGGCGGGTGGCTAGCGCTGGCTATTCCGTCCTTGTCAGCGAGGACCTATTTGGCTGGCACCACCACAGGCGCGGGATCAGGCCGCTGATCAAGGAGTACCGGCGATCTTCGCGCGGATGCGCCTATTTCGTGCGGGCGCACACGGACTGCCC
>DATNEK010000128.1:0-9000 GCA_035553055.1 Streptosporangiaceae bacterium | reverse complement strand
TAGCTGTGGTTGAGCGGCTGGATGAGGTGGTTCCTGACCAAGATGCCGAGCATGGCGATCGGCACGCCGAGGAACACGTCGAATGTCGTTGGCCTCGTTGTCATCGTGGCCATCGCTTCTTGCATCGAGCCGAACGTGGTCACATGGACCCGGCATCTGTGCTTGCGGCGGAATTTGTCCAGGCACTCGGCGGCGATCCGGCCTGGCCAGGTGAAGACCCGCAGCACGGCATCGTGCTCGGCGAGCAGCCCGTCCGGGATCGGCGCGTTGCCGGCGCCGACCCGCCAGGTGACCGGATGGGTCGGCGCCGGCGGTTGCGGCTGGTTCAGCACGTCGGCGTCGAAGGCGGACGAGTCGCAGGCGGAGAGCAGGCCGGAAAGACCTCCGGCCGCCACGGCAGCGGTCGCCGCGGTTCCGGTAGCACGGGCAAGAAAAGCTCGCCTGGTCAGCGCGTTCACTGGGCGGAATCTAGCACCTTGCCAACCTCGGCGACGCGCGCGGCTAATCTCGCAACGTTACTGTTAAACCGGTCAACGTCAGCGCAGTCGTGCGGCACAGAAAGCAGCCAGTGCTCGGACTTGCCCCACGGCGGCAAGAACACCCCGCCGTTGAGCTGGAACAACCAGTGCGCGTGGCCGTGCTCCACCTCCGCGCTGACCTGGGCAGATTGCCGTGCGAGAGCGCTGGCGGTGGCGTCTCAGTGCGCACAGCCCAATCCGCCGTGGCTAAGCTCAGCGGTAATGCGCACACTGCTGATCGTTCACCACACGCCGTCACCAAACTTGCAGGCCATGTTTGAGGCTGCTGAGAACGGTGCGCGGACCGACGAGATCGAGGGCGTGGAAGTGCTGGTCCGGCCCGCCCTGACGGCCACCGAGGTTGATGTCCTGACCGCTGACGGCTACCTGCTCGGCACGACCGCCAACCTCGGTTACATTTCGGGCGCACTCAAGCACTTCTTCGACCGCATCTACTATCCGTGCCTGGAGGCGACGAAGCGACGGCCATACGGGCTATACGTGCACGGCGGGAGCGACACGGGCGGAGCTGTCCGGGCGGTGGAGTCGATCACGACCGGGCTCGGCTGGCGGCAGATCAGACCTGCTGTCACAGTCACCGGGACGCCGGCCAAGGCAGACCTAGAGGCTTGTTGGGAGCTGGGCGCACTTATGGCAGCCGAGGTGGCCGGGTGAGGGTACGGCAGCGGATCGAACTCGGCATCCAGCCCATCGCGCCCGCGCTCGAAACTGCGAACTGGTGTGACGATTGAGGCAGGACTTAAAATCGTGACGTAGAGTTTTCCGTCGACGTAGAGTTTGCCGCTCTATTCGCGGAAAAGCCTACCTCGACGGAAAAGGCTACATCATAACGACCGGAACATTGACGTGCGTTCCTCGGAGACTTGCCCGGTTCCGGATGCTTTTCGTGCGATAACGCCAAAAACTCTCCGTAACACGACAATCATCCGCGGGCGTGGGCGCGGACTGCTTGAGTTAGTGCGTGCCGTAGTTGTACAGCTGCTGGTTGACCGGGCTCTCGTTGGAGCTGGACAACACACTCGTGACCGTGAAGGTCGCGCCAAGAGCGACCGCGGCACCAGCCACAACGGCCATTACCAGCATCCACACTCGTGACACGATGTCCTCCTTGCCGAACTCCGCAGAGCCCGAAGCCTGACGGAAAGCGTAGTGAATCTAGGTGGCATCTAACCAGACTGATATGAAATAGAGACTTTCGGGCCACGGGGATCGTGGACGGCGGCGGCGACGAGGCTAGCCGGGGAGCCTGAAGACAATGAGGTCACGGCTCGCGATGACCACCTGGGCTCCCGGCAGCCTGGCCAGCTCAGCGAGCTGGGACCGAGGCCGTCCGAGCATCGGTCCCGCATCGACGATCACGTACCTGACGCCGGCGGCGCGCAATACCGAGGTGAGCGGCTGGACCGAGTTGATCACCGGGGTTAGTCGCCGCGCCGAGCGGTTCTCGGTCGCGATCGTCGTCGATCCGACCTGGAGCGCGTCGTTCCAGATCATCGACCGGGCAAGGAGTTTCGGCCACGGGTCGAACACCGGTTGGCCGTGGTTCCACCGATACCGGCGGTACTCTTCCCACGGCAGCAACAGCGCGGAGCCATCCGGCGGGCTGGTGTCGATCAGATGCCTGGCGGTGATCCAGTCGGCGGGGTATTCGGCCGTTCGCAGCCGGCCGACAGCGCCCCAGGCGAGTCCGGGCAGTAGCGCAACGGAAGCGATCAAGGCAATCACGCCGATCACCGCCGCCGGCCCGGTCGCTGGCTTGTCCCTGATAGCCCGCCCGCCAGCGGCTCGGCCAGTCGCCTTGCCCGGGTGACCGGGGCCGCCACCTGCTCTGTCGGCCGCCAGGGCTGGCTGACCGGACCGCGTACCCGCCGCCGCGGCGATCAGAGCGGCCACCCCAGCGCCGAGACCGACCGACTCGGCCAGCGCGAGCGGCGCGACGAACACCTGCCCGTCCCGCAGCACGCCGAAGCCAGGCCAGAACGAGATCGCCGATTGCAGCGCCGAGAGAGTTGGCGCCCACGAGCCAAGCGCCGCGAGGCAGAACCCGATCACGGCCGCGACGCCAAGACCTGGGCAGAGTCGGCGCGGCCTGCCGGCGGCGACGTAGCCGGCGATCGCGGCGAGCACGATCAGCAGCCAGCTGGTCGAGGCCAGGCCGCCGTACCCGGCAGGTACCACCTGCTCGTTCCAGATCCCGCCGAGCATCAGCAGGCTGCCCGCCGCGCCGAAGGGAGTGTCGGCTCTAGCGGCGAATACGGCTGCTCCGGCCGGATCGGTGTGCACGGCCACGATCAGCGAAGGAATCAGCCAAGGCAAGCACGCCACCGCGAGAACGCCAAGCACGACAGCGACCCGGCGTAGCCGATCGGCGCGCAGCCCGCCGGGCCCAGCGCAGACTGCCACAGGCACTGCGGCCAAGATAGTAATCGACATCGCCGCGAAACCGCCGATCAGCGCAGGCACCACCGCCAGCGCCAGTCTGCCCGGCCTGACCGCCCCGGTGCGCCGCCCAAGCTCGCGCAGCACCCACGGCAACCCCGCGTAGCCAAGCAGCAGCGCCCACTGGCCCAGGATCAGCCGCTCGGCGACGAACGGATTCCAGGCATAACACACCCCGGCGGCCAGCCTCGGCAATGCAGGCAGCGCGTCGCCATCCTCGCGCCGCGGCCATCCCGACGCGAGCAATGCGGCCGCGCCAGCGCATGCGAGCACGAAGATGGCCAGCAAGATTATTTTTTGAACAAATTCCGCTGGGATGATCTTGGCAGCCAGAGCCACGGTCAGGTCACTCGGAACTGCTCTGGCCGCCACACCGGCGAGCCCGATGTCCGCGGCGCCGATCGGCGGGTCTGGCACGAACACCATGTCGTAGGAGAGCACGAAGCCGCGGTCGAGCGCGGGTCCGAGCGCCAGCAGCCCAAGCCCGAGCCCGACCGCGGCCGGCCAAGCATGCTGCCGTACGATCCCAGAAATCCGCAGATGGAAATTTCCGTTTTCGGAAAATCTGACATCGGATTTTCCGCGATCGGGGGGTCCGGCCTTGGCGCGTTCGGTATCGGACGTCTCAGTTGCGGGGGAGGGGGACCGGTGTACCAGATTGGGCCACATCACGGTTAGGCCACATCACGTCTTGCGGGCGTGCACGAGCAGGATCGAGGCGGCTGACGGCCAGTGGCAGAACAGCCGGTCGAGCGGTTTCAGCACCGCTGGTACGTCGTGGTAACTGGCGCCAGCTACCTTGACGCAGCTGAACCCGTAGGCGGCGAGGAACTCGACGAGCGCGCGCCGGGTGAACATGTGCAGGTGCCCGGCGACCTGACTACCCGGCCTGCCGAACACCGAGCGGAGGCTTACCTCGGAGAACACTGGCTGAATCCCGGCGGCCAGCAGGCCTCGGTTGTACCAGGCGGCCAGGTTGGGCGTGGAAAGCAGCAGCGAGCCGCCCGGCGCAAGTACGCGGTAGGCCGCCTCGATCGCCGAGTCGGTGTCGACCAGGTGCTCGATCACCTCGCTCATCACCACGACGTCCACGCTGCCCGGCCTGATCGGCAGTCGCGGCGCGTCAAGGCCGGCCCTGAGCACGGCGATGCCCCGCTGCCGCGCGGCCGTGAGCGAGAGCGCCGACCAGTCGAGGCCGGCGAAGTGGTGACCAGGGTTCCGCCGGGCGGCGACCCCGGTCGCGAACCCGTCGCCGCAGCCGACGTCGAGTATGGTCGCCGGGCGCTTGACGTCGGCGAGCACGTCGGCAAGCATCTCGGCTTGCCGGTAAGCCCGGTCGGGTCCCGAGCTCGCAGGCACTGCCGGATCCTCGTAGAAATCCCGCAGCGTGCTGTCCGTCGCCGCGGTAGCCATCAGGCTGGCTCCGACGGGACCGAGCCGGTGATCAGTTCCTCGGCATCGATCGGCTCGGCGGCGACCGCATCGACAACATCGCCCTGTCGCCTGACGTGACCGGAGGCGTGCGCTCGCTTGATCGCCTCATCGGCCACCCCGGAGAACCCGTCCACCGCGGCCGACCAGTGCAGCCGCAGCGCACGGTCGCGGGCGGCCCTGCCCATCGCGGCCCGCCGCCGATCATCGATCGCCAGGGCGGCCCAGGCCGAGGCGAACTCGCCCTCGGTGCCGACGAGCAGCCCGGTCTCGTCGTGCACGATCGAGTCGCGCAGGCCGGGAACGCTGAACCCGATCGCAGGCGTGCCGCGCACCGCGGCCTCGGCCACGACGATGCCCCAGCCCTCGATGCTGGCCGGGTGCAGCAGCAGCCAGGCGGCGGACAGCAGCCGGTGCTTCTCCTCTTCCGACACCCTTCCAGTGAAGGTCACGTCGGGTCCGGCGAGCGCCTGAAGTCGCTCTCGCTCCGGGCCGTCTCCGGCGATCACCAGCCGCCCGCCGACGACGTGCCTGACTCGGTCCCAGAGCTTGAGCAGTATGTCGATCCGCTTGTACTCGGCGAGCCTGCCGAGGGCGAGGAACAGCGGCTCGGGAGATAGCGGCGCGGGCGGCGGGCCAGGCTCGACGCCGTTGCAGATCAGCCTGATCCGGTCGGCGTCGACGCCCACCTCGGTCAGCGCCGAGAACGTGGAAGCCGACACGGTGACGAACAGGTTGCGCCGGTGCACCCACGGCATCACGACCGACTCAGTCAGCCGGCCGGCCACGGAGACCGGGGGAGGGAAGCGCAGCGCCCACAGTTCGCTGTGCACGTGGTTGACCACGCAGATCACCGGCTTCCTCGTCCACAACGGCGCTAGGTACGGCATGCCGTTGCAGACCTCGACCACCAGGTCGCAGTCACGCAGGTGGCGTGAGAACGCGATCGGCGCCCGCAGGAACTGGCTGTATGTGCCCCCGCTGCGCCTGACCTCATACTCGCGCTCGCCGACCTCGCCACCGCAAAGCAGCGTGACGCGGTCGCCGCGCGCTTGCAGGCCGCGAGCGAGCTGGTCGATGAGGAGTTCTGACCCGCCCGCGTTCCGGTTCGCGAGGTCGCGCCAGGCGATGAAGACGATGCGCCTTCTACTCTCGTTCGCTGGACTCGCCGCCTTGTCTTGTCGCATTCGTGGTAGGCGGCTGATTGTCCTTGTTAGCCTTACAGCCACTTGCTACCGAAAAGTAGCATGTGTCCATGTGATGCCGTGGCGATGTCGGCAGGTGAGCACGCGCTCCCGGCAACCTACAGCGGTCAGATCAAGGGAGTCTGCGCATGTTGAGGTCGGTGCGCCTGTTCCGGCTGTTCCTCAGCGAGCAGACTGATCCCGACGGATTTTACTCAGCGCTCGCGCGGGACGCGGCTAGCCAGCTCGCCAGGTTCATCACCATTCCGGGCCGAACAGTGCTGGACATCGGTGGCGGCGCCGGATACGTCACCGAGGAGTTCAGGTCCCGGGGCGCGCACTGCTACCTGTTCGAGCCTGATGAAAGCGAGATGCTGGCTCGGGGCGGTGCGCCGGCCGGTGCCGTGCTTGCTGACGGTTACTGGCTTCCTGTCCGCGACGGCGGCGCGGATCTGTGCGTTTCCTCGAACGTGCTCGAGCACGTCAGGGATCCAGGCGGCCTGATCGAGGAGATGGTCAGGGCGACCAAGCCCGGCGGGCTGATCTACCTATCGTTCACCAACTGGTACTCGCCGTGGGGCGGGCACGAGATGTCGCCGTGGCACTACCTGGGCGCCGCGGCGGCCGAGCGCAGGTACGCCCGCAAGCACGGCAAGCAGCCGAAGAACAAGGTGGGCGCCAGCCTGTTCCCCGTGCACGTCGGTCCTGTGCTGAAGATGGTCAGGGCCCGCGGCGACGTGAAGGTGCTGTCAGCGCGACCGCGCTACTACCCGGGCTGGTGCCGGATGCTCGTCCATATTCCTGGCCTGCGTGAGGTCGTCACCTGGAACCTGTTGTTGATCATGCGGCGGACCTGATGACCCTGGCGCGGGATCGGCCCGCCGACTCTGCCGAACCAGGCAGAGCCGGCGTCGGCCAGCATCGCGCCCCACCCGACACCCTCACCGCGAGGCTTATCGAGGTCGTCGCCGACCGGTTCGTCGCAGCCACGGAAATGCGGCTGTCCCGCTGGGCTGGGCTCGTCTTCGCCGTCGCCTTCCTTATCTTGCTCGGCAACGCCACTGGCCGAATCTTCTTCGACACCAAGCTCGGCGTGGATATCGCGCCAGCCGATTTCTACGCCAGGCTCTGGCATCTGTGGAATCCGAATGAGTGGTTCGGCACGCTGTCTGACCAATACATCGGTTACGCGTTCCCGATGGGGCCTTTTTATTTGATCGCAGAAATACTGCGACTACCGGCCTGGGTGACCGAGCGGCTCTGGTTGGCCCTGCTGGTCGCGATCGGTTTCGCCGGCGTGGTCAAGCTGGCGCAAGAACTCGAGATCGGCACGCAGCGATCGAGACTCGTTGCCGGGCTGGCATTCGCCCTGTGGCCAACTTTCACCATAGTGATCGGCTCAACCTCAGCCGGACTCCTTCCAGGCTTGCTCGCACCGTGGGCGGTGGTGCCGCTGGTGCGCGCGGCGCGAAGTGGCCGGCTGGTGAGCGCTGCGGCGAAATCGGGCGCCGCAGTGCTGTGCATGGGCGGCGTCAACGGCACATCCACGCTCGACGCGCTTGTCCTGCCCGGCCTGTTCATACTGACGCAGATGCGCGGCAGGCGCCTGATCGCGATGATCATCTGCTGGTCGGGCGCTGTGGCACTTGCGACAAGCTGGTGGGTGGTGCCGCTGCTGCTGCAGGCCAAGTACTCGTTCGACTTCCTGCCCTACATCGAGCAGGCGGCGACCACTACAGGCACCATGTCGGCGGCCACGTTCCTGCGCGGAGCAGGGAACTGGACCGCGTACCTCAACTTCGGCCAGCCGTGGCTAAACGCGGGTTGGGTGATGGTCTCCAACCCGATGGCGATCACGGCGGGCGCGGCGACGGCAGGCGCCGGCCTGCTCGGCCTTGCCCGCAGGGACATGCCGAGCGGCGCCTGGCTCAGGCTGTCGCTCGGCGCCGCCGCGCTGATCGCGCTCGCCGGGTATCCGGGCCACCTGGGCGGTGAGTTCCATCAGCCGATCGACAAGCTGCTCGACGGTGTGCTCGCGCCGCTGCGCAGTGTCTACAAGGTGGAGCCGGTGGCCGCGGCGGTGCTCGCGCTCGGCATCGCGCACGTGCTCGTGCTGCGCGCCAAGCGAGCCGCGATCATCAGCGATCCTTCGAGCCGCGTCCTTTGGCATGTGCTCGCCGCGCCGGTGATCGCCCTTGTGGTGATCGGCCTGGCCTTTCCTTACCTGTCGGGGCAGGCGCTCAGCCCCGGCACGTTCACCGCCGTGCCGAATTACTGGTATCAGGTCTCGGCGTTCATCAGGCAGCACTCGCCCGAGGCACCTGTTCTGGTCGCGCCCGCGGCGGCGCACGGGATCTACCTGTGGGGCGAGACAGTTGACGAACCGCTTGAGCCGCTGGCGAGGTCGCCGTGGGTCGAGCAGGCGCTCGTGCCCTACGGCGGGGCTGGCTCACAGTTGCTGCTTGACTCGCTTGAGGCTGCGATCTCGTCGGGTGAGCGCGTGCCTGGCCTGGCCGCCACGCTCGCGCGGTCTGGCATCCGATACGTGATCGTGCGCAACGACCTCAACCCGGTCACGCTTGACTACACGCCGCCACAGCAGATGCACCAGGCGCTGGCCAGTTCTGGCTTCCGCCAGGTCGCCGCGTTCGGCCCGGTCATCAGCGGCCTTGCGGCCAGTCCCGGTGCGACGCAGCTTCAGTACGCGCTGCCTTCTTATCGTGCCGTCGAGGTGTTCGCCGCGCGGTCGGCGATCGGCAGGCCCATGCCGCCTCCTGCGGTCGCCCTGCCGGTGAGCCGCACCGTGCTTGTCAACGGCGGCCCTGACGCGCTGCTCCAGCTCACCGGGCAGCGGGTGCTCGGATCGGCGCCGGCCGTCATGGCCGGTGACAAGCTGGTGGCGAGTCCGGCGCTGTGGGCGATCACTGACTCGCTGCCGCGAGCCGACCACACATTCGGCAGCGTCGACTCGACTCCTTCTTATGTCTACACACCGGCCGGGACGAACCCGGTCGATGACCCGCTTGGCGGAGCTGGCGGCCAGCCACGGCAGCTTCTGCCTAGCTCAACCGCGGGTCGCCAGACTGTGGCCGTGCTGTCAGGCGCCGCCAGCGTGACGGCGTCATCGTCCGGTTCCTGGCTGGCCGAGATGCCGCAGGTCGACCCGGTGAACGCGTTCGACGGGAACTCGAGCACGTACTGGGCGGAGGCGAGCCCGGACACGCCGGTCGGCCAGTGGATTCAGATCACGTTCTCCCGCCCGGTCGTGCTGCCGTCCACGATCGGCATCGCGCTGCTGGTCAGCGGGTCGCTGCGCCCGGTTGCCGACCGGCTGACCGTCACCACCGCCACCGGGGCGGTGACCAGCGCGGTGCGAAGGACCGGCTCGGAGCAGCCGTTGCCGGTCA